>JBGSPP010000011.1:0-18817 GCA_041738515.1 Desulfobulbus sp.
GGTGCTGATGAACTTGGCCACCAACGCCTTCCACGCCATGGAGCAGACCGGTGGCAGCCTGGAGATCGCCATCGACGACATCAACTGCAGCGAGGCCGACCTCACCCTCCATCCAGACCTTGTTCCCGGCCCCTTTGTCCAACTCTCCGTCGCCGACACTGGCCCGGGTATTCCCCCGGAGATCAGGGACCGGATCTTCGATCCTTATTTCACCACCAAGGAGGTGGGTAAGGGTACCGGCATGGGTCTGGCCATTGTCGACGGCATTGTCCGTGACTCCGGTGGCTTCATCACCTGCGTCAGCGATTCCGGTAATGGCACAGTCTTTACCATCATCCTACCATCCTGTGACGACAAGAGCACCAGCCTGGACGATGTGGCGGAATCGGTTGCCACTGGCAGCGGCCGTATCCTCCTGGTCGATGACGAGAAGATCCTCATCGAGATGGGCCAGTCCATGCTCGAACGCCTCGGCTACGAGGTGACGGTGTGTATCAACAGCCTCGAGGCATTGACAACCTTCCAGAACGATCCCAGCCGTTTTGACGCTGTGATCACCGACCAGACCATGCCGGGCATGACCGGTCTCGACCTCGCCCGGCGCCTGCTCCAGATCCGTCCCGAGCTGCCGATCATTCTCTGCACCGGCTATAGCAACCTGGTCAACGAAGCCCAGGCCAAGGCTTACGGTATCAAGGGGTTTGCCATGAAACCGTTTACCAAAGGGGATATCGCCGTCCAGCTGAGAGCCGTGCTGGAGAAAGGATGATGAAATGTTCTGAAACGGATGCAGCGTGCGTGTGTTGCATTGCAAGGCGTAAGGCAAGGGGCGGTTGATCTCAAGGAGATTGACCGCCATTTTTGTTGGTTCGTGTCCTATAGTAAGTGCAAGTCCCCAGTCAACTGTTGAAGGCAGTGAGGTAGCGGGGCCCACCCCCTACCACCCCTCATCGCTGGGAGGGGGCCCCATCAGGGAGTCAATCGCGGGGTTTATACCAGAGCTACTGCCCTGCGCTGCGCCTACCCAACCATGAGCGACTGGCCGAAGGAAGAAATACCTTTGCCGACAGCTTCGCATTCCCGCCGGCAACTCGTCATCCATCTCGCTCATTATCGGCTTTCCGACAGTGAGGTTCCGTAGAGGCGTAAAACGCCATTTTGCATCGGTAAACTTGATTGAATAAAGCCGGGATGTCCTGGCCGGACAGTCACCAGTTGGCTGGTGATCTCCTCTGGGCGAAGAAGGTTATGCTGAATGAGTTGGCCGCTGAAGCCTGAAGTCGCGGCAGTGGCAGTTGGTGTGGCTGGCCGGAACCCATTGCGGCGGTTGATAATTATGGGATCGGTTGCGTATTCGTAATGCGGCCAACCATCTCCTATGGTACCACAACATGGTCACTGGATCTTGTGCACCAACCCTCTAGTAGAGACGGCACCATGACCAGCAGCATCAAAGCCCCTCAGGGAAGACGAGCCTTTGCCCGGATCAGCAGGGGCGACATCACCAAGCTGTGCGAGCTGCAGGAGATCTCAGTTCAGGTCACCACCATCGACACTACCCTTTCCGGCTCCCTGGTCGACGTCGGCGAGGGTGGCTTGGCAGTGGAGTTGCCTGTCCCGCTGGACCTGGGCCTGCCCGTCAAGATCGTGTTCACAATGGGGGAGCGCAGGATCTCCTGCAAGGGTCTCGTCAAGCAGATCCGACAAGCCGACTACCTGTTCGTTGTGGGTATCCAGTTCACTGTCATCAGCAAGCGCGACGCCGCCTACATCGACGGCATTGCCCATATCCAAGTCCTGCTGCGCCAACTCGATACCAATGAGGGTATCCCTCAGATTAAGGGGAGTACCGCATCAACCCTATGCGGAGAACTCCATCTAATTTCCACTACGTTCCTAGCTGAACCCTACCAGAGTTTCCTTGGCCGCCGGTGGTGGGAGGTCTGCAAGTAGAGGGGTCGGCCGCGGGTAGGCTGGCTGCTATCGTGGGCGCTGTGTACAAGCTGCACCTCGAGTGTACCCACAGCCACCCGGATGGGGGCCCACCCCCTACCCCTAGCATCAGCGCCGAGGGGGCCCCATCATCCTCAAGCCGATCCCAACCCCATCACAGGAGTGATGATAGTCGCACCCAGCCGACCTCACCCCTGCCACCACCTTGTTCACCCCCTGATCGATCTCCGCTGTGACGATAACAGAACCTTGCGGCGCAAGGTAGCGGCTTAACCAGCAGCCAGTCGAGCTCGGCGCCATCGGTGCTGTCATGCGCTTGTACGCACTCGACAGAACGAGTAGGAGGCTGCTGGGCTGCAACTTCCTGAATTGAATGAGCTGGCCAGGACAATTACCGAACTGGATCTGGTCTTGTGAGGAAGGAGTTGGAGAACGAGTTGACCACTGTGCCTGACCGTGGTCAAACGGCGAGGGGTTGTTGTCTACCCTAAGGCTGGAGATGCTGGAGGTGGATAATTGGGTTTGTTGCCTGGCTGGTGACAACTGTCGCCCTGGGCGCCGTTGCCTGAATCAGCGCCGCCGCTGTCCTGGGGTGGAGGTGGAGGGAGGTAGGGCCGCAGTGTGTGCGTTGAGTATCTATAGGATGCGGGCGAGGGGGCCAGGGGGTCACCCCCCTACCCCCCGAATCAGCGCCAGGGGGGACCCACTGAAGATTGATCAGCAGGGACGCCGGGATGAACTCCCTGTCGGCCATCCCTGCCTTAGCCTGTGTGCAATAAGCACGAGGCCAAAGCAGGGCTACTGGTGAACAGATACCGGAGAATTACCCTCCGTTCACCCTCGCCCGAAGCAGGCTGCTCTGCTTGAACGTAACCACCCGTCGAGAGGGGAGTTGCAGCGCTTCGCCGGTCTTCGGGTTCCGCCCTCGCCGCGGGGCCTTGTCCTTCACGTTGAACTTGCCGAATCCGCTCAGAAGTAGATCCTCGCCGGCTATCATGCAGGCTTTGGCTGTCGATATGAAAGCTTCCACCACCTCCGCGCTCTGTAACTTGGTCAGATTGCGGTGGTCTCGGTAAACCCGTGCAGCAATGTCGGCTTTGGTCAGTGTCATGATTGCACCTAACTCACTGTGGAGAAGGACAGAGGGGGGAGAACAAAGGCTGCCGGGATAGGAAATCAGATATCCATGTAACCGGCATGTAACGGAGCGGAAAGAGGCTTGGAGGGCTAGACATAAACCCTTGATATTTATGGCGCGCCAGGAGGGATTCGAACCCCCGACCCACGGCTTAGAAGGCCGTTGCTCTATCCAACTGAGCTACTGGCGCGTGAATTTCGGCGCAAATGTACCGGGGAACCGGCGCGAACGCAAGAAATAAGCCCAGGAGTTGCTGTCCACAATTCCCGTACCCCGGAGATCCCCTCTCTGCTCACTCCTCCTCGAGTCGCTCCCAGACTGGCCCGGCCGAGGTGTCATGGATGGTCACCCCCTGGCGCAGCAGTTCCTGGCGCACGGAGTCGGCCGAGGTCCAGTCCTTGAGCTGCCGCGCCCGCTCCCGCTGCCGCACCAGCCGGTCGATCTCCGGCGTCAGCGGGCAGTGCTCCAGGCGGAGGACGCCGAGCACGCCATTGACCATCCGCAGCGCCTCCAGCACATCATTTTTCTGCTCCTGATCGAGTTGCCTGGACTGGACGATGAGGTTGGTCTGCTTGATGAACTGGAACAGTGCGCCAATGGCCCCGGAGATGTTGAGGTCATCGTTCATGGCCTCGACGAATCGGGTCTCAAGTTCCGATACATGGGGCACAATTTCCGGATGGGGCAGGCCAACAGGCAGGCAGAGGAGCTTGCGGGTGTACTCGTCAATCCGTCGCAGAGACGTGCGCGCCGCATTGAGTCGCCGCATGGAAAACGGCAGCGGCTTGCGGTAATGCACGCCCAGCAACATGAAGCGGATTTCCCGGCCGCTGTAGCCGCGCTCCAGGAGTTCATCCAGGGTGACGACGTTGCCGGTGTCGCCGGCCATCTTGCGGCCATCCTTGAGCAACTGCCCGGAATGCACCCAGTAGTTTGCCAGGGGCTTGCCGGTGAGCGCCTCGGCGATGGCAATCTCGTTTTCGTGATGCGGGAACATCAGGTCCTGGCTGGCGGTGTGGATATCCAGGGTTTCGCCCAGGTAGCGGGTGGACATTGCCGAGCACTCGATATGCCAGCCCGGCCTCACATTGCCCCACTCGGTCTCGAAAAAGAGCCCCTTCTTCAGTTCCGCCAGGGTCGAGCGCTTGAGCAGGGTGAAGTCGCGCGGATTGTCCTTCTCGTAGTTGTCCAGATCCACGGTCTGGCCGATTTTGATCTTGCTCAGGTCGATGCCGGACAACTGTCCGTATTTCTTGAACTTGGAGATGTCGAAATAGATCGAGCCATGCTTTTCGTAGGCATAGCCCTTGTGCATCAGGCTGTGGGCGATCTCGATCATGTCGCCGATGTGTTCGGAGGCGAGCGGATAGCCGGTGGCCGGCTCAACGTTGAGCACCTCAGCCGCCTGCTTGAAGTCCTCGATGTACCGCCCGGTAAATTCGCGCAGATCGGCGCCTGCCGCGATGGCCCCGCCGATGGTGTTGTCGTCGATATCGGTGAAATTCATGTACGAGACGACCTGGTAGCCGCGACCGCGCAGGTAACGGTTGATGAGGTCGGCGACGATGAAGCGGCGGCAGTGGGCTAGGTTGGGTGACTGGAAGGCGGTCGGACCGCAGGCATACAGGGTGACCCGCTGGTCGTTGAGCGGCTGGAACACCTCCTTTTTACGCGTCATGGTGTTGAAGAGGCGCAACCGGGAAGCCTCGGGAGCAATCTTCTTCTGCGGCACGAACAGGGTGGTGCTGAGATAGCGTTCGCCGCCGTCGGGGAGGATGACGACCACGCAGCCCTCGTCGAGCTGACTGACCCGTTCCATGGCCGCAAACATGGCCGCGCCGCTGCTCATGCCAGCGAAAACGCCCTCTTCCGCTGCCAGAAGGCGGACGGTGGCGAAGGCGTCCTCGTCGGCGACATTGACGATTGCATGCGGCAGGGTTTTGTTAAAAATCCCGGGCTTGTAGGACTCCTTCATGTTCTTCAGGCCCTGGATCTTGTGCCCCAGGTAGGGCTCGACCGCGATCACCCGGACCTCGGGATGGTGTTCGCCAAACCAGCGGGACAGGCCCATGGCCGTGCCCGAAGTGCCGAGGGTGGCGACGATGTCGGTGACCTGTCCGCCGGTCTGCTCCCAGATCTCCGGGGCCGTCGTATTGTAATGGGCCTGCCAGTTGGCCGGGTTGTTGAACTGATCGGCGAGGAAATAGCGTTCCGGATGCTCCCGGGCCATGGCGTACGCCTTCTCGATGGCCCCGTCGGTGGCCCGCTTGGCCGGCGTCAGGATAATCTCGGCGCCATAGGCCTGCATGATCAAGCGCCGCTCAATGGAGGCCGATTCGGGCATGATCAACTGGCAGCGATACTGCTTGGCGGCGCAGACCATGGCCATGCCGATGCCGGTGTTGCCGCTGGTGGCCTCAAGCAGGATCTTGTCACGGGTCAGCTCGCCGCTTCGCTCCCCGGCCTCGACCATGGACAGGGCCACCCGGTCCTTGATCGAACCGCCCGGGTTGCGGGATTCCAGTTTCGCCAACAGCTGAACGCGACCGTTCGAGGGGTTGAGCCTGGCCAATTCGATCAGCGGGGTGTTGCCTATCAGTTCTGTGATATTCATGCAATGCGCCGGCAGGAAGGAAAACTAAAGAAGATGAACAGCGGCACCATAGCCGATTTGCAGTGAAAGCGCAAAACAAGCGGCCACCCCAAAAGCATTTGCCGGGCCATGGGCAAGAGCGCGGGTCACTCAGGCTCGTAGGCGGCAAATGCCCGCCACAGGTCCAGCAGAGCCTTGCGGCACTCGAAGTTGGGAATGGAGTTGGACAGCTCGATAAACAATCGCTCGCGTGCGGGATCAATGGGCTTGGGCTCGGGCGCCGACTTCGACGCCTCGGGCGCTGTGAATGGCTGTTGCAGCCAGCGGAGATCGGCCGCCGGCTGATCCTCCAGGGCGCCATTGACCCGCTCCAGCAGGTCAATCTTGACATACTGCAGGTGCTGCATCCAGGCCGAGTCCTGGACATGAATCCAGAGCACGTCCCGCCGGAAAAACGCAGGTGCGGTAAGTGCGGCCACCTGTTCGCCGACAATCGTCGGCCAGTCCCGCACCAGGCGGAACAGCCGCCACTGCCGCGACCACTGCTTCATGGTATAGACCGAGGCCAGGACATCCCCCAAGGGAATGAGCTCGTTTCCTCTATCGTATTTTCGTTCCTTCATGCCTGCATCCTGTTGCTTTCGGGAGGAAAGTGTAATTGAACCGGTTCGGGAATGGCTCTCGATAGAAATTCAAGTAAATAATTGGTAAGGATGGTGTGCTTCCTGACGTTTTTCATTTTACAAAAGAGTTGCAGTACCTTATGAATTATAAAGAAAAAATAAAATAGAATGAATCCCTCATGTATACAAAAGTGTCTGGAGAGAACCATGGCCATAAAACAGTTTGGAACGATTGCGGCCCTTACCCTGTGGAGCGGCATGGCCCTCTCCCCGGGGGTGCAGGCCGAAACAGTGCAGGATGCGGTCAGGCATATGATCAACTCCAACCCCGATGTTCGTGCTGTTGCCCACAACCGGCTCGCGCGGGAGCAGGAGGTCAAGCAGGCCCGGTCCGGCTACTTCCCCACGCTTGATTTTGAGTCGGGCGCGGGAAAAGATTATGTGGAGAAACCCTTTGAAGAGGATCTCGACCCCTGGCAGGTACGGATTGGCGCGCGACAGAACATCTTTGCCGGTCTTGCCACCATGAATGAGGTCGACCGGCAAAAGGCGCGAGTCCAGTCCCAGGCCTACGTCGTCCAGAGCACCGCGGAAAACACGGCGCTCAAGGCCGTCGAAGTCTACCTGGAGGTCTTGAAAAGTGAGGCCATCGCTGAATTGGCCAAGGAAAATATGACCCTGCACGAACGGATCTCCGACCAGATCAAACTGCGCAGCGAGTCGGGCGTCGATCGCCGGGCCGATATGGATCAGATTCAGAGTCGCCTGAATCTGGCCCGGTCCAACGTGGTGGTCAGCGAGCAGAATCTGCTCGATGCCCAGACCAACTACCTGGCAATAGTCGGCCACCAGCCCAGGTCCCTGAGCCGCCCCGAGATCCCGGCGGATCTCCTGCCCCCAAGCCTGCTCGAGGCCGAGCGGATATCGCTGACCAGCCACCCGCAGCTCAAATCGGCCAACGCCGACGTGGTGGCCCGCAAGGAGCAGGATGAGGTGGCCAAAAGCCCGTTCCTGCCCATCATCGATTTCGAAGTGGACCAGATCTACGAAGAAGATACCAACTACAGCTCATATTACGACAATAACAACGAGCGGGAAGATCTGCGCCTGTTCCTCCGGCTGCGCTACAATCTGTTCAACGGCTGGAAGGATACCTCGCGCAAACAGGAAACCGTCGAGCTGATCAACGAGGCGAGGGAGATCAGAAACCACACCCACCGTCAGGTTATCGAGTCGATTCGCCTCTCCTGGCGGGCCTGCGAGGCAGCCAAAAAGAAAATCGACTATCTGCGCCAGCGGCAGCAGTTCGCCAAGGCCACGGCCGATGCCTACACCAAACAGTGGAACATCGGCGAACGCACCTTGCTCGACGTGCTCGATGCCGAGGCCGAGCGCATCGATTCGGCGCGGCAGCTGACCACCGCCGAATATGAAGGCCTCTACTCCCAGTACCGGATACTCAACAGCGCCGGCCGGCTAATACCCGCGCTGCAGCTGCAAATGCCCAGGGAGGGAGAAGCTGACGAGGAAAAAACGGCCAAATCCCAGCAGGAAGCGGAAGATTCGGTACGCATTCAAGTCCAGGAGCTGAAATATAATTAAGCCCCTTTCAGGCCGCCTGTCCTCAAAGAGCCCAACCCGCCCCCTGTGCCCGGCAGGACGGCGGGTTGCACGTTTTACGGCCGGGCTGCCTCGTTCCCGACCGGCGGAGTTGGCGCCCAAGGGTGCGCCCCTTTTGTCCTTTGTTTTTCCTGTTCCGTCTTTGGCTCCACGATGAAGCGCCCCGGAACGCCGCCCGCATCTAACCGCATCCTGGCCGTTGGCGGCCTGTTTTTCCTGCTTGTCCTCACGGCCCTTCCGGTCCTGACCGATGAAACCCTGATCCTTGGCGAGGACCTGCTGCGCACCATGGAAAAGCGGTACGGAGCGGAAGCGCGCCAGCGCCTGCTCGACTGGCAGGATCTGTTGCAGAAGGGAAAGCAGGACGACGAACTGGTCAAGATTGACAAGGTCAACCGCTTTTTCAACACCATGGCCTTTGTCGACGATCGCGTCCACTGGCAGGCCGAGGACTACTGGGCCACGCCGGTGGAGTTCCTGGCAAGCAAGGGTGGTGATTGCGAAGATTTCGCCATCGCCAAATATTTTTCCCTCATCAACCTGGGTATCGACGAAAACAAACTGACCCTGACCTACGTCAAGGCCTTGCGCCTCAATCAGGCCCACATGGTGCTGAGCTACTACCCGAGGCCGCAGGCGGAACCCCTGATCCTCGATAATCTCATCGACGCCATCAAGCCATCCTCCCAGCGAACCGATCTGCAGCCGGTATACAGCCTCAACGGCTCCGGTCTGTGGCTGGCCAAGCAGCGAGGCCGGGGCAAGATGGTCGGCGACAGCAGCCGGCTGTCGCGCTGGCAGGATCTGCTGGCCAGAATGACCGATGAGTTCCACCGCAAAGAGGGAAAGCCATGACCCTGTTCCGACAGTTGCTGCTCTATGCCTGCCTGACGCTTGCCTGCCTCTGCACCGGTCTCTGGCTGGGAGAAGTACAGCGGACCCGCGACTTTCTTCTCAATCAGCTGGAGTCGCACGCCCAGGATACCGCCACCTCGCTGGGGCTGTCGCTCACCGCCCTGACCAGCGGCATCGATCTGCCGGCCATGGAAAGCATGATCAGCGCCCTGTTTGACCGCGGCTATTACCGCCTGATCCAGATGCGCGACACCGACGGAAAACTCCTGGTTGATCGCCAGGAAGAGATTGCCATCGAGCAGGTTCCGGCCTGGTTCATCCGCCTGGTGCCCCTGACCGCGCCCAGCGCCAGCGCCCTGGTGATGGACGGTTGGCGGCAGGCCGGCTCGGTGACGGTGGAGAGCCATCCCGGATACGCCTATCAGACATTGTGGAAGGCCGCCCGCGACCAGACCCTCGGCTTCACCCTGACCATCCTGGCCGTCGCCCTCCTGGGCGGCCTGGGCCTGCAGCGCCTGCTCAAGCCCCTGGCAAGGGTCGAAGAACAGGCCCAGGCCCTCTGCGACCGCCGCTTTCACATCCAGGAACGCATCCCCCGAACCAGGGAGCTGAAACGGGTGGTGCTGGCCATGAACCGGATGACCAGCCGGATCCGGGAAATGTTCGAGGAGCAGACCGCCGTGGCCGACGGCCTGCTGCAGCGCACCTACCAGGATGCACTGACCTCGGTTGGCAACCGGCGCTATCTCGAAGCCCAGGTCAAGGCCAAGCTCGAAGACAAGAAGGGCGAGGTCAAGGGCGTCTTTCTCCTCATCCAGATCCAGAACATCCAGGAGATCAACCAGCACCGGGGGTACCAGGCCGGGGACCAGCTGATCAGCGAGACCGCCGGCATCATCCGGGAGGCCTGCCGCGACCTGCCCGAGGCCATCATCGCCAGGCTGGGCGGCGGCGATTTCAGCCTCTTCCTGCCCAACACCGGCGAGGAGACGGCCGAACGCATCGCCGAAGAAATCCTCGAGAACATCCGCCGCCAGGCGATCACCGCCCCCCAGGGCCCGACACAGGCCGCCTGCTGCGGCGGCGTAGTCTACGAACAGCCCGCCTCCTTCGGTCAGTTGCTGGCAAAAGCGGACACCGCCCTGGGCACAGCCGTGTACAACGGCAGCAACCAGGCCGTGTTTGTCCCCCTGAGCGAAACCGGGGCCATAGGTCCGGCCGCCAAGACCGAATGGAAGGCCCTCCTGAACCAGATCATCGAACGCAGAACCATCACCCTGTATTGCCAGCCGACGGTCAGCAATCGCGACATGCAGCAGATCCTCCATTACGAGATCCTGACCCGGGTCACCGATGCCTCGGGCCGGATGCTGTCCGCCGGCATGTTCGTGCCCATGGCCGAGCGGCTCGGCCTGATGCCGATGCTCGACCGGCTCATCATCGAGCGGTTGCTTGAGGAATCGGTGCAGCTGCAGGCCTTGAGCCCGGCCCGGGTGGCCATCAACCTTTCCCCCTTCTCCCTGGCCGACGACGGGTTCGTAGTCTGGCTCGACCTGCAACTGGCCCGTTTCAGCCAATGCGGCCTGCATCTGAATTTCGAGTTCCCCGAGTTCCGCACCGTCCGCCACAGCGGCCTGATCAAATCCTTTGCCGCCATCGCCAAAAAACATGGCCACTGTATCGGTATCGATCATTTCGGTCAGGGATTGATGCACTTCGGCTATCTCAAGTCGCTGCTGCCCGCCTACGTCAAGATCGACCGGGCCATTACCAGCGAACTGTGGGACGAGCAGAGCGACAGTTACTTCTTCATCACCTCGCTGTGCAGCGTGGCCCACAGTCTGGACATCAAGGTGATCGTCGAAGGCATCGAAAACGCGGAACAGTGGCGGATGCTGTCAAAAATCCATGTGGACGCGGTCCAGGGGTTCTACATCAGACAGCCCGAACCCGTGGCCGGCAGGAAGGGGGAGGCGGTCTAGAGCACGTCTTCGACCATCAGATCGTCGCCGCGTATTTTCCGGCGGATCTGCTTGCGGCCGCTCAGTTTTTCCTGGGCCGCCGAGGGCAGATCGGTGAACAGGATGACCTTCTTGTCGATGAGCAGGTCAACCAGGTCCTCCAGGACCCGGACAATGGAGGTGTCGGAGAGGATCAACAACTGCGACAGGTTTTCCATCTCGCCGGAAGCCCTGAAAAAGGCCTGCACCTCCAGATCGAGCAGCGAGGCCGTCTCCTGCCCAGGTGCGATGGCGTTTTTACGGATGGCGATGATGGCGCCGTCCTTGTCCCGTTCCACAAACAGCATAGCATTCTCCCCAGGACCTTGTTAGCCCCTTTTTCACTGTGATATAATGATAATAGCACAACAATCCTGCAATGCACAAGCAACCGTTGGCCGCAACCATGACTGAACAGGACAATACCGGCCCGCCTCAAGAATGGCCGCTCGCGCACGACGTCGATAGCGTCGACGATCCGCTCACTGACTGCCTGATGCAGCTCGCGCGGGTGTATAATCTGCCCGCCACGCGCACTGCCCTGCGGGCCGGGTTGCCGCTGGTGCACAACCGGCTGACGGTGGAGTTGTTCGCCCGCGCCGCCGAGCGGCTGGGCATGGCTGCCCGACTACTCAAGCGCCCGCTCACCAGGATGAACAGCCTGGAACTGCCGGCGGTCCTCCTGCTCACGGACGGACGCGCCTGTCTGCTGGCCGCCATCGATCATCATGCCAGCCAGGCCACGGTGCTGCTGCCGGAAACCGGCTTGGGCGAGTCGCCCATAGATCTCGAGGCGCTCGAGGCCATGTACACGGGCCACGCCTTCTTTGTCCGGCCGAAATTCCGCAAGGACCGGCAGGTTGACCGGGATGCGGCCAGCGAGCACAAGGGCTGGTTCTGGGGCACCCTCTCCTCCTCCTGGCGAATTTACCGGGACGTGCTCTTGGCCTCGCTGATGATCAACCTCTTCGGCCTTGCCGGGCCGTTTTTCACCATGAACGTCTACGACCGGGTCATCCCCAACCTGGCCTTCGAGACCCTCTGGGTGCTGGGCCTGGGTATCGGCACGGTCTACGGCTTCAATCTGCTGCTGCGCGGCCTGCGCGGTTATTTCATCGACGAGGCCGGCAAGAAGGCCAACCTGCGGATCTCGGCCGCGCTCCTGGAAAAGGTGCTCGGCCTGCGGCTGGAGGTGCGGCCCAAGTCGGTGGGTGCCTTTTCCAAAAATCTGCAGCAGTTCGAATCGGTGCGCGATTTCATCACCTCGTTTTCCATCACCGCCCTGATCGACCTGCCCTTCATGATGCTGGGCCTGGCCGCAGTCTGGTATCTGGGCGGCCCCATCGTCTTCATCCACCTGGCCGCCATCGTCCTCATGGGACTGTTCGCCCTCCTGGTGCAGGCGCCGCTGAAAAAAGCAGTGGAAAAAAGCTTTTCAGCCTCGGCCCAGAAGAATGCGATCCTGGTGGAGGGACTTTCCGGCATCGAGACCATCAAGATGCTGGGCGCAGAGAGCCAGATCCAGCGGGCCTGGGAAGAGGCGGTCAGCTACATCGCCACCTGGAGCAGCCGCAGTCGGCTCTTCTCCAGCTCGGTCAGCCATTTTTCCGATTTCATCCTCAACCTCACCGTGGTCGCGGTCCTGATCGCCGGCGTCTACCGCATCGCCGAGGGCCAGCTGACCCAGGGCGGCATCATCGCCCTGATGATCCTCTCCCGCCAGGCCATCGCCCCGATGTCGCAGGTAGTCAGCCTGGCCACCCGCTTTCACCGCGCTAAGACGGCGCTGGCCACCCTGAACTCGATCATGGCGCTGCCGGTGGAGCGGCCGGCGGACAAGACCTTCCTCCACCGCAGCGAATGCCAGGGGCGGATCAGCTTCGAGCAGGTCGATTTCAAGTACCCCGGGCAGTCCGGCCTGGCCCTGCAGAACATCAGCCTGACCATTGAGCCGGGGGAGAAGGTGGCGATCATCGGCCCCATCGGTTCGGGCAAGACCACCTTGGGCAAGCTGCTGCTCGGCCTGTACGAGCCGACCGGCGGCATGGTCAGCCTGGACGACACCGACATCCGCCAGATCGACCCGGCCGAGCTGCGGCGCTTCATCGGCTATGTGCCCCAGGACATCACCCTCTTCCGCGGCACCATCCGCGACAACATCATCCTCGGCTCGCCCGAGGTGGACGACGGGGCTATTATCCGCGCCGCCCGCATGGCCGGGGTCAGCGACTTTGTCGGCAAGCATCCCATGGGTTACGATCTCGAGATCGGCGAACAGGGGCGGGGACTGTCCGGCGGACAGCGGCAGAGCGTCGCCCTGGCCCGGGCCATGCTGCACGACCCGCCGATCCTGATCCTGGACGAGCCGAGCAGCTCCATGGACAACCGCACCGAAAGCCGGATGAAGGCCAACCTGGTCAGCCTGATCGCCGCCAAGACCATGATCCTGATTACCCATCGCGGCTCGCTGCTCGACCTGGTGAGCCGGATTATCATCATCGACAACGGCATGGTGGTGGCGGATGGCCCGCGCGACCAGGTCATCAGCGCGATGAAAAGCGGACAGATCAATTTCTAGCCGGATACCACCATGGACGAACGTCAAACCGAGACCGCACCCGCCAAGAACGCCGGCGTTTTTCGCCGCATGCCGGCGGCCGACGTGGATCTGGCCACCGACATCCGCACTACCCTGCTCATCCAGAGCCCCAGGGGCGGCCAGTTCATCGTCTGGCTGGTGGCCCTCTTTGTTGTTGCCTTTCTCGCCTGGGCCGCCTTCTCCCAGATCGACGAGGTCACCCGGGGCGACGGCAAGGTCATCCCCTCGCAGCAGATTCAGGTGGTGCAGAATCTGGAGGGCGGCATCCTCTCGAAGATGCTGGTGCAGGTGGGCGAGGTGGTCGAGAAGGACCAACTGCTGCTGGAGATCGACAAGACCCGTTTTTCCGCGCCCTATATGGAGAGCCGGGCCAGCTATCTGGCCCTGAAGGCGCAGATAGCCCGTCTGGAAGCAGAGGTCCGGGGCGCCGTTTTCACTGTCCCCGAAGAAGTGGTCAAGGAAAAACCGGAGATCGGCAGCCGGGAGCAGCAGCTCTACACCTCGAGAAAACAGCGATTGGGCGCCAAACTGCAGATCCTCCAGGAGCAGTTCAATCAGCGGCGGCAGGAACTAAGTGAACTCCAGTCCAAGCTCGGCGAACTGACCCGCACCTCGGCCCTGCTGCAGAAAGAACTGTCCATCACCAAACCGCTGGTGGCCCAGGGAGCGGTGTCCGAGGTCGAGGTGCTGCGGCTGCAGCGCCAGTCAAGCGAGATGAGCGGCAACATCGAGGCGACCCGGCTCGCCATCCCCAAGGCGGAATCGAAAATCGCGGAAGCCAAGAAGGCCCTGGAGGAAGAGCAGCTGAACTTCCACAACATTGCCCGCGGCGAACTCAACGAAGCCTACGCCAAGCTCGAGGGCATCTCCGCCAGTTCGGTGGCCTTGGCCGACCGGCTGGAGCGAACCGCCGTCCGCTCGCCGGTGCGCGGCACCATCAACCAGATCAAGGTCAACACGGTGGGCGGCATCATCCAGCCGGGCATGGACCTGATCGAGATCGTTCCCCTGGAAGACACCCTGCTGGTCGAGGCCCGGATCAAACCCGCCGACATCGCCTTCCTCCGGCCCAACCAGCACGCCATGATCAAATTCACGGCCTACGACTTCACCGTCTATGGCGGCCTGGACGCCGACCTCGAGCATATCAGCGCCGATTCCATCACCGACAAACAGGGCAACGACTACTACCTGGTCCGCCTGCGCACCCGCCAGAACTATCTGGGCGACAAAAGCAAACCCCTGCCGATCATCCCCGGCATGGTGGTGTCCGTGGACATCCTCACCGGCAAGAAGACCATCCTGTCCTACCTGCTCAAACCAGTACTGCGGGCCAAGCACATGGCCCTGCGGGAGCGATGACCCATGAACGCCATTCTCTGCTGCGGCAACCCCGGCCTGCTCGACCGCTGGCACACGGCTCTGCAAGACGCCTTCTCCGTCTACCAGACCGCCGCCCTGCAGGACCTGAGCGTCCTGGTGCGGCAGCGGATCGCCTTTGACCTGCTGTTGGTGCACCGGTCCCTGGTGGATGCGGAGGTGGTCGCCTACATCCGCGGACGCGTGCCCAACTGCCGGCTGTTCATCCTCTCCGACCGGCCCGGGAAAGAAGAGGGCCTGCTCCTCCTCCGCCTGGGCGTGGTCGGCTACGCCAACAGCTACATCAGTCCGGAACGGTTGCGGGAGGCGGCCCGGACGGTGGCGGGCGGTGCGGTGTGGATCAGCCAGCAGCTGATGCAGCGTCTGATAGCGGGGGTGGCGCCGGACAAGCCGACAGCGGCGGCCGAGACGGCCACAGCCAAAGGGGAGACGCACCGGCTCCTGCCCAACCTGTCCAACCGGGAATACCAGATAGCCTGCCTGGTGGCCGAAGGCCTGTCGAATCTGGAGATCGCCGAGCAGCTGGGGATCACCGAGCGCACCGTGAAAGCCCATCTGGGGGCGATCTACGCCAAGACCTCGACCAGGGGCCGGCTCAGCCTGGCCCTGCTGATCAACCAGGGGGTGCGGGGGACGGAGCAGCCATAACCACACCCGTCGCCACCACTTAAACGCAACGAGCCAGCCCTTTCCAGGGCCGGCTCGTTTGTTTTCATGGGTACTGTCTTGCCCCGGCGTCGGGGCGGGCAGGTTCAGGAGGGGTTGGACCCGGGCTGCGGAACAAGGTGGTCGATGCTCTCTTCGCCTCCGTCGAAATCGGCGATCTCGTTGGCGTTGTCATCGCCTTCGTCGGCCATTTCCTCCTCTTTGCTGTCGGCGACGGTCTCCCCACCATCGTCGGCTGCCTCTTCCCCTTTGGCGTCGCTGTCTGTATCTCCGTCGTTGTCAGCCACCTCTTCCTCATCGTCATCGGTGTCGGCGTCTCCGTTGTCGTCGGCCACTTCTTTCTCGCCGTCATCGGTGTCGGCGTCTCCATCGTCGTCAGCTTCCTTTTTCTCGCTGTCGTCACTCTCAGCCAACTCTTCCTCTTTGCTGGCGGTTTCGGTATTCTTACCGCCGTCACCAGCCACCCCATCCCCGCCGTCGCCAATGTCCGACTCTTGATCGTTGGTAGCATCGTCAGAGCCACTGCCTAGGAGAGATTCGTCACCGGATTGATCATCACCTGAGCCTCCTTCCTCATTGTCAGAAGACAACGAAGTCGATATGCCGTCCACATCGGATTCAAAATCAAGTTGCTCCGTGAGTGGACTGCTCATACCTCTAGCCATAAAACTAGGCTGGGTCGAACTCGTGGGCAGATCATAGTTGGCGACCAATACATCCACCATGCCGTCTAGAGGAACATAATCACCATCGGCATCGGTAACCTGAATTAACTGTCCAAAATTGAGTAATAACTTTGGCGATCCATTATGATCTAAATAATCATGCAAAGTGAACTCGGAATCTCCGGTTGTTGAGTTCAAAGAAAAAGTAAACACATCGATATTGCTATTCTCCGTGCTTGCTGTCAACGTCTCGGTACCGCCCACTTTGGTGATGGAATAAATAATTTTCTCGGTGTTGTGAGTGAGCCCCGTGCTATAGCTGCTATCCACATCCTGAAAATGATAGCTCAACGGATCGTCCGCTCCGGGAATCACACCGCAAAGAGTAGCCGCGCTTACCAGGGAAATGTTGGCCGTTGTTGGGCTTGCATCGTTTGGCAGTAGACCCTTTTCTTCCACTTCTGGTGTAGGCGGTTTGAGCCCTAGACCTCGTGTCGGCACATCATTTTCAACGCTAACAGTCACCAACCCACTGAAGTTGGCAGTCGCCACGTCGCCATCATAATCGGAGACGCTCGCCTGCAGGTACTGACCCAGGTCGATATCAATGGTGGCCAGGTCTCCAGAAGCCGTGGGGTGATCGAGCTGATCGCTGAGATTGAATACCAGCTCGCCGGTAGCGGTATTCAGTTCCAGGGTGAACACCACCGTATTGCCCGCCTTGGCTTCGACCGAATTGACATCGACCTGATGGTAGATGACATTCGTTCCCTTTGAGGTCTGACCTGAATCCTGCCCATCGATATCGGCGAAACCAAAGACCACCGGCGTTGTCTGCTCATCCGCGCCTGACTGGACTCCCTGCACCAACGGGCCCAGTTGCAGGGTCACCTCATCTGTGGCCGGTCCCTCGGGGATGCCAGTGGACTCATCAGCATCGGGGTTGCCCAAAGTTGTCGAGCCGAGCGCATCCTCCTGCACCGCGCCGATCACACCCTGCTCGGCCAAGATCAACTCGGGTACATCATTCTCAACAGTTACCATCACCAAGGCGTTCAAGTTGGTGGTCGCCACATCACCATCATAATCGGTGACACTCGCCTGCACCCAGGCTCCCAAGTCGATCGACAAGGTTTCGCCATCCGTGCCAGCAACACCGAAACTGTGATCTAACTGGTCATTGAGGTCAAAGGTGGCGACACCGGTCGCCTTATCCACCACAAAAGTGAACACTGTCCGCCCGTCGGCCATTGCGGTCAGGGTATTGGTTGCCGCGTCCACCTGGTAGGTGACGACCTTGCCCTGCGAGGTCAGGCCCGAAGGCAGGCCTGCATTGACCACCTCGAACACCACCGGCACCGGCTCGTCCGCACCAGGGGCCGAAGCCACTAGGCCGGACAGATCCAATGTCACGACATCCGTCGGTGCGCCCTCGGCAATCCCTTTTGACAGATCCGAGTCAGCGGTGTTCCCCATGGTTGTCGAGCCAAGTGCATCCTCCTGCACGGCCCCGGTCACCCCTTCCGTGGACAAGGCCAGCACCGGCACATCGTTTTCCACGGTGACGACGACCGATCCAGCGAAGGACGCGGTCGCGCTGTCGCCGTTTTCCGCGTCGGTGATGGTCGCCTGGAGGAACTTGCCCAGTTCGACCGGGATGGTCGCGTCGTCGCCCGAGGCGAAACTGTGGTCAAGCTGATCGTTGAGATTGAAGACCAGATCGCCGGTGGCGGTGTTCAGGGTCGCGGTGAAGACCACGATGGACCCGGCCCGGCCCTCGATCACATTGCCGTTCTGGAAATACAGCACCGGCACACCCTTGGAGGTCAGGCCGGAATCGATCCCGCCCCCGTTGAACCCCGTAATGCCATAGGTAATGGATCCGGGGCCGTCGGCGCCAAACTGGAACTGCAGTTGGGCGGCCAGATGGATGGTGACCGTATCCGTGTCGGTGGCGCCGTCAAGATTGCCCAGCGACTGATCAGCGTCGTTGTCGCCGTGGTTGAGGTTGCCCAAGGCGTCCTCCTGCACCGCCGCGCCGCCCTCGCCGACCACGGCGATCTTTGGTCCGTCGTCAAGCACATGGATGAGAATCTGGCCGCCCGACACCTTGATGCCATCGGGGTAGGTGGCGGAGAAGGGGAAGAGGTCGTTCACCTGGTCGTTGAACTCCACCTGACCGGATTTATTGTGATCCAGGGTGTTCTGTTCCAGGGTGTAGGACCAGGTGCCGTCGTCATTGACTATCAGGTTGCCGTATTGTCCGGTTATGGTGATGGAGTCGCCACCGTTCCGGTCGATGACGATGCTCTGGCCATCACTGAAGGTGAGGCGCCCGGTGGTGCTGGTTCCAAAATTCACATTGAGGTCGGCCAGCGTTCCTTTGACTATCAAGGCCGCGCCATCCGGAGAGCTGCCGTCGGGCAGGTCGGACTCATGCACGGTGCGTTCGGCCGGGCCGATGGGATGCGGGACAGGTTCGTTGGGCGGATCGTCGGGCGGGTTATCGGGCGGATTGAACGGTTCACTTGGCGTTTGGGCCAGAAGCACAGCCTCTTCCTCCGGGATGATCCCGCCGGGAGGATCGAGGAAGTTGTGCCCCACACCGATGGTCTCGGCCCCGGAATCCGGAGTCACCGCCAGATTATCCGGTTCAAAGATCACGATCTGGCGGCCGCCGCCCTTGGCGCCAGTACCCGTGCCGACCGCGCCCGGTCCGGCCGCG
>JBGSPP010000013.1:0-4202 GCA_041738515.1 Desulfobulbus sp.
CAGATCCTCGCCTTCAGTCGCCAGCAGGACAGCGAGCGCGTCCCCCTGGATCCCGGCTTCATCGTTAAGGAGGTCGTCAAGCTCCTCCGCCCGAGCCTGCCGTCGACCATTGCCATCAGCCAGCGCATCAACTCCATCCGCGCCGTACTCGCCGACCCCACCCAGGTGCACCAGGTGCTGATGAACCTGGCCACCAACGCCTTCCACGCTATGGAACAGACTGGCGGTAGCCTGGAGATCGCCGTCGAAGACATCGACTGCAGTGAGGCCGATCTCGCCCTCCACCCTGGCATTGTTCCCGGCCCCTTTGTCCGACTTTCCGTCGCCGACACCGGCCCGGGTATTCCCCCAGAAATCAGGGAACGAATCTTTGATCCCTATTTCACTACCAAGGAGATAGGCAAGGGGACCGGCATGGGTCTGGCCATTGTCGATGGCATCGTCCGCAGTTTAAATGGCTTCATCACCTGCGAGTGCCAGCCCGGAAGGGGTACCGTCTTTACCATCACCCTGCCATCCTGCGACTACGAGACCACCAGCCCGGACGAAACAGCGGAACCGGTTGCCACCGGCAGCGGCCATATCCTCCTGGTGGATGATGAAAAGATCCTCGTCGAAATGGGCCAGTCCATGCTCGAACGCCTCGGCTACGAGGTGACGGTGTGCACCGGTAGCTTCGAGGCATTGACAACCTTCCAGAACGATCCCCACCGCTTCGACGTGGTGATCACCGACCAGACCATGCCAGGGATGACCGGCCTAGACCTCGCTCGACGGATGCTCCAGATCCGGCCCGAGTTGCCGATCATCCTCTGCACCGGTTACAGCAACCTGGTCAATGAGGCCCAGGCCAAGGCCTACGGTATCAAGGGATTTGCCATGAAACCGCTGACCAAGAAGGAGATTGGTGAGCTGATCAGAAGGGTCCTGGATGGAAGAAATCCTTGTTTGGAGAGATGAATATGCTATCGACAGCCACACGCTGTTGCCCTAGCAGGGAAAGTGCTACACTTCAAACCAAGCAGGGGCCTCTCGGGGACACCGTCATATCTCTTGTTACCCCTGGCACCTCAAGGGGATTGAATCGTTCGCTTTTCGTTTGGATTGGCTTGTTGAGAAAGTCTGCTGAAAACGATAACATTGTCATCTTCGCTCTGTCGAACTGATTAGGCAAGGGCACAGGAATGTGTATGGTGAAGCGAAGTCCTTCTGCATTTTTGCTGTTCTTTCTCCTCCTCGCCGTGCTGCTTGCTCCAATCGATGCCGCAGCGGCCGGTCAATCGCCCAAGAACGTCCTCCTACTTACCTCTTACCACCAGGGCGACCGCTGGAACGACAGCGTGGTTCAGGGTGTCCGTGAAACTCTGGGGTCGCTTGAGTCCGTCAACCTGTCCATCGAAAACCTGGACTTGCGCCGGAACACCGACAATGACCATACCCGGATGACCACAGCATACATCCGGGCCAAGTACCAGAGCAGTCCGCTGGACCTCGTCTTGGTCTCGGACGACCCAGCCCTGAACTTCTTGCTTACCGTTCGGAATGACCTATTCCCCAATACTCCTGTGGTTTTCTGCGGTGTCAACAATTTCACCCCGAAGCGTATCCAGGGACAGTCCAATATCACCGGGGTCAACGAGGCTCTGAGCCTGGAGGCCACTCTAGGACTGGCTCTGAAGCTGTTCCCCAAAACCACCCGGATCATGGGCGTGGTTAGCGACACGGAAACCAACGGCCGTACCAACCTGGAGCAGTACCGCGCCGTGGCCGCCCGGATGAAAGGCCAGGTTCAGTTCGACGAACTGCTGAACATGACCGGTGAAAACGCCCCGGACATACTGAGCCGCCTTCCCAAAGATACTCTGGTCCTGCGCCTTATCAATCTACTCAAGCCCGAAGGCGGGTATCTACCTCTCCAGGAAAGCATCCGGATACTTTCCACCCATGCCTCGGTGCCGATCTTGACTCCCTGGTCTTTCGACCTGGATGAGGGCGCTCTAGGTGGGCATGTCTCCTCCGGCCAGGACCAAGGGCGCGCAGCGGGCAATCTGGCGATCCGTATCTTGAAAGGCCAGGGAGCGGACCAGATTCCAGTGATTATGGAAAGCCCGAACGTGCCCATGTTCGACTACAAAGTGATGGAGCGCTTCGGGATCAAGGAGTCCGCTCTTCCCAGGGGGAGCGTCGTTCTTAACCGGCAGGTGTCAATGTGGGAGCAGTATTGGGGATGGCTTCTCGGCATTGGCCTGTTCTGCGGCGTACAGACGTTCTTGATTTTGGCGTTGTTGACTCGCGGCAAGGGACTGCGTGCGGCCAATGCCGCCCTGCGGGAGAGCGAACATTTTACAAGGTCGCTTTTAGAAGCCGTCCCGATCCCCGTTTTCTACAAAGGGAGAGACGGACGCTATCAAGGCTTCAACAAGGCCTTTCTCAGCTTTTATGGGAAGAGCAGGGATGCGTTGATTGGCAAGTCCGTCTTTGACATCTATCCGCCCGACGAGGCGAAGGTATATCACACGAAGGACATGGAGTTGTTCGAAAAACCAGGAACCCAAATCTACCCTTACACATTCAAAACTTCACATGGTGATTGGCGAGACGTCATTTTTCATAAAGCTTCACTCGCCAACGAGGACGGAGTTCTGACCGGTCTCATCGGCGCAATTCTGGATGTGACCGAGCAGAAGCAAGCCACAATTGCACTGCAGGAGAGCGAGCTGCGCTTCAAGGCCCTGCACAATGCCTCCTTCGGCGGCATCACCATCCACGACAAGGGGATCATACTGGACTGCAACCAGGGCCTGAGCGACATCACCGGCTATTTCTACGAGGAACTCATCGGCATGAACGGGCTGCTGCTCATCGCCGAACAGTCCCGCGAACTGGTTTTGGTAAACATTCTCGCCGGGTACGAGAAGTCCTATGAAGCCTACGGCCTGCGTAAGAACGGCGAGGTGTATCCGCTACTGCTGGAGGCCCGGAATATTCCCTACAAGGGTCGCGACGTGCGTGTGGTTGAGTTCCGCGACATCACCGAGCACAAGCAGGCGGAAGAGGCGCTGCGGCAATCCGAGCGGAGACTGGCAGACGTCATCGAGTTCCTGCCGGACGCGACACTCGCGATTAACCGGGACAAGCGTATCACCGTCTGGAACAAGGCCATCGAGGAGATGACGGGCATTTCATCTACGGAGATGATCGGCCAGGGGGAGTATGCTTATACTCTTCCGTTCTACGGTGAGCGAAGACCGCAGCTCATGGATCTTGTCTTTGAAGATTCCGCGGAGACGGCCGCCCGATACCCTGCGATTACCCGCCAAGGCGATACGCTGACCGCGGAAGTGTTCTGCAGCGCGCTTTACTCAGGCAGAGGCGCATGGGTCTTTCTCAAAGCCTCACCCTTACACGACGCCTCCGGCCAAGTCATCGGTGCCATTGAGAGCATCCGCGACATCACCGAACGTAGAAAGACTGAGGATGCTATTAGGCAGCGCGAGACCTTCCTGCGCACCGTCATCGAGACTACGGCCGACGGGTTCTGGGTGATTGATACCACCGGCAAAATCACAGCGGTGAATAAGGCCTATTGCGCCATGTCGGGCTTTACCAAGGAAGAACTAATTGGCAAGTATATCAACGATATCGATGCCGTGGAGACACCCGAGCAGACCGGTGAGCGGATTGGGCGGATCATGATTACCGGCAGGGAGTTGTTTGAAACCCGGCACCGCCGAAAGGACGGAACACTGCTCCCTATTGACGTGTCCGTCACCTTTCTTCCTGAGCAAGATGGCCAGTTCGTCTGTTTCTGCCGGGACCTAAGCGAGCGCAAGCGGATGGAAGAGGATCAGAGCCGTCTGCAAGCGCAGTTGGTCCACGCTCAGAAAATGGAGGCCATCGGCACCCTGGCGGGCGGCATCGCCCACGACTTCAACAACATCCTTGGGGCGGTGATCGGCTATGCCGAGATGGCCCGGGAGGACTGCCAGCCCGGCTCGGCCCTCTCCCAGGATCTCGACCGTGTGCTTGAGGCCAGCAACCGGGCGACTAGCCTGGTCAAGCAGATCCTCGCCTTCAGTCGCCAGCAGGACAGCGAGCGCGTCCCCCTGGATCCCGGCTTCATCGTTAAGGAGGTCGTCAAGCTCCTCCGCCCGAGCCTGCCGTCGACCATTGCCATCAGCCAGCGCATCAACTCCATCCGC
>JBGSPP010000126.1:0-3102 GCA_041738515.1 Desulfobulbus sp.
CAGGTGGATCGCGCCCATGGCGTTGGCCACCAGGTCGTTGATGAGCCAGACCTGCCGGAACCCGTGGGTTTCCCGCAGCGAACGCGCCGCCAGCATCCAATCAAGGTTGGTCATCCGAACCGCCTCGTCCAGCACCGGCCCGGCCACGCCAAAACAGGCCCAGGCCGGGGAGGGCTTCGCCTTGCCGACGAACCCGCGCAGCAGTTCGTCGAAGTCTGCAAACTCACGGTTACGGAAGGTGGCCTGCGCCAGCGGCGGGCCGGGGAAACTCCTGTACAGGGCCAGCACGGTCTTGGTCGCGCCGATGTCGCCGGCCAGCAGGGGTCCGTCAACGGGTTGCGACTGGGACCTCGTCTCTCGCCTCATGTATGCACCGGCAGGGGGCCAGTCGCTCAGACCCGGACGATATCCGGCGAGGCATGGGTCAGTTGCCGAGCCCCGTCCGCGGTGAGGGCATAGGTGTTCTCGATGCCGATCGCGCCCTCGGCGAACACGAACTTGGGCTCCAGGGCAAAGGTCATGCCCGGGGCCAGCACCGTCTTGACGCCCTTGGCGAAGATCGGGTACTCGTCCAGTTCCAAGCCGACGCCGTGGCCGATGAACCGCACCCGATCAACGCCGATACCCATGAAATGATCCTGCAGCCCCATCCGCGCAGCCAGCTCCTCGGAGCGGAGATAGACCTCCTCGCAGACCACCCCGGGCCGGAGCATGGCCGCCAGTTCCTCCTCGATGGCCAGGGCCGCCCGGTGCGCCTCTTTCAGCTGGTCGGAGACATCGCCGATCACGAACATCCGAGCCCCGTCGGCGGTGTAGCCATTGATCAGGCAGGTGTAGTCGATGTAGATGACCTCGTTGCGGCCAATGGTCTTCCAGCCCGCGCCGTGCGGGTTGTTGGCCGGGGTGACGCCGCAGCCTCCCACCGGGCCGTCGAAGTAGGAGGGCTCGGCCCCGCTGCTGCCGGTGGTGACATTGCCAAGGAAGAAGTCCTGGTTGAAGGCCCGCATTTTGCTGCAACCGCCGTAGCCGCGCCGCCGCATGGCCGCTTCGAACAGGCTGGCCAGTTCCACCTCGGTCATCCCCTCTCGGATCATGGAGGGAGTCTCGGCAAAGACCTGATCGAGCACCGTACAGGCCCCCTGCAGCAGGCCGATCTCGTAGTCCGACTTAATTGTGCGGATGCGGCGGATAGGGTCACTTACATCCACCAGTTGGTTGTCGGCAAAGACCTTCTGATACATGGCCCAGGTGTTGTAGGGGATGACGTCCAGCTCCATGCCCAGGGTTTTGGCGCCGAGTCCCCGCTCCGCCAGGATACTGGGGATCTTCTTCAGGCTCTTGACATCGAGAACCTGCGCCAGCGGCGATTCACGCCGGGCCCGTTCGTAGCTCTTGCGCACCATCAGCAGCGGTTCGCCCTCGCGGGGAACGAACAGGTGGGCGCTCTGTGAGGTGCCGGTGAAGTAGAACAGGTTGGTGTGGTGGACGATGAGGGCGCCGTCCATTCCCTTCTCGGCAAGAGTGTGCTGCAGGGCCCGAATGCGGACGTCAATTTCGCTTTTGGGTGTATAGAGCATGCTGGTCATCGCTGGTTTCCGCCTGGGTTGAGGGTTGAAACAAGTGGGCAAGAGTCCGGCACAAGAAGGCGCATCAAAATATTCAACAACCCGGCCGATGTCAATGGCAACAGGCCGTCCCCTGTCCCGGAAGCCGGGGCAGGGGACGGACCGATAGTGCCGGCGGATGAATGGTTCGCCTCCGGGCAGGCGTCATCCTTTCCGTGCAGTCATGAGGAAGACCGGATACTGCCGGGTGACACCGGCGGTGGCCTTGTCCATGGTAAAGACCGTAGTGAAAAGGGGCGGCTGGAAGCCCGCTGCCTCGGTCATCGCGGCCAGTTCGGTTCGCTCAAAGCCGTGGTGGCCGTCAAATCCCGGCCCGTGGAAGCTGCCGTCCTCGCGGTCGAGATCGGCGATGCAGAGGTAGCCGTCGTCCGCCAGGAGGGCATGAAACCCTCGCAGGATGGCAGCGACGTCGGCGACATGGTGCATGGTCATCATGGTGCAGACCAGGGAAAACCGATCCGCGGGCAGCGGGTCAATCGCCAGGTCGAGCCGGATGGGCGTCATGGTGTCGATGCCGGCGATCCGGATCTTCTCCGAGAGCACCTGAAGCATGCCCGGCGAGCTGTCGGCCAGGGTGATCCGGCCCAGATCCCGGTGCAGGGCAAAACTGAGCAGTCCCGTGCCGCAGCCGTACTCCAGGGCGGTCATCTCCGGCCGCAGGGGGACCGCCGCCCTGATCCCGTCCGCCACCGCCTCGGCCCGGGCCCATTTGCTCGGGTCGTTGTCCCAGTCCCTGGCCCGCCGGTCGAAATCGCTCATTGCCGCCCCCTCACTTGAGCCCGGCCATTGCCGAGTCACCCGCGCGCAGGTCGTCATATTCCCGGTTGCGCTCCATGTAGGTGGCCACATACGAGCACTGGGGCGCTACCTTGCGGTTTTGGGCGCGGGCATCATCCAGAGCGAATTTGGTGAGGATGGCTGCCAGGTTGCGGCCCCGCAGCTCCGGCGGAACAAAAGTGTGGTTGAACGCCAGCACGCCCCCTGCCTGTTCCTCCCAGGAGAGGAAGGCCACCCGGCCGTCCTCGGTCAGTTCGTAGCGATGCATCAACTCATTTTTCCGTGGTTCTTGCGCCATATTTCATCCTCCTGCGGCCAACCTGCCGCCAATATGCGTTCCGCCGTCGGGTTTCAGGCGTGATTTCAGCGTAATTTTCCTATACTATAGGACGATTGCGTCGGGCTTGAGCAAAAAATGAACCAGGCGCTGTTTTTTCTACCACCGGAACCCATGGATAAACTTTTCTCTCCGCAATCGCTGGCCATCTACGGCCTGTCGGCCAAGCCGCGCAACACCGCCCGCATCATTCTGGACAACTGCCTGCGCTGGGGTTATCGCGGCCGCATCTTCGGCATCAACTCCGCCAGCGAGGATACTGACGCTGGCGGAGTCTCCATCTTCCGCAGCGCCGCCGACCTGCCCGTGGTACCGGACCTGGCGGTGCTGCTGATCCCGGCCCGGTATGTGCCGGCTGCGGTC
>JBGSPP010000150.1:0-10243 GCA_041738515.1 Desulfobulbus sp.
CACCTCGCCCCCATCCTCGAAGAGGCGCGGGAGTTCCTCCACCAGCAGGTGATCCACGGCGATCCCAAGCTGACCAATGTCCTCTTTGCCGAGGACGAGGACCGGGCCCTCTGCCTGATCGATCTGGACACGGTCAAGCCCGGGCTGCTCCTCCACGATCTCGGCGACTGCCTCCGCTCCTGCTGCAACCGCCAGGGCGAGGAGGCAAGCGATCCAGGGGCCGCCGCGTTTGACCCCGATCTCTTCCAGGCCCTGCTGGCCGGCCACTGGCCCGAGGCGGGCCACCTGCCCGGTCAGGCGGACCGCGACCTGCTGGTGACTGCCGCGGGTCTGATCTGCTTTGAGCTGGGACTGCGCTTCTTCACCGATCATCTCGAGGGCGACCACTACTTCAAGGTCCGCCGACCCGGGCAGAACCTGCACCGGGCCGCGGTGCAGTTCCGTCTCGCCGAGTCCGTCCGCGCCCAACAGGACGATCTGCAGGACCGCTTTGGCCGGCTGATCCGGGATCAGTCCGCTTGCAATTCCGAACCGGCCGGTTTATAGCTTCCCCGCACGCCGTCGTGCCCCGCGAATCGGCTGGATTTCCCGGCCGACGCAACTCATTCCCAACGAGGCCACCATGATCGTCAGCCAAGGCAAGACCGTTTCCATCAGCTACACCCTGACTCTGGACAACGGCACCATTATCGATAGCAGCAGCGAATCCGAACCGCTCACCTACACCCACGGCGAGGAGATGCTGATCGCCGGGCTGGAGCAGGCCCTGGAGGGCATGCGCAAGGGAGAAAGCAAAACCGTGAGCGTCCAGCCCGAGGACGGCTACGGCCAGATCATCGAGGAGGCCTTCATCCAGGTGCCGCTGGATCACCTGCCCGACGATGCCCGGGAGGTTGGGGCCCAACTCACCGCCGTCGGTCCCGAGGGCCAGGAACTGCGTGGCAGCGTCGCCAGCCTGGAAGACCAGACCGCCACCGTCGATTTCAACCATCCCCTGGCCGGCGAGGTGCTGCATTTCCAGGTCGCCATCATTGATGTCGAGTAAGGGCTGCGCCGTTCCATGACCTCTGACGCACCCTTTCGCCTCCACTGCCGCTCGTCCGAATGCGCGGCCCGCTGCGGCGCCCTGACCACCCTGCACGGGACCATCGAGACGCCGGTGTTCATGCCGGTGGGCACCCAGGCCACGGTCAAGGCCATGACCCCGGAAAACCTGGTCGAGGTCGGGGCCCAAATCATCCTGGGCAACACCTATCACTTGTTCATCCGCCCCGGCCATGAGCTCATCCGCAGCTTCGGCGGCCTGCACCAGTTCATGCACTGGGACCGGCCGATCCTCACCGATTCCGGCGGCTTCCAGATCTTCAGCCTGCAGGATCTGGCCAAGATCACCGAGGAGGGCGCGGCCTTCCGCTCCCACCTGGACGGCTCCCGCCTGTTCCTGAGTCCCGAGGACGCCATCCGGGTGCAGGAGTCCCTAGGCGCCGATATCATGATGGCGCTCGACACCTGCATCCCCTATCCGGCCGACCGGGACGAGGCTACCCGGGCCACGGCCCTGACCTACCGCTGGGCCAAGCGCTGCCGCGCGGCCCAGAGCGAAACCGGCCAGCTTTTGTTCGGCATCGTCCAGGGCGGCATGTACCCGGACCTGCGGCTTGCGGCCATGGAACAGCTGATCGAGATCGGCTTTGACGGCTACGCCCTGGGCGGGCTGTCGGTGGGCGAGCCCAAGGAGCTGATGGTCGAGATGCTCGCCGCCACCGTCGACCGCCTGCCGGCCCATCAGGCCCGCTACCTCATGGGCGTGGGCACGCCCGAGGACCTGGTGGAAGGGGTGTTTCACGGCCTGGACATGTTCGACTGCGTCATGCCCACCCGCAACGCCCGCAACGGAATGCTCTTTACTTCACAGGGCAGAGTTGTTATAAAAAACGCCTGCTTTCAGCACGACCAGCGACCGCTGGACGAATCCTGCGGCTGTTACACCTGCCGCCACTATTCGCGGGCCTATCTGCGGCACCTGTTCCAGAGCCGGGAAATTCTCGCCTACCAGCTGAACAGCATCCACAATCTGCACTACTACTGCACGTTGATGGCCAACATGCGCAACGCCATCCAGGCGGACCGTTTTCTGGCCTTTCGTCGTCAATTCTATGCGCAACGGATCGAACCGTTGACCTAACCCTTATTCAACCGGAGGAAATTCCATGACTGGAGTCGCATGGGCTGCCGACGCCGCGCCGGCAGCGGCAGGCGGTATGGCAAACATCGCCCAATTCGTGCCGCTTATTCTCATCTTTGTCGTCTTCTACTTTCTCCTGATCCGGCCGCAGCAGAAAAAGGCCAAGGAGCACCAGAGCTACCTGTCCAACCTGAAGAAGGGAGACAAGGTCGTCACCGGCGGCGGCATCCACGGCCAGATTGCCGGCCTGACCGACACGGTGGTGACCCTGGAGATCGCCGAGAACGTCCGCATCAAGGTCAATCGCAGCGCCATCGCCGGTTCCGCCGCCGACTTGGAAAAGCAGGCCCCGCTCAAGAGCGGTGGCTGAAGCCTCAAGGGCTGCGGCTGATTTTCATCGTGGATGAAAAGAACGGATTTGCCTGAAACGAGCCTGCCCTACCGCGCGGGTGTTCCTTGAACGCCCGCGCCCAATGCTCGGGGATTTGATTGCCACACCGGCCGCGCAGCTGATGATTCAGCAGCGCGGCCTTTTCTTTTTCCGGGATAACGCATGCGAGAACTCGTGTTCAGCGGGCACAACGGTGAACACCCCCTGCTGGTCACCGACGAGGACGGGCTGCGCAGCCTGCGCTTCGGCACCGAGGAGCGACAGAGCTGCCTGGACCTGAAACGGCCATGGGCGTTGCAGCTCGACTACACCCGCTGGATGATGACCGCGCTGCTGCTCCATCCCGCGCCGCGCCGACTGCTGCTCTTCGGTCTGGGCGGCGGTGCCATGGCGCACTTCCTGCTCCATCATCACCCCGAGGCCAGGCTTACGGTGGTGGAGTTGGATCAACACATCATTCGTCTGGCCCGCGACTGGTTCGCCCTGCCAGACATCGACAACCTGCATCTCGTCAATCAGGAGGCCGCAGCCTTTCTTGCCGAGGCCGGCGAGTCGGCCTGGGACATCGCCTTCCTCGATATCTTCGGTCCGGGAATCATGGCCTCGCCGCTCTTCGATCCCGCCTTTCACCGCGCAATCCTCGATCGCCTTGGCCCCGACGGCCTGCTTGCTGTCAACCTCTGGAGCGGCGAGAGAGAGCTATTTGACCGGGCACGCGAGGCCGTGCGGCTGGCCAGTGACGATCAGCTACTGGAGATGCAGGTGAAACGGCGCAGCAACGCCATCCTCCTGGCTTTCCCAGGCCCGATCCCGAGGGCGACAGTCAAGCAGGCGCACAAGCAGGCTGCCGTGCATCAGCGGCGCTACGGCCTCGACTTCCCCCAGTACCTCAAGCGGCTCCGACGGGCCAACCGAATCTCCCTGCTCTTGCGCCTCTTTCACTGACACCATCAGCACCGGTCACCCTGGCGGATATCGCGTTCAATCATCAGCGCCTGCAGCCGCTGGCTCAGTTCGCCGGTAAGACAGTCCCAGCGCGGCGCCACCAGCAGGTGGGGATGGGTCGTGGACCAGAGCCGGTGGATGACGGTCTCCCCAGGGATATGCGGCAGCAGGCGCAGCAGCAGTTCCAGATACCTGGAAAGTTCGTACACCTTGATCTGGCCGCCGGCGTACAGGGCCTCCAGCGGCGTGTCCCGGATCACCTGGAGGTGGTGGAGCTTGAGAGCGTCCACCTTGAGCGCGTTGACGGCGCGGATGGTGGCCAGCATCTCGGCCTCGTTTTCCCCGGGGATACCGAGGATCAGGTGGGCGCCGACGGCAAGGCCCCCGGCTGCCTGGAGACGGCGCACCGCGTCGGCAAAATCGTCGGGGCCGTGGTTGCGGTTCAAGAGGTGCAGACTGCGCGGATGGATCGATTGCAGGCCCAGTTCGACCAGGCAGTCCTTGCCGCGCCGCCGGGCCAAGTCGGCCAGGGCGTCTGGGAGATCGGCGGCAATGCAGTCGGGGCGGGTGGAAACAATCAGGCCGAGGCAGTCCGGGTCGTCGAGCACGACGGCCAACAGCGGCATGAGCCTATCGGTGGCCAGGGCCGTGGGTGTTTCCTGTTGAAAATAAGTGAAGTACCGGTGGAATCGATTGCGCAGCAGATACCGTTTGCCGCGCTGGATCTGCTCGGCCAGGGAATCTTCGGCACGCAGGGAAAACGGGGTGTAACTGGCGGGGCGGCAGTAGAGGCAGCCGCCCCGGTCGCGGTTGGGGCAGCGGATGCCGAGATCGAGCGGTATTTTGCCCACCGTTTGGCCATAGCGCTCGCGGCAGTGCAGGCTGAAGGTACGGATTCGGGGCTGGGGCGCGGGCCCGAACTCGGCGGACATCGGGGCGTGCGCAGGCGCCTGCCTTCAGGCCTCGCCCAGTACTTTATAGTACCGCTCGCCGGTGCAGGCCCGGCAGAGCACCTGCCCCTGCTGCGCCACCTCACGGCAGTCCTGAACCCAGTCGCCGCACGTTTCGCACTGCACCCGCCGCAGCGGCCGGCCCGGCATGTCGCAGTCACGCAGCTCCACCCGCACCTCCTGGAAAGTGAACAGCTCATCCAACCCCATCTGCTTGTAGGCCGCAAGCTGGCGCTGGTACTTGTCGACGATCTCCGGGCAATAGGTATCGGACAGGCTGCGGGCTTCCTCACGCGCCGTCACCCGCACCGCCCGGCCGCTCTCCAGATTGACAAAGGTGGCCGCCATGACACCGAAATCGAGCCAGCGCAGAGAGCGCTTGCCCAGGCTGCAGCCGGTCACCGACTGGATGGCGTCGGTGGCGCAGCGGTCGATCTCGACCAGGACGTAGAGCCTCTTGCGGTCGGCCCCCTTGGGATCAATGATGCCGATGCGTTCAAGGCCGGCCATGGCCATACGGACGCCGATCACCTGACCGGCGCAGAGATGGCCATGAATGGCCGAGGAAACGGCAAGCAACTGATCAAAGGATTCCATATTTTCCGAGGGCAAGGAGAGGGGCAAGGTGGCAACAGAAAGTCAGCGTACCCGTGAATGCGGCAGCTGTCAATTGGCCCGCGCTCGGCGGTCCTCGATGAACAGGGACAGAGGGTGGGCGATGGTCGCGAACAGTTCCCGACAGAAACCGCACTGTTCGCAGCGGTTGTCGCACTGGCTGAGCATGTTGGCGAAATCGAATGACAGCATACGGTTGTCCACATACAGCTTGTCCGCCAGCCAGGCCATGGCGTCGAGCAGTTCGAGCAGATTGCCCTCGTAGCGGCGGGCGCGGTAGGCGCTGATGGCGTTCATCAGAAAGTCCGGCCCCAGGGTGCGGCCGCAGAGCTTGATGGTGTCAACGTGGTAAAGGTAGAGGTCGATATCTTCCGGGCGGATGAACGGCGATTGCAGCAGGCGGTGCGGCTGGTCGTCGAGGAAGCGCATGCAGCCGATGTCGCAGTTGATCTCATGGGTCTGGTCGTGTCCGTCCAGGTTGGCCAGGGCGATGTAGGAGTCGTGGGAGAGTTTGAAGGGGCAGAAGGGAAGGCATCCCTCGTTGGCCAGCACCTCGATGCGGATCCCGGGGAAATGCTGCCGGATCTGCATGGCGATCTGGGCCAGCTTGTCCAGGTTGCGGTTGAGCGAGCGGTCAAGGATGATCTTGCCCGGCATGGCGAAACCGGTCTCGCGGATGTAGTAGAGCTGCGCCTCGATCTTGTCGAAACTGTCGAGCATGGTGTTGACGCTGGGCACCGCCTCGAGGCGAGCCGCCACCTGCGGGGCCTCGTCGGCGAGCAGCTGCAGCAGGTAATGGTCGCAGTAGACGATGCCGTGGAGCACCCCGCGCTCCAGGAACTGGGTGAGCGCGTCGATGATCGGCCGGATATTGCGACTGTCGGTGAGCATCTTGGGGGTGTAGAAACGGCTGTTGAGCAGGGCGTACTTCTTCGGTCCCCGAAGCCGCGCCAGACTGTCGATGATCCTGGACTGCACGGTGGGCGGCGCGATCTGGATGCGGCTGTCCAGGGCCCGATCATGCTGCAGGCTGAAGTGGACGCTGTTCAGGTCGTCGGCGCAATCGATGAGGAACTTGATGTACTTTTCCTCGGGAAGGAAGGGTACGTTGAGAAATGAGGTCATAATAGTTCGAGATGTTTACGCAAAATGGTCTGTCTTTCCACCGCTGCCAGCCTCGGCGCGGTGTCGAGTTCCACCAGCCTGCCCGGATTGGCCCGGGCGAGCGGCGCGCCGTCCTCGGCCCGCAGGGCGGTGACAGTGACAACCTCCGGTTCAATCGTTCGACCCAGATATTCCAGCCGGTCGCCGCAGGCGAGCGCGTGCCGGGTTTCGATCAGCAGCGGGTGGGTGGCACGAACGATGGCCGCAGGCACATATCTCTGCTCCACTCGCATTGTATCATAAAGCATATCCCCAGATGAAGGGATTCCGGCGAAAAAGTTCTCACTCTGGCCGCGGGTGCCTAACTTGTTCATTTCCCAGCGAAACGCCTCGGGCAGGGTGAGGCCTTCCAGAGCCTGCCCCTCGTCCATCCGGGCTGCCAGCCAATCCAGCGCCAGCCGGTACAGCCGGACTGCGGCGGCGACGTAGCCCACGGATTTCATCCGCCCCTCGATCTTGATCGAGTCCACCCCGGCGCCGATCAGCTCGGGCAGGCGGAAGAGCAGGCAGAGGTCGCGGGAGTTGAAGATGTAGGTGCCGCGCCCATCCTCCTCCACTGGAAAATACTGACCGGGTCGTTTCTCCTCCACCAGGGCGTAGGAGTAGCGGCAGGGGTGGGCGCAGTCGCCCTGGTTGGCGCCACGGCCGGTGAAATAGCTGCTGAGCATGCAGCGGCCGGAATAGGAGATGCACAAGGCGCCGTGGACGAACACCTCCAGCTCCATCCCGGTGGCCGCCCGGATGGCCCGGATCTCCTCCAGCCCAAGCTCGCGGGCCAGGTTCAGGCGGCGCAGGCCCTGTCGCTCCCAGAAACGGGCACTGGCACTGTTGGTGACGTTGGCCTGGGTGGACAGGTGCAGCGGAATCTCCGGCGCCACCTGAGCGGCAATGTCGAGTACGCCAGGATCGGCGATAATGAGTCCGTCGGCGCCGGCCTCGCGCAATTGCAGGAGATAGGAGGCAAGACCATCCAGATCGCGGTTGTGAGCGAAAATGTTGACCGTGACATAGGCCCGGACCCGACGCCCATGGGCATAGTCAATCGCCTTGCGCAGGTCTGTGCCGTCAAAGTTGGCGGCCCTGGCCCGCAGGCTGAACCCCTTGCCGCCCAGATAGACGGCGTCGGCGCCGTATTGGATGGCGGTCTCGAGTTTTTCAAAGCTGCCGGCCGGGGCCAGCAGTTCGGGAAGTTTCGTGGGGCGGCCGGGGCCAGCCTGGGTTTCATTCATGGGGATGGCGGAAAGAAAGAATTTGAAAGGTCCGGAACAACAGCAACCACAGTGCTATGCTTGCACCGTCAGGATACGGCGGCCCTGTCAGTGCCGCCTGACTGTTCCATAATTGTTCAAGGCGAGGTATTGCTTGATGGAATGCTTCGACTGATTTAGACTTTATCCAGTTGACGCCGTCCTGTCCGCCATCGTAGCTGGATGGTTCGAGATCAACATACAGCAGCCAGGAGAATACCATGCTGAAAAAAAGCTATTCCAAAACCGGCGCGGCCTGTCGCGTCACCTTCAAGTACGACAACGAGGAACAGGCCAAGAGCGCAGTCCTGGCCGGTGAGTTCAACGGCTGGTCCCTCCAGGACACGCCTATGAAGCAGCTGAAGGATGGCAGCTTTTCGGTGACGGTCTCCCTGCCGGCCGGGAATTCGTACCTCTTCCGCTACGTGCTGGACGGCAGCGTCTGGGTCAACGATCCGGCAGCCGACGGTTACGCTGGCAACGAATACGGCGAGGAAAACTCGGTCCTGACCATCTGAGTGCAACCGGGGGCTGGCCAGGGCCAGCCGCCGGCCGTCCTGCTCAGAAGCAGTCGCCCACCCTGGCTTGATGGTACTCGTTTTTCAGGGCCACGTAGCGCCGCCATGAGGCCTGCATCTCCTGCACCTGCGCCTCGCTGACCTCCTTCACCACCTTGGCCGGCGTGCCCATGATCAGGGAGCGGGGCGGGAACTGCTTGCCCGGCGTCACCACCGAGCCGGCGCCGACGATGGACTCCCGGCCAATGACGGCCCCGTCCAGGATGATCGACCCCATGCCGATCAGGCAGAGGTCGCCCACGGTGCAGCCGTGGAGGATGACCCGGTGGCCGACGGTGACATCGCAGCCGATGATGGTGGGATAGCCGTCCTGCTCGCTCCGTTCCATGCCCTCATGCTGGGTGATGTGGACGATGCAGTGGTCCTGGATGTTGGTCCGCGCTCCGATGCGGATGAAGTGCACATCGCCCCGCACCACAGTGTTGAACCAAAGGGACACGTCCTCCCCCAGGATGGCGTCGCCGATCAGAGTGGCGTTGGGGGCCACCCAGCCGCCCTTGCCCACCTGCGGCTGGTATTCACGGTATGGCAGTATCATGACAGTCTCCCCTCGTCGTGTTGTGTGCCGACAGCCTCAACCCACCCCGGCCATCAGTTGCGGGATCCGTTCGATCCCCTCCGCGTCGCCCCGTTCGATCAGCCCGGCCAGAGCGCCGTTGAACATCACCCCGATCCTGTCCGACAGGGCCAGGGCTTCCTGCAGATCGCCGGTCACCAGGAGGACGCCCGCCTGCTCCCGCGCCTTGAGCAGGAGCTGCCAGACATCCCCGGCAGCCGCGATATCAAGCCCTTGGGTGGGCTGCTCGGCCACGATCAGGCGTGGCTTGCGGTAAAACTCCCGCGCCAGCACCAGCTTCTGCAGGTTGCCACCGGACAGCTGCCAGGCAAGCGCGGCAAGATCGGGCGGGCGGATGTCGAACTCATGCAGCAGTCGATCGGCCCGAGTGCGGGCCTCTTCCTTCGGCAGCCAGGGCCCGCGGCTGAACCCGCCCCTGGTGGTGAGGAGGAAGTTGTCGAGCAGATCCAGCCCCTGGCAGGTGGCCAGTCCCTGTCGGTCCTCGGGGATGTAGCTGAGCGCCTTTTCCCAGCGCTGCCAGGTAAAGAAGGCCTCCCACTCCTCGCCAAGGATGCGGACCGTGCCGGCCTCGGGCCGCCGCAGGCCGCATATGGTCTCCACCAGCTGCCGCTGACCGTTGCCGGCCACGCCGACCAAGCCCAGTACCTCGCCCTGGCGCAACTCGATATCGACGCCGCGCAAGCCATCTCCCGCAAGCCCTGACACCTTGAGCACCAGCTGCCGAGGCTCGATCTCCTCCCGCTCAACCTGCAAGAGCACCGGCCGCCCCACCATTCGCCGCGCCAGTTCGACGGTCGAAGACACCGCGGCCGCGGGCATGCTGTCGATCACCTGGCCCCGACGGAGTATGGCTATTTTATCGGCCACCGACAACACCTCCTCCAGCTTGTGGCTGATGAAGACGATGGCCTTGCCCGAACTGGTCATCCGCCGCATGGCGGCAAAGAGCTTGGCCGCCTCGGTCGGGGTGAGCACGGCGGTGGGTTCATCAAAGATAAGGACTTCGCTCTGCCGGTACAAGAGGCGGAGAATCTCGACCTGCTGCTTTTCACCCATGGACAGTTCCGCCACAAGGACTTCGGGGCGAATCTCCATGCCCAGACCGGCCGCCAGTTCGCGTACCCTCGCATGTATCGCCCGCTGGCCCAACCAGAACCCGCCGGGCTGGCCGAGGACCACGTTTTCGGCCACGGTCATGGCCTCAACCAGCTTGAAATGCTGGTAGACCATGCCGATGCCGCTGGCGATCGCCCGCTCGGTGGAGGCAAAGGCCACTGGCTGGCCATGGAGGAAGATCCGGCCGCTGTCGGGCTGCATCTGGCCGGCGAGGATCGACATCAGGGTCGACTTGCCCGCGCCATTCTCGCCCAACAGGGCCAGCACCTCGCCCTGGTGGATGGTCAGGCTGATGTCGCGGTTGGCCTGAACCGTGCCGAAGGCCTTGCTGACGCCCTCCAGGCGGATGATGGGCTCGGCCGCGCTCACCCGGTGTTACCTGCCGGCCGCGAGCGGGGCGGCGAACTGCGCCTCCGCATCCCAGGGGAAGAGAATCCAGGTGTCCTGGCTGACCTCGGTGATATAGGTGTCGACC
>JBGSPP010000200.1:0-12273 GCA_041738515.1 Desulfobulbus sp.
ATTATGGAAATCCGTGAAGTATGAACGGGTGTATTTGCATGCCTATGATTCGGTGACCGAGGCCAGAGCCTCGATCATGCAATATCTGGACTGGTACAACAGATCCCGTCCCCATTCACAATGAGAGCGAAGAACACCAGATGAGGCATACGCCGTGATGCTGCCGACGGTTGAACAGGCAGCCTGACAACAGGCAGAGATTCCACTTTAAAAAAAGAAAAAACTGTCCGAACGAACTGAGCCACCTCTTCTGACGGAACATTACAAACTGAAAAGGGCTTGCAAGCTGTTGCTCGCAAACCCTTGAATTTACTGGTGCCGGAGGTCGGGGTCGAACCGACATGAGGTCACCCTCGCTGGATTTTGAGTCCAGTGCGTCTACCAGTTTCACCACTCCGGCTGTCTGTGCCGCCTGTTTTTACTTTTTCGCCATTTCCCTGTCAAGGGGAAAGCGGGAGATCGGTGCGCGCAGGCAACGCCCGGCCTGATCGTTCTCAGCCCACCACACTCGCCACTTCCCTGGCAATGGCCAACTCCTCGTTGGTGGGGATGATGAACACCTTTACCCGGCTGTCGTCGCTGCTGACGCAACGGGCCTGCTTGCTGCGGGTGGCGTTCTTCCCGGCGTCCAGCTTGATCCCCAGGTGGGCCAGACCCTTCAGGGACTCGGCCCGGACGATGTCGTCGTTCTCGCCGATTCCGGCGGTGAAGACAATTGCATCCACCCGGTCCAGCACCGCCATGTAGGCGCCGATGTACTTGCGGTTGCGGTAGGTCTGCACCGCCAGGGCCAGAGCGGCCCGCTTGTCACCGCTCTCCGCCGCTTTGTGGATGTCGCGCATGTCGTTCATGCCACAGAGCCCCTTGAGGCCGGATTCCTTGTTGAGCATGGCGTCGATGGCCTCCAGATCCATGCCCTTGTTGCGCTTGAGGAACAGGTGCAGGGCCGGATCGACGTCGCCGGAGCGCGTTCCCATGACCAATCCCTCCAGCGGCGTCATCCCCAGCGAGGTGTCGACGCTGACTCCGTTCTCGATGGCGGTCATGGAGCAGCCATTGCCGAGGTGGACGGTGATGAGATTGCATTCGGCCAGCGGCTTGCCCAACAGCTTGGCGCATTCCCCGGCAACAAAGCGGTGCGAGGTGCCATGGAAGCCGTAGCGCCGCACCCGGTCCTTCTCGTACAGCTCATAGGGAATGGCGTAGAGGTAGGCGTGCGGGGGCATGGTCTGGTGAAAGGCGGTGTCGAACACGGCCACCTGGGGCACGGTGGCAAAGATCTCCATGGCCACCCGAATGCCGTCGAGGTTGGCCGGGTTGTGCAGCGGCGCCAGGGGGATGTTGCGCTTCAAGGCCTCGATCACCTCGGGCGTGATTCGCATCGAACCACGGAAATCCTCGCCGCCGTGTACCACCCGGTGACCGATGGCGTCGATCTCGGAGGTGTCGCGGATAATGCCACTCTCCTGGTCGGTCAGCAGCGAGATGACCAGCATCATGCCGCTGTGATGGTTGGGGATGGGCTGTTCCACCACCGATTCACCTTCTTGCTCGGTTCCCGGATAAAAGACGTTCTTCAGCCGGCCCTGCTCATCGCCGATGCGTTCCACCAAACCGGTGGCGAGCACGGTTTCCGTCTCCATCTCGATCACCTGGTACTTGATCGAAGAACTACCTGAATTAATAACTAAAAATTTCATATCTGCCTGCTCTGCAAAGGAAAGTGGGGTGTCACTGTTTTGCTGCCTGGGCCTGGATGGCCGTCAGCGCCACGGTATCGACGATGTCCAGCACGGTGCAGCCCCGGGAGAGGTCGTTGACCGGTTTGTTCAGGCCCTGGAGCACCGGCCCCATGGCCACTGCGTTGGCGGCCCGCTGCACCGCTTTGTAGGTGTTGTTACCGGTGTTGAGATCCGGGAAGATGAAGACCGTGGCCCGTCCGGCTACCGGCGAGTCGGGGGATTTCATGGCCGCGACCTCGGGGTCGAAGGCGGCGTCGTACTGGAGCGGGCCATCCAGGGGCAGATCCAGGCCGCGTTCCTGGATCAGCCGCTTGGCAATGGCCGTGGCCTCGATGACCTTGTCCACATCCTCGCCCGAGCCGGAAGCGCCGGTCGAGTAGCTGAGCAGCGCGACCCGCGGTTCGATGCCGAAGACCTTGGCCGTTTCCGCGGAACTGAGGGCGATCTCGGCCAGTTCCTGGGCATTGGGGTTGGGAACCACGGCGCAGTCGCCGAAGGCCAGGACCTTGGACTGGAAACACATAATAAAGATAGAGGAGACCACCGAAACGCCGGGCTTGGTCTTGATGAACTCGAAGGCCGGGCGGATGGTCTGGGCCGTGGTGGTGATCGAGCCGGAGACCATGCCGTCGGCCAGATCCTTGTACACCATCATGGTGCCGAAGTAGGTCGGATCGGACATGCGGTCCCGGGCCACGTCCATGACGATGTTCTTGTGCTTGCGCAGATCGAAATAGGTCTGGACAAAATCGTCATAATATTCGGACTTGGAGGGGTCGATGATGGTGGCCCCGTCAATGTTGATGCCGAGTTTCGAGGCCTTGGCCTTGATCTCCTCGACTCGGCCGAGCAGGGTGATGTCGGCGATGCCGCGGCGAATGATGATGTCGGTGGCGTTGAGGATGCGCTCGCCGGCGCCCTCGGGCAGGACAATGTGCTGCTTGTTTTCCGAGGCTTTCTCCACCAGCGAGTACTCGAACATCCGCGGCGTGATCTTGGTCGAGCGCTGGGAAATAACCCGCTTGGCCAGTTCGGGGACATTGACGTATTTGGAGAACCAGCCCAGGGCGGTGGCGATGCGCTTGGAATCGTTGGGCTCGATGCGGCCGTAGAGTTCGTTGACGCTCTGCACAGTGTCGTAAGTGTGGCTCTCGACAAAGAGCACCGGCACGGGGATGCCGGTCCATCCCTGGATGAGTCGCTGCACGCTCTGGCTGACCTCGATGCCGCCGGTGATGAGGATACCGGCGATGTTCGGGTAGGCCGAGGAGATCCGGCTGGCCAGGCTGGCGATGATGATGTCGGACCGATCGCCCGGAGTGATGATCAGGCTGCCTTCCTTGAGGTATTCAAGGAAGTTGCTGATCTGCATGGCCGCCACCAGGTAGTTGTCCACCAGATTGAGCATGCTCGGCCGGCCGTAGATGACCTCGGCGCCCAGCCAGCGCTTGACGTCGTCAATAGTCGGATTGCCGAGCGCCCGGTTTTCGGGAACGACGTAGAGGGGGAAGGACTTGCTGAATTGTTCCTGGCACTTGGGGACGCCGGCCGTCTCCCGGAGAAAGGTTTCCGGCACCCGGTTGATGATGCAGCCGGCGATGTCCACGCCCATGCCGTCCAGGGTGTCCAGGGTGATGGCGGTGTGGGTGCAGGTCTCGTCGGTGGACTTGTCGCGACCCGAGGCGATGACCAGCATTGGTGCGCCCAGATTGGCGGCGATGTTGGCGTTGAGGTCGAACTCGAAGCCAGGATCCTTGCCGCGAAAGTCGGTGCCCTCGCAGAGAACGAAATCATACCTCGACTCCAGCTGCTTGTATTTCTTGAGGACGTTCTCGAAGACAACCCCCTCCTGGCCCGAGGTGATCAGTTGGCGGGCCTGGCTGAGGGTGTAGGCGTAGGTGTCTTCGTAGGGAATCTCCAGCTTGAAGTACTTGAGGATCAGGTTGAGATCATGGTCAACCCGGCCAAAGGCATGATCGTTGATGATCGGCCGGAAAAAAGCGATGCTGTTGACCTCCTTGATGATCATCTGCATCACGCCGAGAATGACGGCCGATTTGCCGCTGCGCTCCTCGGTGGCGGTTACGTACAGATTGTTCGACATAGGCAGTGACCTCGTGTGCTCCGCCCTGGCGGCGGAATGGTGGAAAAGGAAACATCGACAACCGCAAGACGCTGGCACAGGATTGAGGCGAACGCTGCGGCCGGGCTGGGAATGGCGTCCTTGCCGACCCAATCGGCGAACTGGATTTCCTGTGTCTAATTATGAGTATACGGTACTCGTTTCTGCCCTTCAAAACAAATACGAAAATCGCGGAGCCTGGCCCCGCGATTTTCGTACCAATGCTCGTCCCCGACAGGCTGAAGACGCTCCTCCTACTCTTTCAGTCTGCTGGCGATCAGCTCGACGGTATGGCGTACCTGGATGGGGGCGCCGTCCTGGTCCATGCCGCCCCGGATCTGCATGACGCATCCCGGACAATCCATGGCCACCACCGGCGCGCCGGTGTCCTTGATGTTCTTGAGCTTGCGCTGCAGGATCGGCGCCGACACCTCGGGCAGCTTGAGCGAGTAGGAACCGCCCATGCCGCAGCAGATGTCGCATTCAAACATCTCGGTCACTTCGTAGCCTACCCGCCGCAGCAGTTCCCTCGGTGGCTGATCCGCGTGCAGGGTCCGCTTGAGGTGACAGGAATCGGGGTAGGTGATCTTGCCGAGGTCTTCGCCTTCCTTCAGGGTCAGCCGTCCCTCGTCGACCAGTCGCTTCACCAGAGTGGAGAAATCGATGACCTTGGCGGCCAGATCGCGGGCCGGCTGCATCCAGGTGGATTGCCCCAGGGACTGGAAGGTGGCGAGGAATTCATGATCGAGCGCAACCGTACAGGTCGGGCATGCCGAAATCACATAGTCGGCCTTCTCGGCTAGGATAGCCTTGATGTTGTCGACCGCATTCTGGGCCGCCACTTCGTAGGCGCCGCTGTACCGAGCCGGCGCGCCGCAGCAGGTCTGCCCCTCCGGGAAGACCACCTCGATCCCGGCCTTGTTGAGGATCTTCACCAGGGCCTCGCCCATCTCGGGATAGGCGAAATCGATCAGGCAGCCGGCATAAAAGACCGCCCGCTCCTTCAGGCCCGGGGGTTGGCTGATCTTGCCGATGGTGTCGCGCAATGGCTTGTCGGCTATGGCCGGCAGGCTGCGGCCGTCGGTGAGGTCGGCCAGGAACATGGGCAGATGGCGGATGAACTTGCTGCCCTTGGAAACAAAGGGTTTGCCGGCAATCGAGGCGGCGCGCAGCATGCCGTGGAACAGCCTGCGGTTGTTGACTACCGAGTAGATCGACTTCTGCAGCAGCGGCACGCCCTGCTCCTTGACCAGCCGGCGGCGAATCTCCATGATCAGGCCGGGGATGTCGATCTTGCCCGGGCAGACCTCGAGACAGGCCCCGCACTGGATGCACAGCCCCTGGATGTCCTCGGAACTTTTGAGGTTGTCGTGCCAGGCGGTGAGGATGGTGCCGATGCCGCCGGTGTAGACCTTGCCGAAGACATGACCGCCGACCAGGCGAAAAATAGGGCAGACGTTGAGGCAGGAGGCGCAGCGGATGCACTGCATGGCCTCCTTGAACAGCGGGTCGCTGGCCATCTCGGTGCGATGGTTGTCCATGAGGATGATGTGCAGTTCCTTCATGGAGCCGTCGGTGTTCGGGGTCTGGCCGGTGATGATCGACACGTAGCTGGTCAGCAGCTGGGCCGTGGCGCTGCGCGGCAGGGCCTTGAGGATGGGGGCGATGTCGACGAAGCTGGCCACCAGCTTCTCGATGCCCACCAGGGCGATGTGGATGCGTGGCAGGGAGGTGACCAGGCGGGCGTTGCCCTCGTTGGTGACCAGCACCACCGACCCCGTCTCGGCAACAGCCATGTTGCCGCCGGAGATGCCCATGTCCGCCTTGATGAACTTGGGCCGCAGCTTCTCGCGGGCCACCTTGACCAAGCGGGGGATGTCCGAGGTCAGCCGCTCATCGACTTCCTTGGAAAACAGATCGGCCACCTCCTCCTTGGTCAGGTGGATGGCGGGCATGACCATGTGCGAGGGGGTCTGGCCGGCCAGCTGGATGATCCACTCGCCGAGATCGGTCTCGTTGACCTCGATCCCGGCCTTCTCCAGGAAGGGATTGAGGTGGATCTCCTCGGTGGCCATGGACTTGGACTTGACGATGGAACGGACATTGTTGTCCTGGGCGACCTTGAGGATGTACTCACGAACTTTGGCCGGGTCGTTGCATCGGAACACCCTGGCGCCCTTGGCCTCGGCGTTCTTCTGGAACTGATCGGACAGTTCCACGAGGTGGGAGGCGGCGTAGCCCTTAAGGCTGGCGATCCGACCGCGCAGCTCTTCAAAATCGATGCCTTCGTAGACCCGGGCGCGGTTGACCCGGTAGGCCTCGGAAAACTTGCCGAGCGCGCCGGTGAGATTGGCGTTGTGCAGGGCCTTGTCGATGGATTGCTTGAATTCCTGTTGCATCAGCGGGTCCCTCCCAGTTCGTCGACGAAAATGATGATCAGCCGCTCGGGCCCGTGGACGCCGATGGTCAGCACCCGCTCGATGTCGGCGGTCCGGCTCGGACCGGTGATCATGGAGAGGTAGCCCATCTGTTTCGGGTCGGCGTCGGCCAGCCAGGAGGGCATGTCGGCCCTGAGGCCTTCGGTGGCGATGAGGGCGATGTGAATCCAGGGCAGGGTCGACACCAGCCGCTTGTCGATGGCGGTGGCGTCCTGGACCAGGGTGCCGGTGTCGGCCAGCGCCCAGTCCACCTGGCTGATGCCGACATGGGCTTCGGCTGCCAGCTGCCGGTCAGCGTTGAATTTTACCCCGGAGACGCGCGCCAGCGGCTCGCGGTCCACGCCGTCAAGAAAGGGGCACTTGGCCCAGACCGCATAATGCTGCGGCTTGTCGGCGGCGCCTTCGTTCTGCAGAAATTGGGCGATGAACTCCATCGCTGCGGCCTTTGTCGGAAATCGATGGACCTCGGCGCTGACCGCCTCGGCCCTGGTCTTGAATTGCTCGAACATTCCCCCTCCCTTCTGCCCTGGTGACCGATGAGGCATTCCGCCGGTGAGCCCGATTCCAGATGTCGCCCGCCGCGCAGCAAGCCCTGCCAATAACAACTTGTAAAACCAACTTTATTTTGAATATATTTTAATCTATCACTGCTTGTCAACATTCTTTTTTAAGCATGAAAAAAAATTTGGTTGACAAATTTTGCCGAATAAAATAATTGGTAATACAACTTCTCAGGAATCATGCCTGCAGACATGCCTGCCGGGAATCCTTTTTAGAAGCGCCGGCCCCGTGGGCCGTGTTCATAATCCCACCAAAAAGGAGAAAACGTTATGCCCTGGATACAAAGCTACACCCCCATCGCAGGTAGTCTGGGCATGTCGGCGCTGGTCGCCGCCATCCCCCTGGTCGTCATCTTTGTGTGCCTCGCGGTCATGAAGATGAAAGCCCACAAGGCGGCGTTGCTGTCCGTGGCCTCGGCATTTGCCATCGCCGTCACGGTTTGGGGCATGCCGGCCAAACTCACCGCGCTCGCCTTTGGCCAGGGCGCCGCCTTCGGTCTTTTTCCGGTCTTCTACATCGTCCTCACCACCCTTTTTCTCTACAACATCACCGTCAAGGGCGGCCAGTTCGAGATCATCCGCGCCTCCCTGGCCGGCCTGACCGCTGACCGCCGCATCCAGGCGCTGCTGATCGCCTTCTGCTTCGGCGCCTTCATCGAGGGCGCGGCCGGTTTCGGCACCCCGGTGGCCATTGCCGGCGCCACCCTGGTCGGCCTGGGCTTCCGGCCGCTGTACGCCGCCGGCGTCTGCCTGGTGGCCAACACCGCCCCTGTGGCCTTCGGCGCCATCGGTATTCCGATCGTGGCCCTGTCCGCGGTCATGGGCTATGACGACGTCGGCTTGATGAAGCTTTCCAAGATGGTTGGCCATCAGCTGCCGTTCATCTCGGTCCTTATTCCTTTCTATGTCATCGTCATGATTTCCGGGTTGAAAAAGGCCTGGGAAGTTATGCCGGCAATCCTGGTCTGCGGCATCACCTTTGCCGTTGCGCAGTGGTTGACCGCCAGTTATGTCGGCCCCTACCTGCCGGACATCACCGCCTCGCTGTCCGCCATGGCAGCACTGGTCCTCTTGTTGCGCGTCTGGCAACCCAAGGAAAACTTCGTCTTTGACCACGAGAAGCAGGCCACCAAGGAAGAGCACAACTACACCGGCGGCCAGATCTTCCGCGCCTGGACCCCCTATCTGTTCCTCACCCTGATGGTCCTGCTCTGGGGCATTCCGTCCATCAAGGCCACGCTGGACAAGAGCAAGGTGGTCATCCCGATCACCGGCCTGGACAACATGATCGTCAAGAATGTCAAGACTCCTGAAGTGTCCCTGGAAAAGATCCAGATCATCAACACCGAGATCGACAAGCTGAGCGCCGCCCTGCCTAAGGGCAACGAGAAGGCCGCCAAGGCCGTTGCCGCCCTGGGCGAGTTGAAGACCCTCGAGTCCGCCATGGCCACTGTCGAGCAGAAGCTGGCCGGCAAGGGCGCCGTCCTCCCCGACGAACGTTATGCCGCCATGGCTCCGATCTACAAAAAGAGCACGGAACTGCAGGATCTGGCCAAGGGCCTGGTCGCCGACAAGTCCGTGGACAAGGATCAGTTCAAGGCAATTACCAAGGCCCTGAATGAGCAACTGCCCGCCAAGATCGCCGCCAAATACAACTTCAACTTCATGTCCGCCGCCGGTACCGCCATCCTGATCGCGGCCTTTCTCTCGGCCCTGGTCTGCGGCGTCAGCATCGGCGACGTTGCCAAGATCGCCGGCAAGACCCTGGTCGACATGCGCTTCCCGGCCCTGACCGTCGCCTCGGTGCTCGGACTGGCCTATGTCATGAACTCGTCGGGCATGACCAACTGCCTCGGCCTCGTCTTCACCAAGACCGGCCACTGGTTCCCGTTCATCGCCCCGATCCTCGGCTGGCTCGGCGTCTTCCTGACCGGCTCCGATACCTCGAGCAACGTCCTCTTCGGCGGCCTGCAGAAGGCGACCGCGGAGCAGCTCGGCATCAGCCCGATCCTGACCGGTGCGGCCAACACCAGCGGCGGCGTCATGGGCAAGATGATCTCACCCCAATCCCTGGCCGTTGCCACCGCTGCCTGCGGCATGGTCGGCGAGGAAGGCAACCTGTTCCGCTTCACCCTGAAGCACTCCCTGTTCCTGACCTTCATTGTCTGCGTCATGGTATACCTGCAAGCCTACCATCTGCAGTGGATGATCCCATAATTCAGACAAACAAACCTCAGATGTTCTCCCTGAGCCGCCCGGGTTACTCCCCTTCCCGGGTGGCTCGCCAGGGAGCGCAGCATGCCGGGCCCCGCAACATTCATTTGTTCCGGGGCTTTTTGTCTTTCTGGCGGATCAATCGTTGGGCCCGCTTGCACGACAATACTTTGCAATTTTCTCATATTTTGGTTAGATAGCCTACCCGCCTCCTAAAAGTGAATCCCTTCCGTGACTCTATGAAATTCAAACCGATCAAACCGAAGAAGGTCTCCAGTCAGATCGCCGACCAGATCCGCGAATCGATCCTTTCCGGTGATTTTTCCCCTGGCGAGAAACTGCCCCCCGAGCGCGAACTTGCCGAAATGTTCAGCGTGTCAAGGCCCTCTGTCCGCGAGGCCCTCAACATTCTCTCCTCGGCCGGCCTGGTCATGTCCTACCAGGGCGGCGGCACCGTGGTCCTGTCGCTGGTGGACACCCAGAAAGGCAACGCGCTGAGCGACCTGATCAACGCCCAATACGACCGCGCCCTCGAAGTGATCGAGGTGCGCAAGTGCATGGAATCCTGGACTGCCTTCTATGCCGCCCAGCGCGCCCTGCCCGAGGATTTGCGCCGCATGGAGGAAATTGTCTCCGGCATGGAACGGAACCTGGACGGCATGAAGCCCTCCGAGGATCTGGATGCCAACCTCCACATCGTCATCGCCCGGGCGACCAACAATGTTGTCTGGCTGCATCTGATGCAATCGATCTTTGACGCCATGAAGGATTTCCAGCGCGGCGTCTGGCGGGCCGTGTACCTGACCGAGGAGGATCATCGCCTGCTCTACGCCCATCACTGTGCCATCGTGAACGCGATCAGCGCCAAGGATCCGGAACTGGCCCGTAAAGTAATGATGGATCACCTCACCTTTGCCGAGCAGCGCAGCATCGCCTACGTCGCCCGACACGCCTCCTGAAGCCAGAGGCAGGATACGGATAGCCGTTCCTGCCTGGCTTGGTGCGAACGCCAGGCCTGCCTTGGCTCTTTTTTCAAACCAGTTTTCCGCTGCCACCACTCCCGCCTCTGCTCGCCCGCCCGCTTGGTTCTCCCCCATTTTTAGTCGCAGAATCGCCACCCTGTTCCCCTTGCCCGCACCAAAATTTTCACCGATTTTGGTTGACATATTATATTACAAATGATAATTGGTAAGACAAATAATCAGCGGGCACGCCGCCCACCCAACCACCCCGTCGGCAACATTTCCGGCACAGGCCGGTCGGCCCCATCACCCCACCCCGGAGGAGACAGCATGCTAGACAAGGACCTCATCGAGAAACTGGAAGCACTGGCAGGGAAAGAGAACGTATTGTCCAGCAAGGTGGACCGGGTGGCGTACAGCTACGACGCCACCGCCGACATGCCCAGGCAGATGCCGGATGTGGTGGTCCTGCCCTCCAACAGTGCGATGGTGCAGGAGTTGGTCAACTTTGCCCGCGCCAACAAGATCGCCATCTACCCGCGCGGCGCCGGCACCAACCTCAGCGGGGGCACAGTGCCGTTGAAGAAGGGTATCGTGCTCTCCTTTCAGAAAATGAACAAGATCATCGAAGTCGATGCCGCCAATCTCACCGCCGTGGTCGAGCCCGGCGTGGTCATAGGCGCCCTCAACGCTGCCGTCGCCCCCCATGGCCTCATCTATCCGCCCGACCCCGGCACTGTGGCCACGGCCACCATGGGCGGTTCGGCCGCAGAAAATTCCGGCGGCCTGCGCGGGCTGAAGTACGGCGTCACCAAGAACTACATCATGGGCATGGAGGTCGTCCTGGCCAACGGCGAGAAGGTCCGCTTCGGCGGCAAGACCGTCAAGAACGTAACCGCCTACGATTTCTCCAATCTGTTCGTGGGTTCCGAGGGGACGCTGGGGATCATCACCGAACTGACCGCTAAACTGATCCCGGCGCCCAAATACCGCCGCACCATGATGGGCGTCTTCAAGAGCCTGGCCGATGCGGGCAACTCCGTGGCCGGCATTATCAAAGCCCAGGTCATCCCCGCCACCCTGGAAATCATGGACCGCATGACCATCCAGACCGTCGAGGATTTTGCCAAGATCGGCCTGCCCACCGATGCCGAGGCCCTGCTGCTCATCGAGGTGGACGGCATGTCCGACGACCTGGTGCAGAAGGAGGCCGAGGCGGTGATGCAGGTGGTGCGCGACAACAACGGCGATCTCAAGACCGCGGCCAGCGACCAGGAACGCGACCAGTTGTGGACCGCACGCCGCAACGCCCTTCCCGCACTGGCCTCGCTCAACAATACCGTGGTGCTTGAGGACGCCACCGTGCCGCGTTCGAAAATTACCGACATGCTCATTGCCTGCCAGGAGATCGGCAAGAAATACAACCTCACCCTGGGCACCTTCGGCCATGCCGGGGACGGCAACCTCCATCCCACCATCCTCTGCGACAAGTATAACAAGGAGGAAATCGAACGGGTGCACAAGGCTGTGGACGAAATCTTTGCCGTGGCCCTCAAATTCGGGGGCACGCTCTCCGGCGAGCATGGCATCGGCGTAGCCAAGATGAAGTACCTGGGCGACGAACTCGGCCAGAGCGGGCTCGGCCTGATGCGCAGCATCAAGGAGTCGCTCGATCCCGATTACCTGCTCAACCCCGGGAAGATGGTTCCCGTGCGCGAGGTGTGACCATGGCGACGGCAACGGCAACAACGACGCGGAATACCTACCACGACGAACTGGAGATCATCCGCGAGGAACTCGACAAGTGCATGAAATGCGGCAACTGCATGGCGGTTTGCCCGGTCTACGGCGCGGAAAAGGTCGAGAGCGCGGTCACCAGATCGAAGATCACCGTGGCCCAGGCAATCCTGGACGGCGACCTGGAGTTGGACGACCCGGAAGTCTACGAGATGGCCTTCAATTGCCTGGTCTGCAAATCCTGCATGACCAACTGCCCGACCAAGGTCAACTTCGACCGCATCATGCTGGCTCTGCGCGCCGCTCTGGTACGTAAGAACGGCCTTCCATGGCTGAAGAAGATGAACTTCTCCACCCTCAAGCACCCGAAACTGTTCGATGCCGGCATGCGTATCGGTGCAGCCATGCAGCCGCTCGCCTTCCGGGGCGACAAGGGCGGCAAGGCAATCTCGCCCCGCGCTCCCTTTGCCCTGGCCGGCGGCGAACTCGGCTTCGACG
>JBGSPP010000204.1:0-11577 GCA_041738515.1 Desulfobulbus sp.
GCGGCAGATGGCCAGCCGCTTGCGCCAGCCCCCGGAGAGCAGCCGCGCCGACTGCTGCCGGTCGGGAAACCGGCCCCGACTGAGGATTGCCTGGACCCAGTTGTGCTGCTCAGCCTCGTCGATGGGCAGGTCGCGCACCGCCAGCAGGAGGTTATCGACACAGCTTGCATCCTCTACAAACACGTCGTCCTGGGCCACATAGCTGACGCGGACATGCTTTTGCATGAACACTGCGCCGCTGTCAGGCCGGTCGAGATCGCAAAGGATCTTGAGCAGGGTAGACTTACCCGAGCCATTGGGGCCGATCAGGCCGGCGCGGTCGCCCTCATCGAGCATCAGGGTGACGCCGGCGAACAGGCTTTGAGCGCCGAAGGCCTTGGCCAGATCCTGGCAGCCGAGGAGGGCGCTCATGACCATCGATCAGCCGGGGATTCGGGCTCGGGGCAACGTGTCAAGATCAAGCCAGGCCGCCGTTGAGCGAGACCTCGTCGGCCCGCGGATAGGAGCCGAGCAGCTCGTAGTAGGCGCATATCTGCCGCAGGATGTTGCAGGCCTCGGCTATGACCGGATCCTCAATGTGGCCGATCATGTCGAGGAAGAACATGTAGCTCCACTGCTTGTCCTTGGTCGGCCGCGACTCGATCTTGGCCAGGTCGATGCTCTTGGCCGAGAGGATGGTCAGAATCTCGTTGAGCGCACCGGGGCGGTTGATCAGGCCGATGAGGATCGAGGTCTTGTCGCAGCCGCTCTTCTTTGGCGACTTGCGGCCGATGACCAGGAAACGGGTGGTGTTGCCCTGATAGTCCTCGATGCCCCGGACCACCACCTGCAGGCCGTAGGCGTTGACGGCGAGCGAGCTGGCGATGGCGCCGATGTTGGGATTGTTGGCCGCCATCTGGGCGGCGGTGCCGGTGGAGAACACGTCCAGGGTGGGTATCTTGGGCAGGTTCTTGCGCAGCCAGTTGCGGCACTGGGCCAGCGGCTGGGAATGGGAGGCCACGGTCTGGATGTCCTCGATGTTGCCCGAGCGGCAGACCAGATTGTGGGTGATGGCCAGCTGGATCTCGCCGCAAATCTGCACCTTGTACTTGAGAAAGGCGTCGAGCGAATAGGTGACCGCACCCTCGATGGAATTTTCCACCGGCACGATGCCGTATTCGACACGCTCCTTCTCCACCTCCTCGAAGACCTCGGCGATGGACTCCATGGCCCGGTAATCGGCGGTCTGGCCGAAGTACTTGACCGCGGCCAGGTGGGAAAAAGTGGCCTCTGGTCCGAGATAGGCGACGATGGCCTTGCGCTGCGACAGGCGGCAGGTGGTGATGATCTCGTGGAAAATCGACCGGAGCGCCTTGTATGGGAAGATGTCGTTGTTGTTTTTCCTCAGCCGGTCGTAGATCTCCAGTTCCCGCTGCGGGTCCCACTTGGCGCGGTTGGTCTCGGTTTTGAGCTGGCCGATGGTCTTGGCGCAGCCGAGACGTTCCTTGAGCAGTTCCAGGATGGTGTCGTCGATCTGGTCGATGCGTTGCCGCAAGGTTGGGATGTTCAGTGTGTCATTCATGGTGTTCGCAAGGTCAAAGTCAGAGCCGAAACGTACCGGAACGGCGGGTTCTCGTGCCACCGAGGCAACACGATGACCGCACGCGGTCCGGGACTGCTGGTATGGGGTTTAACCAATCAATATATCATTCCCCGCCCCGGAAGGGAACAGCGAAGACGGGACGGGGGCAACACATTGAGCATCTGGTAAAATAAATGCAAATTATTCTTCAGGTGAAAATAACGCCGCCAACCAATGGGGCTATGGGCCAGGCAGGCATTACAACTAACCGAAAACAAGCAACTATTCCATATAATCCAAAGTTTTCAGGCTGACCGGAGCAATGGCGACGGCGAGCTGTTTGGGAGGCACGGGCGGAATAGCCTGCGATAATTTCCTTGCCAAAAAGGAGGCCAGCCCGTATTATTTATCCATCTTTCATCTAGCATTTTCTTTTCCTGACAGACATCTCTCTCAGGCCGTATCCACCGATACCGAAAAAGTTTTTGCTTGCTACCCCCATGGAGGGACAGAAAGGCATGAAACTTTTTATCGGCAGTCTGCCTTACAATATTACCGAAACCCAACTTTCCGAGTTGTGCGGCTCCTTTGGCAGCGTGGTCAGCGCCAAGCTCATTGTTGACCAGTTTTCCGGTCAACCCAAGGGTTTCGGCTTTGTCGAAATGGCAACAAGATCGGAAGGGCACAAGGTCATGGACGGTCTGAACGGCAAGGAATACCAGCACCGTACCTTGGTCTGCAACGAGGCCAAACCGCCGGTCAAAAAGGGCCAGAGGCGCAGATAATCCTTGTCCAGCCCCGTGTCGCCACGTTTCAGGTTCCAGCCGACCGCAGTCAGTAGCCCGATGGTCTTCCATCCCTCCTCTTGTTCTCGGTTCAATCCCCTTTGAAGCACCCCAGCGCTGCCGCGACTTCGGCAGATCACCATCCATTTTTCAGCAAACAGAACCGGCGTGTCGCCCAGATTCGGCGCCGCTCCGCACAGGTATGGCCTCCCATGGCCTCCATCCGTTCTGCTTGTGGGAGACCCAATGACGTTCAGTAATTTTTCTTTCAATTCCCACATCAACAATGCTATCCAACAGAGCGGCTTCACCGCTCCGACCCCCATCCAGCAGCAGGCCATCCCGCCCATTCTTGATCGACGCGACCTGCTCGGACTGGCCCAGACCGGCACCGGCAAAACCGCCGCCTTCATCCTGCCCACAGTGCAGCACCTCATGGATGGCGCCGGTAAGCATGTCAAGGTTCTGATCCTCGCCCCCACCCGGGAACTGGCCGAGCAGATCAACGAATTCACCGAGACTGTCATCCGCGGCACCCGGTTGCGCTGCCTTGCCGTCTACGGCGGTGTCAGCAAGCAGACCCAGGTTTCCAGGCTCCGCGGTGGTGTTGACATCGTCGTGGCATGCCCCGGCCGCCTGCTGGACATCCTCAATGACGGAGATATGGACCTGAGCCGCATCGAGACCCTGATTCTCGACGAGGCCGACCAGATGTTCGACAAGGGCTTTCTGCCCGATATCCGGCGGATCCTGCGGCAGGTGCCGGAAAAACGGCAGTCGCTTGTTTTTTCTGCGACCATGCCGATGGAGATCCGCCGATTTGTCGAGGAAATCCTCACCGATCCTGTGACCGTGCAGATAAACCCCTCCCGCTCGATTGAGACGATCTCGCATCAGCTCTACTCGGTCGAACAGAGTCAGAAAACTGACTTGCTCGTCCATTTACTCAAGGATGCGGAAATGACCAGCACTCTGGTCTTCACCCGCACCAAGCACAAGGCCAAGAGCCTGGCTCTCAAACTGGCCCAGGCCGGATTCAAGGCCACCTCGCTGCAGGGGAACCTTTCGCAGGCCAAGCGCCAGCAGGCCCTCGAGGGCTTTAAGAAAGGCGCCTACACCGTACTTGTGGCAACCGACATCGCTGCCCGCGGCATCGACGTCACCGGCATCTCCCATGTCATCAATTACGACATGCCGGACACCCCCGAGGCCTACATCCACCGGACTGGTCGAACTGGCCGTGCCTGCCGCACCGGCGAGGCCCTGACCTTCGCCACCATGGAGGACGGACGCATGATCCGGCTGATTGAACAGTCGCTCGACGATAGGATGATCCGCCAGGCTGCCTCAGCTATGACCTTTGAGCGGCAAGTGGAGAGCGATTCCCGGCCCCGCCAGCAGCGGGCCGAGACCGTGGATATCGTGAAAAAACCGGCCAGAACCGTGGCCTCAGGTACGCCGTCCAGACGAAACCGGGCCGCCAAGGCCACTGTGTTTGGCCTGTCGCGCCGTTCCAGCTGAAACCGATGAACAATTCCGGGCCACACCGTTGTGCGACCCGGGGCTACACCCAAGGCCCCGCCATGGGGCCGAACACCCAACCGTGCGCAACCAGCGCACAACGAACAAGGAGTAAGTACAATGGCTGAAGGAACTGTAAAATGGTTTAATGATTCCAAGGGTTTTGGCTTTATCGAGCAGGATGGCGGCAAAGATGTTTTTGTCCACCATTCAGCCATCCAGGCCGTTGGTTTCAAATCTCTCCAGGAAGGGGAGCGCGTAAGCTTTGACGTGGTCAACGGAGCCAAGGGCCCGGCCGCTGCCAACGTCGTCAAGCAGCGCTGATAGCATCACCGCGGCCGGCCGGTCCTCCGCGTGAGGATCGCCGGCCGCGACCATCACCCACAATTGCCAAGGGGGGTGTCGTTTGGCGAAACGAAACAATTACCAGCAGGAAAAAAGATCCAAAGAACTCGACAAGCAGAAAAAAAAGGAAGCCAAAAAGGAACGCAAGTTGAACCGGGAACGACTAGAGACCGATGCGGCGGAACCGGATCAGGAAATCGACGAGACCCAGGAACAAAGCGTGGGGAACGACGCGGTGTAATTTCGATGTGCCAACCTGCTCTCTTTGTGTACAATAGCACCGAGATGTGATGTGAAGGGGTGTCGGTCCGTCGAACTTTCTCCCGGTACTGTTCCATGCAAAAAAAGATTGTTGTTCGTCCCGCGTTTTCTCTCTGCCTGCTCTCCGTCCTCCTGCTCGGCAACGGCGCCTTCTCCAATGCTGGGGCCGAACTTTCCCAGCAATTCAGGGAAAACCTGCAACGGCAGTATGAATCAGGGCAGATTCCCGACCCGAAAAAAAACATGTCCTACGAGGAACGGCTAGCCATTCGCAAGAAGCAGCAAAAACTCGAGGAAGAACAGCAAAAGCGGCAGCAAAACCGGCCCATCCACCCTTCCCCGCCCGTGCTCCAAGAACGTGACAACCGCCACCGCGACGAGCAGGACCGCTACGACGACAACCGTTCATCACGATATCGCTCGGACCGTTCCTATGAACGCATCCAGGAATACTGCCGGGGTTTCTCGCGGCCGGGGACCTATGAGTATTCCCGCTGTGTGCGGGAAAACGGGGAAATGACGTGGGGAGACAGAACCCGCAGTCGGGACCATGACCGATACGATCAGTATGACCGCTCAAACCGGTATGACCGGTATGAGCGAACCTATTGAGTTCTCTCCCATGAATGGCAGGTGAACACCGTCATGATGGCGCCCAGATGACGTGATGTATTCAAGCCGTAACAACCGCCGGTTGATCTTATCAAGCCCCCTTGCCCATCCCTTGGGCTGGGGGCTTTTTATGCGTACACTTCCCCCGCACCGCGGCCTTCATATTCGCCGCCAGTTCCTCAACCGCTTAGCACAACACCGCCTTGGCGTAAAATGTGCAACGCGTAGTTCGGGGATACGGGCAGATGGGGAAAGTGTCGATGGCAAGCAAGATCCGTGCCCAATCGACTAGAGCCGAACCCCGGAAGGGGGCCGCATCGGCCCGGCAGGCACGGAAGCGGCCTCAGGCCGTTTCTTTCCTGGCAGAGCGTCCGGCAGCGCGACCGACAAAGAATCTCCAAGTTTCCGGAGTGTTGAGAATGATTGCCCCAATGGACTTACCGTTCCAGCCAACCGCCTGCCAGCACGGCTTGATGTGCAGGGTGGGCATGGCCGGGTTTCCGTTGGAAAATATAGTCAAGTGTTCGGCGTTGCGGTAGAGCTGTTCGGGCAGATTGCACAGACAGAGGCCGTCTGGGGAAACGTTTTCGATCTGGGCCGTGGTACAGAAACAGCCGTCGGTGACGTGAACCGTGGCGCCGTTGAGACGAATTCGTGGGTGCTGCCGTTTGTCGGTCATGGCGGGTCACACTGTCCCCCGATCGGATAAAACGGGGCCATGGAAGAAAAAAGGTGTTTCCCTTAACCCATCGTTAAGGGGGAGGACTCCTCGTTCATTCTGCTTCCATTATAGGCTTGCGTTGACCAAAGACAAAGCAAAGAAACGGTTACAACGGTGAAAGTCAGCGTTTCCGTCCGTAACCGAAAGCACTTCCGCGCCAACGCCAACCGTCTGCGGAGAGGTTCAGGCCGGCCGGATCTCGACCGTGCTGGCGAGATAACGTTTCACCTCGGCGATGGGCACCTCGCGGCGATGAAAGATACCGGCGGCCAGAGCCGCCTCGGCACCCGTCCGGGTGAAGACCTCAAGGAAGTGCTCACTGCAGCCAGCGCCGCTGGAAGCGATCACCGGGATGGTCACCGCCGAGCGCACGGCCTTGATCAGTTCCAGGTCAAAGCCCGAGTTGGTGCCGTCGCGGTCGATGCAGTTGAGCAGGATCTCGCCCGCCCCAAGCTGTTCGCAAACTTGGGCCAAGGTGATGGCATCCAGCGGGCGACCCTCGCGACCGCCCTTGATGGTACACTGGTACCAGCAGTAGCGCTCGCCGTTCGGGCCAGCGATCGCAGTCTCGATCACCTTGTGGGGCACGGCCTCGGGATGATCGACGTAGACCCGGCGCGGATCGATGGAAATCACCACCGCCTGGTTGCCGTAGACCCGGGCGATCTGCTCAATGGAACTCAATCCCAGGGATCGACCGCTTTTCAGCACCTCCTCGACGATGAGCACCGCGTCCGAGCCGATGGAGACCTTGTCCGCGCCACTGCGGAAATAGCGTGAGGCCACCTCCAAGGCACTGGAAAACTGGCCGTTGCGATCAGTGAAATCGCGGATGCCGCCGCCAATGGTGAGCGGCACGAAGACGTTTTTCGAGGTCTCTTCCAGAACTTTCAGCATAGGCATATCCTGGAGTGGAAAATCGCGGAACCCGGTGATGTTGAGGAAGGTGATCTCGTCGGCCCCCTGTTCGTAGTAGTCCCGGGCCAGTTCCACCGGCTTGCCCAGATTGCGCACCGCCCCCTCCTCGCGGACGTCGTACTGATCACCCTTAGTGACCACCAGATCGCCCTGGTCGTTGGCGCGCACGTCCAGACAGGCGATGATCCGCTTGGCCAGCACCGTTCGCTCCGGGCAGGAGACCAACTGTACCGATTCACGGCTGCCGGCGAGGAAGTTGCGCAGCAACTGCAGGCCGGCCCGGCCGCTCTTTTCCGGGTGAAACTGGGTGGCTGCCAGATTGCCCCGCTGGATGGCGCTGACGAACTCCTCGCCGTAGTCAGTGGTGGTGAGGATGTCGTCGCGGGTCTGCGCAACCACATGGTAGGAGTGGACGAAGTAAAATTTTTCGTCGCCCCGCAAATCGTGGAAGAGCGGCGAATCCTGGTGCGCCTTGATGCCGTTCCAGCCGATGTGCGGCACCGCCAGGTCGCAGGTGAAACGCCGCACGCATCCGGGCAAGATGCCCAGACCTGGTTCCTCAGGCGCCTCCTCGCTCCACTCGTAGAGGGCCTGGAGGGCGACGCAGATGCCAAAAAAGGGCTTGCCCGAGTGCAGGTAGCGAATCAGCGGCTCGCGCAGATTGTTTTTGCGCAGGGTTTGCATCAGGGCGCCAAAGTTGCCGACCCCTGGAAAAATGAGGCGTTCGGCGCGGTCGATATCCTCGCCGCTCCGAACCAGGTCGACGCTCTCGCCCAGGTGCTCGATGGCGTTGATGACCGAGCGGACATTACCGGCGCCGTAATCAAGGAAGGTGATCATTGGGTACACTCTGGAAGCTTGCGGACAGGGGAGAGAAACGTTACAAGGTCAGGCCTGCCGGCCTGGTGACGGCCGATCCCGTGCGTGCGCCGCGCCTGCCCGAAAGAATGATATTTTTTGCCCTTGGGCCGAAAAACATGATATGTAGAGCAGTTTCCGAATCAAGTCAAGTTCAATTCCCCCCACGCTGACATGCAGGCCATCCTCCTTGCCGCGGGCTACGGCACCCGTCTGCGGCCTTATACCAACGTCCGTCCCAAGCCGCTCTTTCCGGTGGCGGGCGTGCCCCTGTTGCACCGGCAACTGGCGCAATTGCGCGCCTGCGAATGCGCCCCCATCCTGGTCAACTGCCATCACCTGGCCGGCCGGATCGAGGCCGCCCTGGCTGACTGGCCAGAGGTGCTCATCCAGCACGAACCCGAGATCCTCGGCACCGGCGGCAGCCTGCGCAAGGCACTCGATCGCCTGGACAACGATCCGGTGCTGGTGATGAACGGCGACCTCTACCACGAGATTGATCTGGAGCAGATCTATTTCCGCCACCTGGGCTCGGCCAATGACGCCACCCTTGCCATGCACGACCTGCCCCGCTTCAACACAGTTGGCGTCGAAGGCGACCGGGTGCGGGCCTTTGATGACTGGCCCGGTCAGCGGCTTGCCTTCACCGGCATCCACGTGATTGATCCGGAGGTGATCGAACGGATTCCGGCCAGGGGCTTTTTCCACATCATCGACCTGTACCGGGAACTGGCGCGGGAGGACCGAATCGGCAGCATTCGCGTCGATGGCACCCTGTGGCGGGACATCGGCACGCCCGGCGATTATCTTGATCTGCATGGAGAACTCCTTGCCTCCAAGGGCTGGCTGGTCGATCCCTCGGCCCTGATCGGCGAGGGCGTGATCCTCGAAGACTGGGGCTGCATCGGTGCGGGGGCTATCATCGGCGAAGGTGCTCGCCTCTGCCGAACCGTGGTCTGGGATGGGGCGCGGGTGGCCGCGCACAGCGTCCACTGCAACGCCATCTGCACCGGCGACGCGATCATTGACGCCGAGACCGGTCGTGCCAGAGGACAGCAACCATGAACGAGAGTCAACTGATCGAAATCGCCGGTCGGCTGCTTGCCAGACCGGTCGAAGCATGGAATCAGGACAGCGTCCACCTCCGCGCGCTCACCCCGGACGGCTCCACGCGACGGTTTTATCACCTGCGCAGCAAAGGCCTGACGCTGATCGCCGTCTTGCCGCCGGAGGCCGACCGGGCCGGTCTGGCCGAGGCCAGGGCCTTCCATCGCATCGGCAGCCACCTGCACCGGTCGGGTGCGCCGACGCCGGCGATCCACGCCTTTGACCCGGAGACCGGGCTTGCGCTCTGCGAGGATCTGGGCGATCTGCGGCTGCACGATCTGCTCGCCGCACAGGATACAGAGCAGACTGCAGCCCTGTATGAACAGACCGTGCGCGAACTGGCCCGGATGCAGGTGCGGGCGGCCACCGGATTCGATCCTGCCTGGTGCTGGGACACGCCCCGTTATGACCGACAACTGATGCGGGAGCGCGAGTCCGGCTACTTTCTTCGCGCCTGCTGCACCGACCTGTTCGACCTTGCCTTTGACCGCGCCGCCGTCGAGGCGGAGTGCGAACGGCTGGCCAACAAGGCCGCGGCCGCGCCGGCCGATTATTTCCTCCACCGCGACTTCCAGAGCCGCAACCTCATGGTCCGGGACGGTCGCGTCCGATTCATCGATTTCCAGGGCGGTCGCCTCGGCCCGCTGGCCTACGACCTGGCCTCGCTCCTGCTCGATCCTTACGCGGCCCTGCCCCCTGCCCTGCAGGAACGGCTGACCCGGGTCTACCTTGATGCCCTGCGGCAGGAGATCGTCTATGATCCCGAACAGTTCCGCCGCGAATACCTGTGGCTTGCCCTGCAGCGCAACCTGCAGATCCTGGGCGCCTTCGCTTTTTTAAGCCAGGTGCGAGGCAAGCCCTTTTTCGCCCAATACCTCCGGCCTGCCCTGGATTCCCTGGCAGGCCTGCTTGCCAAACCCGAGGTCGCCGGGTATCCTGCCCTTCAAGACCTCACCGACCAATGCCGCCAGGAGCTTGCGACACGATCATGACCACCGAAAACGCCACCCTGGTCGCCCTCATCGGCCGCCCCAACGTCGGCAAATCCACCCTGTTCAACCGCCTGACCCGGCGCCGCGATGCCCTGGTCGATCCGACCCCCGGCGTCACTCGCGACCGCCACTACGCCCGGGTCACCTGGGACGACAAGCCTTTTCTCCTGGTCGACACCGGCGGCATCGACGACGAGGACGACACCATCACCAGCCACATCCGCCACCAGGCCATGATGGCCATCGAGGAGGCGGACGTGATCTTCTTTCTCATGGACGGCCGCGAGGGCCTAACCCCCAGCGACGTCGAGATCGTCGACCTGCTGCGTCGCACCGAGAAGACGGTGTTTTACATCGTCAACAAGATCGACAGCTTCGACCTGGAGGACAGCCTGCTCTCCCCTTTCTGGGAACTGGGTGTGGAGCGGCTGTGGCCGCTCTCAGGTGATCACGGCTACGGTTTTGCCAGTCTCATGGAAGGACTGCAGCCGCGCCTGGAAACCTCGGAGATGCAAGACGATCTCCCGGAAGGCACCATGCGCGTCGCCTTCCTGGGCCGCCCCAACGTGGGCAAGTCCTCGCTGGTCAACGCCATCATCGGCCAGGACCGGATGGTGGTCTCCGAGATCGCCGGCACCACCCGTGATTCGGTCGACACCGTGGTCAGCCGTGATCCCTACACCTACCTGCTGATCGACACCGCCGGCATCCGCCGCAAGGGCAAGACCACCGACAAACTGGAAAAGTTCTCCATACTCAAGGCTCTCAAGGCGCTTGGTCGCTGTGATATCGCCCTGGTGCTCATCGACGCCGAGGAGGGCATCACCGAGCAGGACACCAAGGTAATCGGCTACACCCAGGACCAGGGGCGGGCCCTGATCGTGCTGCTCAACAAGTGGGACCTGATCAAGGACGACAAGAAGCGACAGGAACGGTTGCTGGAGGAGGTACGGATGGCGCTCAACTTCATCCCGTTCGCGCCGGTGCTCAAGATCTCGGCCCTGGAGGGAACCGGGATCAAGCGGCTGTTTCCTGAGATCGGCAAGGTCCACCGCCAGTTCCACCAGCGTTTCCCCACGGCCGCTCTCAACCGGTTGCTGGCCGAGGCGATCGCGCACCACGAACCTCCCTACTACCACGGCCGCCGACTCAAGTTCTACTACACCGCCCAGCTGGCCACCGCCCCGCCCCGCTTTGCCGTCATTGCCAACGCCCCCGATGGCATCCACTTTTCCTACCAGCGCTACCTGACCAACTGCTTCCGGGATGGCCTCGGCCTGGACAAGGTGCCGGTACGCCTCTTCTTCCGCGAACGCAGCGGCCGCAAGAAATAGTACCCGCCCCGGACAGCAGGCGCCCAGTCTGCTCCCCTCGCCGCCACTCCCCGCGCAATGCCGGTTGACTTTCAGCCGGCCGTTTCTATTGTCTTTTGCAAGAGTCAAACGCAGGTGCGCCGATTTGCCCTCAACCTCCAAGCGACCGGGGGATGGCCGGTAATCAGGCGCAGGGGCCCGAGGCTTCAGGGAGGTGCCCGATGAACGAGGCCAGATCGACCGCATGGACCGTGCTCTGGCTGCTATGGGCCATGCTCCTTGCTAGCCCGGACAGCTCCTCGGCATCGAAGGGGGTGCTGGTGTTGCGGATGGACGGCGTCATCGGTCCCGCCTCCGCCGACTACATCCACCGTGGACTGGCCCGAGCCGTCAGGGAGGACCGCGGCCTTGTGGTGATCGAGATGGACACCCCGGGCGGACTCGACACTTCCATGCGCGCCATCATCAAGGACATCCTCGCCTCGCCGGTTCCGGTGGCCTCCTTTGTCTCGCCCGAGGGCGCCCGCGCGGCCAGCGCCGGCACCTACATCCTCTATGCCAGCCATATCGCCGCCATGGCCCC
>JBGSPP010000026.1:0-12122 GCA_041738515.1 Desulfobulbus sp.
GGCGCAGACCGGGGCAATCTGGGCGTTGCGCACCGCCGCGGCAAGTCCGGTAGCCAGTTCCTCGTCGGTGAGCAGGCCCTCCTCGAGGAACTTCTCCAGCAGGTCGTCCTGGGTCTCGGCCACATACTCCATCAGGCTCTCCCGCAGGCTCTCCACCTCGTCGGCCAGGTCAGCCGGCACTGGGCCGGCCTCGGTCTTACCGCCATCGGCGAACATCAGGGCCTTGTTGGCCGCGATATCGACCAGACCCTTGAATTGATCCTCGGCGCCGATGGGAAGGTAGGCGACCACCGGGTTGAGGCCGGTCGCCTCCTTGATGCCGGCCACCGTCTTCTCAAAATTGGCCCGCTCGCGATCCATCTTGGTGACGCAGATCAGGCAGGGCAGGTGATGCTCCTTGATCAGGTCGACGAACTTCTCGGTCTGGGCCCGCACCCCCATGACCGCGCCCACGGTGAGGATGGCGCTGTCGGCCACCTGGGCGGCAAAGCGGGTCTCGTTGAAAAAGTTGTCGTCGCCGGGGGTGTCGATCAGGTAGACGTCGTTCTTCTTCCAGTTCAGGTGGTTGAAGGCCGCGCCGATGGAGATTTTGCGCTTGACCTCCTCGGGCTCGAAATCCATGGCGGAGGTGCCTTCGTCCACCTTGCCCAGTCGTTTCAGCGAGCCGGCGGTGAACAGTAGCGACTCGGCAAGGGAAGTTTTGCCGCTGTTGCCATGGCCGAGTAGAACCACATTCCTGATCTGCTGTACGTCCTGCATGGATACCTCCGGTGAGAGAAACGGCTGCTGCATTCGGTGTCGGGGACCATGCCGCCGCTTAGAAAACGAGGAAAATCGCTCGCTCTTTCGCGGCGGGGATGGTAACCATCGGGTCCAAAAAACAGCCTCTGTTATATTCGTATTAATATTGCAAAGTCAAGCGATAACCCGCTGAAACCCTGATCGATCAATGGCTACGGAACCTCCCGTCACACCCTCCGGCGACACTGGCCGGATCGCCCGCTCGGCCGGGGCGGTCAGCCTGGCGGTGATGTGCAGCCGCGTGCTTGGCCTGATCCGCGAGCAGGTCTTTGCCGGCCTGTTCGGGGCCGGATTTGCCCAGGACGCCTTTGTCGTCGCCTTCCGCGTGCCCAACCTGCTGCGCGACCTGTTCGGCGAAGGTGCGCTGTCGGCCGCCTTCGTCACCGTCTTCTCCGAGTACGACACCAATAAGGGGGCGGAGGCAACCTGGCGGCTGGCAAGCAATGTGCTCGTCTTCTTCGCTATCCTGATCAGCATCCTGACCCTGGTGGGGATGTACCTGGCCGGCCCGATTGTCGACCTGCTGGCGCCGGATTTCAGCCAGATCGCCGGCAAAACCGAGCTGACCGTGCATCTCACCCGGATCATGTTTCCCTTTCTCTGCTGTGTATCGCTTGCGGCCGTGGTCATGGGCGTGCTCAATACCAAGGGTAAGTTCTTCGTGCCCGCCCTGTCATCAAGCTTCTTCAACCTGGGTTCAATCGTCGGCGGCCTGTTGCTGGCCTGGCTCTTTCCCCGCTTCGGTGAACCGGCTATCGCAGGCATGGCCTGGGGCACACTCATCGGAGGCGCCACGCAGCTGCTGATCCAGTTGCCGGCCCTGCGCCGGGTGGGCTTCCGCTTCCGCTTCACCTTCAATCCGGCCGACCCGGGCCTGCGGCGCATCCTGCTGCTGATGCTGCCGGCCACCATCGGCCTCTCGGCCACCCAGATCAACATCTTCGTCAACACCAACTTTGCCGCCAGCTGCGCCGAGGGCTCGGTCTCCTGGCTCAACTACGCCTTCCGCCTGGTGCAGCTGCCCATCGGCGTATTCGGCGTGGCGCTCTCCATTGCCATCATGCCGGTGCTGGCCCGGCAGGCGGCGGTGAAAGACATGGCCAGCCTCAAACAGACCTTCGTCTCCTCCCTGGTGCTGGTCTTCGCCCTGGCCGTGCCGGCCACCGCGGGGCTGGCGCTGCTCTCCGAGCCGATCATCCGGCTCATCTTCGAGCACGGGGCCTTCACCGCAGCCGACACCGTCCAGACCGCCGCGGCCCTGTCCTATTACGCTGTCGGCCTGTTTGCCTACTCGGCCATCAAGGTGATGGTGCCGGTGTTCTACGCCATCGGCAACACCCGCTTCCCGGTGATCGCCAGCTTCCTCGGGGTGGCGGCCAACGTTGTCACCATCACCCTGGTGATTGACCTCTTGCAGCATCGGGGCATCGCCCTGTCCACCTCCTGCGCCATGATCCTCAACTTTCTCTTCTTGGGCGGGGTGTTGTGCCGCAAACTGGACGGCCTGCCGCTCGGCTACCTGGCCGCGGGCCTGGGCCGGATTTTACTGGCTGCGGGGTTGATGTCGGCGGTGATCCGGGGCGGACAGCACCTGCTCGGGGACTGGCTGGCCGGACCGCTGTGGATGCAGATTGCGGCTTTGGGGCTGCTGATCGGGGTGGCGGTGGGGATTTACGGGGCGGGGCTGCAGCTGCTGCGGCTGCCGGAGTTCACCCTGCTGACCGGCAAGCTCGCTCAGTGGCTGCGCAGGTCGTAGAGGAGCTGGAGCTGGGCGAGCAGGCTGACCACGGCGGTGTCCACATGGAGGATGCGGCGGCCCATGGAGAAGGGCAGGAAGCCGCGTTCGGCGAAACAGTGCAGTTCATGGTCGCTCCAGCCGCCCTCCGGGCCGACGGCCAGCAGCACCGGGCCTGACACGGCCGAAGAGGGCAGAGCGGCCAGCGAGCCGCCGGCTTCGGGGTGGGCGATCAGCCCCTGACCGGCGATGCCGGGAAGCACATCCTCGACAAAGGGCTTGAACTGGTGGTGGATGGTCACCTCGGGCAGGCGGGTGTCCATGGCCTGCTCCATCCCTTCCAGGAGCAGGGAGCGAAGCTTGTCCGGCGCCAGCACCGGGCTGTGGAAAAAGGATTTCTCCACCCGCCGGGAGCGGATCAGGTGAAAGCGGCCAACCCCGAGCACGGTGGCCTGCTTGAGGATGCGCTGGAGCATGATCGGCCGGGGCAGGGCCAGTATCAGCTCGATCGGCGGGCCGGCTTCCGGCAGGCGTTCCAGATGCACCGAAAGCCGCACCGCTGCCGGTTCCGCCAAGAGCACCCTGGCCGTGCCCACCGGCCCGTTGATCACGCCAACCCGCACCGTGTCGCCCGGCGCCACCCGCAGCACTTGCAGCAGGTGTTCGCACCGCCGCCCGGTCAGAGTCGCCTCGCCATCGACCAGTTCGCCAGCTTCGAGCAGGAGCAGGTTCATGGTGGCCCGGACCGCGCCGCTTGTGTTGCCGTCAAGACAGGTGCTTCTCCCGCAGGGTGCGCTTGTCGATCTTGCCGACGCTGGTCTTGTCGATGGCCGTGACGATCTTGACCTTGAGCAGCATGGCCTGCTTGGACAGGAGCCCCTTGTCGATGAACTGGCTGATGTGGGCCACCATCTGCCGGGGTGTGGGCGGGGTGGCGTCCTGTTTCGGCACCACCAGGACCAGGGGGCGCTCGCCCCACTTGACGTCGGGCTTGCCGATCACCGCCACCTCGGCCACCGCCGGGTGCAGGCCGATGATGTCCTCCAGTTCGAGCGAGGACAGCCACTCGCCGCCGGTCTTGATCACGTCCTTGATCCGGTCGGTGATGGCGACGTAGTTTTCCCCGTTGATGTTACCGACGTCGCCGGTGTGCAGAAAGCCGTCGCGCCAGAGATTCTCCGAGTTGCGCTGATCCTTGAGGTAGCCCTGAGTCAGCCAGGGCGACCGCACCACGATCTCGCCGACCTCGCCCTCGCCGCGGCCAATGTCTTGCATTGCCTCGTCCACCAGTCGCAGCTGCACCAGTGGGATCGGCCGGCCGGTCTTGCAGCGCATCTCCACCTCCTCGCCAACGGTGAGATCGCGGCGGTTGACATGGGCCACGGTCAGGATCGGGCAGGTTTCGGACATGCCGTAGCCGGTGAAGATATCGACGCCCTTGTCCAGGACCGTCTGGCACATGGCCTTGCGCAGGGCCGAACCGCCGATCAGCACTTTCCAGCGGGACAGATCCAGCTCGCCCCAGCTGGGGTGGTTGATGAGCATGTGCATGATGGTCGGTACGCAGTGGGAGAAGGTCACCCCTTCGCGGACGATGAGCTGCAGGATCGGGCCGGGAGCGTACTTGCCCGGATAGACTTGCTTGACCCCGAGCGAGAAGGCGACGTAGGGCAGGCCCCAGGCGTGGACGTGGAACATCGGCGTCAGCGGCATGTAGACGTCAGCCTGATGGAACCGGCCCTGCACCGCCGGAGTGCCAAAGGCGGCGAGGTTGGCCAGGGTGTGCAGCACCAGCTGGCGGTGGCTGAAATAGACGCCCTTGGGCATACCGGTGGTGCCGGTGGTGTAGAAGGTGGTGGCCCGGGTGTTCTCGTCGAAATCCTCGAACTTGAAGGTGGGCTCGGCCTCGGCCAGCAGGGCTTCGTATTCGCCGGCAAGCGGGATGGAGGTCTGGGGCGGCTCTTCCAGGTCGGTCAGAAGGACGAAGCGCTTGACCGTGTCGATGCGGCCCTTGATCTGTTCGATGATCGGCAGGAATTCGTCGTTGACCAGCAGGTAGTCGTCCTCGGCGTGGTCGATGGTGTAGAGGATCTGCTCAGCCGACAGCCGCACGTTGATGGTGTGCAGGACCGCGCCCAGCATGGGCACGGCGAAGAAGCATTCGAGGTAGCGGTGGCTGTCCCAGTCCATCACCGCCACCGTGTCGCCCGGCTTGACGCCCAGCCGGGTCAGGGCCCCGGCCAGCCGCTTGACCCGCTCTCGCAGGTCGCTGTAGGTGTAGCGCAGCTGGTCGCGGTAGACGATCTCCTGGTCCGGGTTGTCCACCACCGGGGCCTGGAAGAGGTTCTTGATCAGCAGGGGGTAGGTGTAGGCGGAGGCGGTGCGCTGAATGAGCGAGGAGGTCATGGTTTGTTGTCCTTCTGGTTGGGAATCCGCTGCCGGACGGCAGCCTGAAAAGCGGTGATCTTCCTTACAGAACAACGGATTGGTTGTCAAACAGGTTTGTATGGCCGGCGGAAAAAACCAGGTCGCCGGATAGCTCCGTGCGGCATGGGGTTCGGCATGCCCAGCCCGGCAACGGCCTTTCCATGCCAAAGGCATTGTTCCGGACGGTTTTGGCGCCCGGGAAAGGTGGGCTGCCCATGAAAATTCATTGTTGATGGGTTAGGGAATGATTAAAATATAACGAGTGTATGGTTTGTCCGGGCAAGTGTTTCTTGTTCGCGAAGTTTTCTCCCCAAGTTTTTGCGTTCCCTCTTTTCAGCCGGACCCCCTGGTTCCGTGCCGGACACGATCCCGATGGCCAATGGTGTTTCTTCCGCAATTGCCCTGAACTGGCGTTTCGCCGCCAGCAGGGTAGGGTCTTTCCTGTTCAACCGCTATACCGCCTTTCTCTTCGGTGTGTTCGTCTATTCGTTGATCATCAATCTCGTTGGCGGTCTCGGCGGGGTGACGGTCATCAAGGAGGACGGGACGCTCGTGTTCAGGAAGGAATATCTCGAGCTGACCTTTGTCTTCTACCTCTACAGCTACTTCAACATGATCCTGCGGCCATCCCGCTGGCAGGCCTGGCTGGCGGCGGTGCCGCTCTTTTTTGCCTACCTGGGGCAGGATATCTATTTCCTGATGTACAGCAACGTCTTTCGGGTCTCCGAGCTGGCCATGGTGCCCGAGTTGTTGAACGTGCTCACCCCGTGGATGCTGCTCCTGCTGGCCGTTACCGTGGCCGCTCCCCTGGCCTTTTTCCTCTGGTCGATCAACTTCCGCAGGCTCTGGCTGGTGTTGGCTGGCGGCCTGCCGCTGGCCGCACTCATTTACGCCGCCGAGTATCATCCCCGGCAGTATATCGAGAACTATCACAAAGTCGGCCAGGAGATACCGTTCTGGTCGGATGCGGTCAGCGTCGAGAACAACGGCCGGTTCATGATGGTCATGTACCGCGAGGCCGAGCGGCAGATGACCAAGATTACGACCGCAACCTTCCGCGACCGTCCCGGGTACGAGGAGAAGGCGCAGGCACTGGCCGGTTGGGTCCGCGAAAACAGCAACAACCGCAACATCCATCTGGTGGTGATGGAGAGCTTCGTCGATCCTACCCTGTTCCAGGCCGCCAAGTATTCGCGCGACCCCTATCACCCGGACTTCAGGAAACTGGTCGGCAACAAGCTGGGGCTGTCCATCTCGCCCGTGGTCGGCGGCCAGACCTCCCAGGCCGAATTTGAGATCCTCTGCGGCGTTCCCGCCTTCCAGGAACTGGCCGGGGTGGAGTTCAATAATTTCACTGGCGCCCCCACCTACTGCCTGCCAGGCACGCTGCAGTTGGCCGGCTATCAGACCATGGCCTCCAACAGCTACAAGCCGGCCTTCTTCAATACCCCCAACGCCTACCGCGGCATCGGCTTTGCCAACATGTATTTCCCCCGAGAATACGCCAGCGGCAGCACCAGCTACATCTCCACCGGTGACACATCCAAGGAGATGGGCTACATGTATGACGGTGACCTGTTCACCCAGAACCTGGAGTTCATCGAGCCCTTTCTCAAGGACAACGACGGGCCGCCGCTGTTCAACTACCTGCTGACCGTCTACGGCCATTTTCCCCATGTCATCGATGAGAGCAAGCGGCCGCAGGTGTTGAAAATGCTCTCCTCCTACAAGGATCCCCAGCTGGAACGGGCCGCAAACCAGTTCTTCTACCGCTCCGGGGCAGTGGCCGACTATGTCAAACGGTTGCTCGAGATGGACGAGAAGAGCCTGATCATCATTGTCAGCGACCATGTGCCTCCCGGGCAGTACGGTCGGCGCAGCTATCAGAAGTTGCAGTATCTCAACAACCGGGAGGACAATGTTCACGTCAACCGGGTGCTGATCATCGAGGACGGCAAACTGAAGAAATACGCCACCATCCACCACTACGACCTCCCGGCCATGGTGCTCAACTACGTCACCAAGGGCGCGTATTGCAAGGACCGGTCCTGCGGATTCGTCAAGAACAAGTTTCTTGACGACAAGGCCGCGCGACACGACGACTACATGCGGCTGATGGCCCACGCCAGCGAGTAACCATGGAACAGACAACCTCGGAACGTTTGAAAAAGAGGCGGGTTTCCTCTGGTATAACCCAGTTGGACAACCTGCTCGGCGATCTCTACATTGGCGACAATGTGCTCTGGTACGAGGACGCGGGCAGCTTTTCCTCGGCCTTCTGCCTGCGCTTCATTCGCGAGTCCCTGGCCAGGAAACAACCGACCATCTACGTCACCTTCGACCGCTCGCCCAAGAATGTGGTGTCCTTCCTCGGGCCGCTGGCCGAGAACCAGAACTTCACCATTCTCGACTGCTTCACCAACGGCAAGGGCGACCGCTCCGAGGTGTTCAACAAGTTCTACGAAAAGGACGGCGCCCAGTGGCCCTATCAGGTCGTCCGGGTGAACGATCCGGCCAATCCGACCCAGGTGAGCGACGCCATCTACGGCCTGCACGGCAGCATGAGCGGCGACACCCGGTTTATCATCGACAGTCTCACCGGCATGCAGGACCTCTGGGGCGGCGAGGATCCTGTTCTTAAATTTTACGCCCGTACCTGCCCGAGACTCTACGAACTGGAGACCATCGCCTACTGGATTGTCGAGAGTAACGCCCACTCCAACCGGCTCAAGGCCAATATCAACAAGATCGCCCAGGTGGCCATCGATCTGTCGGTGAAAAACGGAAAACCCTCGCTGAAGATTCTCAAGGCGGAAAAGCGGCACAGCAGGCATCTCAACGAGTCGCACGCCTTTACCTGCGAGGAGTCAGACATTGTTTTCGAGTTCCCCCGCCTGGGACCGGGGCGGTTTGACCTCGGCGCCCGGATCCGCTCGGTCCGCAGCCAGCAGGGGGTGTCGCAGAAGGAACTGGCCAGGATGATGGGCGTCACCCCCAGCACCATCTCCCAGGTGGAGAAAAATCACATCTACCCGTCCGTGCCCGCCCTGTTGCGAATGGCCGAGAGCCTGTCGGTACCGGTGGGCTCTTTTTTCGACGGCTGCGACGGCAAGGGCGAGGAGTGGATTTTTTCCGCCGACGCCGGAATCAACACTACCTTTGACAAGGCGTTCAAGGGGGCCATCGAGGGTGTGCAGGTGTTGCCGGCGGACCGGAGGGCGGTGGGCGCCGATCCCTATCTGCTGCGCATCCATCCGGGCGGCAAGCTGTCGCACCACTTTTTCAGTCACAAGGGCGAGGAACTGGGGTACCTGCTGGCGGGAAACCTTAACCTGCGCATTCGCGGCCAGGTCAGGGAGGCGGGGCCGGGCGACGTCATTGCCCTGGGCAAGGACATGCCAGAGCAGTGGGAGAACAGGGGGACGGTTGCGGCGGAACTGTTCTGGGTGAAGATCAAGTAACTTTCCCAACCCGCCAAGTCATTCCCGACACCCGGACAGGCCAGAGCGCCTGCCCGGGTGTTGTCGTTTTTACAGGGAGAGGATCTTTCTTGCGCTCTCGTCCTTGGCATCGGTCATGAAAATGATGCCGGTTTCCTGCGCCGTTTCCCTGTTGCCCGCAAACAGGTCGTTGCGGGAGAGCTTGTCGACGCGGAACTTCCGCGCCCCGGCCATCAACTGCTGCAGGCCGCAGGCCAGCTTGTCGGCCATGCCCCACATGGCGATGGCGCCGTAGGGGATGTGCTTCATCTCGCTCTTGCCCACCTTTTTCTGTACGTCGAAATAGGAGGCGAAGATCTCGTCCGGGGTGTGGCCCATGGCGGCAATGCTCGCCGGTAGTTTGTCCCAGTTGCCATTGACCCGCTCCCGCCGCTCCGGATGCAATGCCCCCTCGATGTTGGCGCCGAGGAAGCCGGGGATCATCAGGGCCCGGCCCATGCAGATCAACTTGACGTAGGGCGCTCCCAGGGCGATGCCCTTGAAGATGCTGTCTTCCAGGGCAAAACCGCCGGCAAAGGCCATGTCGACCACCCGCTTGCCCTGGGCGGCCAGGATGGAGGCGTATTCGTAGGCCTTGGCGTGCAGGTTGATGGAGGGCACGCCCCAGCTCTGCATCATGTTCCAGGGGCTCATGCCGGTGCCGCCGCCCGAGCCGTCGATGGTGAGCAGGTCAAGGCCGGCTTCGGAGGCGAACTTGATCGCCATGGCCAACTCTTCCATGCCATAGGAGCCGGTTTTCAGCGAGATGCGCTTGAAGCCCAGGCTGCGCAGATACTCGACTGACTTCATGAAGTCCTCACGCACCAGATCGACCGAGTTGAAGTTGGTGCCGCCCAGTCGGCTGTGGCGGGCAAAGGCCTTGATCGAGCCCCGTTCAAAGGCCTGCCTGACCTCGGTCGAGGCAGGATCGGGATCGACGATGTAGCCGCGCTCCTTGAGGAACAAGGCGTACTCCAGGCTGCTGACCTGGATCTCGCCGCCGATGTCCTTGGCACCCTGGCCCCACTTCAACTCGACGATACAGCGGTCGCCGTATTTTGCCGCCACGTACTCAGCCACGCCGTTCCGGGTGTCCTCGACATTCATTTGTACAATGATGGCGCCATAGTCGTCATGGTAGCGGAGATAGGTGTCGATGCGGCGATCCAGTTCCGGAGACTTGATGATCCTGCCGCTCTTGATCTCCGACTGTTTGTCCACGCCGACTACGTTCTCGCCGACCACGATCGGGATGCCGATGAGCGCCCCGCCGATGGCGAAGGAGTCCCAATATTTGGCCGCGATGAAGGTGGATCCCAGAGCTCCGGTCATGAGTGGAATCCGGCTTTTCGTTTTGACCAGGCGGCCAAACTCGCTGGTCAGGTCGACATTGGGGAAGATGCAGTCGTCGGCGTTGTTGCCCAGGCCCTCGGCCAGACCCTGGGCGCCATAGGCGTAGCCCTGGATGCGCAGTGAGTTGTAGGAAACGCCCACATGGGTGGTGTTGTTGGCGCCGGCGGTGACGGTGCCGAAATCCCTGGGATAGAGCAGTTTCCTCCCCACCAGGCTTGATTTCCAGGTTTCGCACTGGCCCATGCAGTCGGCGCGGCAGAGGGTGCAGAGGCTCGATTCGGCGGGATTGCCGCGGTTGGTGGTGCCCAGAACGTCGTTGGATTTGGCGAAGCGCATGGTTTACCCCTTGTGATGCGTGATGTGTTGATGCCTGGCCTGCGGCCTGATCGGCAACGGGTTGCACAAATAAAAAAACGCCTGTCCCCCGGATGGGGAAACAGACGCCTTTGTCTTGTGCTGCCTACGGTATGAGAACAGGACCCACGCCGTTGTGCGCCCTGTTGCTTGCACAGGACTATTTATTGGAACTGAAATAGTATGTCAATAAATAAGTTGTTAGCCGTTGGATTTGCCGGAAAAGGTTTTGCCGACAAAAATGTGGGGATTGGGATCAGTACAGTTCGGTGGAGAGCAGGATGGCCTCCGCCACCTCGAGCATGGTCTTGCGCGAATCCATGCTCCGTTTCTGGATCCACCGGTAGGCCTCGTCGCCGCTGATTTGGTTGCGTTCCATGACGATTTCCTTGGCCCGCTCGATCTTCTTCCGCGACTGCAGTTCTTCCTGGATAATCCTGGTTTTGATGATCAGCTCTGTGTTGAGGATGGCCACGGCCGCCTGATTGGCCACAGTGGTCAGCAGGTTGATGTCGGTGGGCGAAAAGGTGTGCGGCGCCGAGGTGAAGCAATTGAGGACGCCAATGACCTTGTCCTTCTTGCCCTGCAGGGGCACCCCCACCATGGAGACCAGGCCGAGCTTGCGCGCCATCCCCTTTTCCTTGAATATCTCACAGTGGAGCACGTCGTCGATTACCAGCGGCGCCTGGGTGGAGATGACGTAGCCAACAACGCCTTCGTTCAGATTGAGCGACCGGTCGATGACATACTCAGGTTCTATGGCCTGGGTGGCCTTGAGCCGGACCTTGGGAGGGTTGGAGGTGTCATCGACCAGCCAAAGCGAGCAGATATCCACACCGGTGACCTTGGCCACCACCATGACGATCAGCTTGAACACGTCCTCCAGGAACAGGTCGGAGGTCAGCGCCTGGCTGATGTCCATCAGCGCCTTGATGTAGTGGTCGTAGCTCTGGGGGAGGGCGTCTTTCACCAGCGCAGCCGACTACCTGTCGAGGTGACTGTTCATGCACAGGTACTGCAGCCCCTCCCGGGTGATCAGGGAGAGTTGTTTATCCACATCGCTTTCGATGACCCCCATGTCGTTCATCACCTGGAGCAGCAATTTGGTTTCCGGCAGGCTCAGCTGCAGCCGATTGGCAATATCGCCGGAGCGGACCAGTCCGGGCTGGGGATTGCTGAGATTTTCCGAAAGGATGTGCAGAACCTGGAGCTTGTGCCGTCCTGTGGATGCCATGGTTGACCTCGTCGTTGCGTTGGCTATTCCGTTCTCCGCCAAGAGAACGCGATGGGAACAAAAATGTATACCTTGGCACGCGAAGACAGGCAATGGAAATCCATTCAAAATTAATTGTTTTCTATAAAAATCATTTTTAATGAACATATCCGTGCGATATCAAACGCTCGGCGTCGGCAGAACAGGAACTGGCCGTGCAGTCAAGGTAGGCGTCAGCGCCGTGGACTCGGACACCGCTGAATGGAGCGGCGACGACACCGTCTTCGCCTGGCAGGTGGGCGCCGGCGTGGGCTACGCCATCAACGAGCGGACGACGGTTGAGATCAAATACCGCTACTTCGCCACCGACGACGCCGAGTTCGACGGCGGCAGCGTGCTCGAGTTCGAAAGTCACAACATCTACCTGGGCCTGCGCTTCACCTTCTGATCCATCCGTGTATCAATCCTCTTCCCACCGCCGCGTCCCTCCCGGGTGCGGCGTTTTTTATGGTTCATCCGGCAAGCTTGATAGTTCCCATGCTCCAGCGTGGGAACGATCAATATCTGGCGAGGTGGGAAGGATGGGGATGGCGTGGGCGCGGGTGAGTGCGTCGAACAAGACGTCAGGGGGGAGCGAGCGAGGGAGGGGGCTACCGGCCAACCTCCGGGCAGCGGATGGCCTCATCCGGTTCGGCAAACAGGGTGGTCATGGCGCGCAGCAGATGCCAGCCGTCGAGGTGGCCGGCGGTTTCGCGGACAG
>JBGSPP010000030.1:0-7593 GCA_041738515.1 Desulfobulbus sp.
ACCCTGATGAGCGGCTACCCAGTCATCGCGAGAATTCCGGGTTATGATTGGCGCCAACCGGGGCCAACTCGATTTCTTCGGTTTTCTTCGCCGCGTTGACCTCAATTCACAGAAAAAATGGTTTTTTCAACGGACTGTTAAAAATCCTACCACCAGATAGCTTGCGAAAACAATTTTACGCCCTGCCGGGTAGATAGGGGGGGAATAATTGTTGGTACATTTGTTGGTACAAGGAAAAAGACAATTTTAATAGTTTGTTTTATATTAGTCTGTTGTGTTGCCGATTCAATAGCCTGCTTCGCCAGAGGCTCGTTTTTATTGCAGAATCGACCGGTCGTTCCGGTTGACCAGCCTGTCTCTATCCACTCACGTTATCCACACAACGATAACGAACTTGAGGGATCGAGATGGGCTTTGCTGTTTCTACACCGCCTTCCTACTTGTACCAGCACTCCTCAGGGTACATCTTCCGTCTCCGAGTCCCTCTCGATCTCAGAGGCATCATAGGCAAATCCGAATTCAGATACTCGCTTCGTACCGGGGCGTTAAGGTTGGCTCGGCTCAGTGCGAGACTCTTAGCGTCTCACCTCCAGCAACTCTTCATGGATGTACGTGAAGGGCAAGTAGGGGTTACAAGTATCGTTAAACCGTGCCAAAGTATGTCCGTCTCCTCGGAACTTTTCCCTCAGTTTGTTACTCGCCACCGTATTTTCCTTCTCTGTCCTTTAGGAATCGATGGGTTCGGTACATCTTGTTGACCATCAATTGTCGCGGTGTTAACTTGGCAATATCGCGAATTTGGCGGTTCCGGTGCGCACCTGGGCCGCTTTTCTTTTGTGGAGAGGTAGGGATGAAGATCAAAGTTCTTTTGTTGAGTGTGGCGGGTATTGTGGTGGTGGTCGGCCTGTTGGCAGGGACCAAGGCTCTGCAGATCGGCACCTTGATCAAGCATGGCAGAGCGGCCAAGATTCCGCCGGAGGTAGTGACTTCAATCCAGGCGCAGCCGCAGACCTGGGAGTCGTTAATCACGGCCGTCGGTTCCTTGGAGGCGGTCCAGGGGGTGACGATCACCGCCGAGCTGACCGGCAAGGTGATTGCTATCCCCTTTGAGCCGGGCACGCAAATTAAAGCGGGCGACCTGCTGGTGCAACAGGATATTGCCTTCGAAACTGCCCAGTTGCGCTCCGCCGAGGCTGGGGCCGCCCTGGCGAAAATCACCCTGGAGCGTTCGAAAAAGATGCTCGAGACCAAGGTGGTCGCTGAATCCAATTATAATAACGCCGAGGCGCAGTTCAAACAGGCCCTGGCCCAGGCCGACACCATTCGGGCGACCATCGCTAAAAAGACCATCCGCGCTCCCTTCAGCGGCCGGCTTGGTATCCGCATGGTCAATATCGGTCAGGTCATCAAGGAGGGCGAGGCCATCGTCTCGCTCCAGGCCCTGGATCCGATCTTTGTCAATTTTCTCGTCCCCCAGCAGCAGTTGCCGCAGATGCGCGTTGGTTATGCGGTGCGGCTCACCTCCGATGGCCTGCCCCAGGATCAGGTGGTCAGCGGCTCGATCACCGCAATCAATCCCGACGTCGATGCCTCCAGCCGCAATATCCGGGTGCAGGCCACGGTTGCCAACCAGAATGAACGGCTCCGGCCCGGCATGTTCGCCAATGTGGCGGTGGTCCTCCCGGAAAAAAGCCCAGTCCTGATAATCCCGGCCACGGCGGTGCTCTATGCCCCTTACAGCGATTCGGTGTTCATTATCGAGGATGCCAAGGCGGAAGAGGGGGGCACAGCCGGCAAGGTGGTTCGCCAGCAGTTTGTCCGCCTGGGTGAAAAGCGCGGTGATTTTGTCGCCGTGACCTCAGGACTTGCGCCGGAGCAGTCCGTGGTCAGCACCGGGGTATTCAAGCTGCGCAACGGTCAGGGCGTGGTGATCGACAACGCGCTCGCGCCGGAATTTAAACTGGCGCCCCAGCCCAAGGATGGTTGATCCATGAAATTCACCGATCTTTTTGTCCAGCGGCCGGTGCTGGCGATGGTCATCAGTCTGCTGATCATCATTGCCGGGCTCCAGGCCATCGGTACGCTCAATGTTCGCCAGTATCCGCGCAGCGATAACGCCGTGGTCACGGTCACCACCGTCTACACCGGTGCCAGCGCCGAACTGGTGCGGGGCTTCATTTCCACGCCGCTGGAACGGGCCATTGCCGCCGCCGACGGTATCGATTATCTCCAATCGCAGAGTGCCCAGGGTCGGTCGACGATCAGCGCCCGCCTGCGGCTCAACTACGATCCGATCAAGGCCCTGTCCGAGATCAGTTCCAAGGTCGATCAGGTGCGCGGCGATCTGCCGCCCGAGGCGGAGATTCCCATCATCAACGTCGAGTCGGCGGACTCCAAGTTCGCTTCGGCCTACCTCAGTTTTACCTCCGATGTCCTGGCGCAGAACGAGATTACCGATTATCTGGTTCGCGTAGTCCAGCCGCGGCTTTCCGCCCTCCAGGGGGTACAGCGGGCCGAGGTGCTGGGGGCGCGGACCTTTGCCATGCGCATCTGGCTCGACCCCGCCCGCATGGCCGCCTTCAATGTCAGTCCGGTGCAGGTGCGTCAAGCCCTGGCCGCCAACAACTTCCTTGCCGCCGTCGGCAAGACCAAGGGCTCGATGGTCCAGGTCAATCTGACCGCCAACACGGACATGCGGTCGGTGGATGATTTCAAACAGTTGGTGATCCGGGAGGACAAGGGGGCCATCGTTCGCATCGAGGATGTGGCCCAGGTGGTGCTCGGGGCCGAGGATTACGATACCGAGGTGCGATTTTCCGGACAGACAGCGGTGTTCATGGGTATCTGGCCCCTGCCCAACGCCAACTCGCTGGACGTGATCAAGCGGGTGCGGGTGGAGATGGAGGCAATCAGCAAGCAGCTGCCCAACGGTCTCACCGCCCGGATCGCTTATGACGGTACCGCCTACATCGAAAATGCCATCAAAGAGGTGGTCAAGACCCTGAGCGAGACGCTCCTGATCGTCATCATTATCATCTTCCTCTTCCTCGGTTCGATGCGCGCGGCCATCATTCCGGTAGTCACCATCCCGCTCTCCTTGATTGGGGCGATGTTCCTTATGCAGGTCTTCGGCTTCACCATCAACCTGCTGACGCTCCTGGCCATCGTTCTTTCCGTCGGTCTGGTGGTCGACGACGCCATTGTTGTGGTCGAGAACGTCGAGCGCCATCTCGGTGAGGGGAAAACGCCGCTGGATGCCGCCCTGCTCAGCGGGCGCGAGTTGGTCAGCCCGCTGATCTCCATGACCATTACCCTAGCCGCCGTTTATGCCCCCATTGGCCTCCAGGGAGGCCTGACCGGATCACTCTTCCGCGAATTCGCCTTCACCCTGGCCGGAGCCGTGACCATCTCCGGCGTGGTGGCCCTGACCTTGTCGCCGATGATGTCGTCGAAGCTGCTTAAGGCGGGCATGACCGAGCATGGATTTGCCGGCAAGATCGAGCGTGACTTCAAACGGCTGCGCGGCGCCTACGGCCGGTGGCTGGGAGCCACCCTTCGACACCGGCCGGCGGTTTATCTGGTGTGGATCGTCCTGGGTCTGCTGGCCGTGCCCATGTTCCGCATGTCGGCTAGGGAACTGGCCCCGGTCGAGGATCAGGGCGTTATCTTCGGTATCGTCGATTCGGCGGCCAACTCGACCCTCGACCAGAATAGTCTGTACACCGCAGCTGTCAACAAGGCCTTTTTGAGTGTGCCTGAAACCAACTTTGTTTTTCAGCTGACCCAGCCGTCCTCGGGATTCAGCGGCATGGTGGTCAAGCCCTGGCAGGAGCGCAAACGGACCATCTTTGAGATCATGCCCGAGGTTGCCGGCAAACTGCACGGCATCACCGGGGTGCGCGTTCTTCCGGTCACCCCGCCTGCCCTGCCCGGCGGCGGTCAGTTTCCGGTGGAGTTCGTCATTGCCTCCACCGCCGATCTGGATCAGATTCTCGAATTTGCCAAAAAAATTCAATTGGCGGCGGCCAAGAGCCGAATGTTCGCCTTTCCCCCGCTGATCGACGTCAAGATCGATCAGCCCCAGTCGGAGATTGTCATCGATCGCGACAAGGTGGCTGATCTGGGCCTCAATCTCCAGCAGATGGGTGCCGATCTCACCACCATGATGGGCGGTAATTACGTCAATCGCTTCAACATCGCCGGCCGCAGCTACAAGGTCGTGCCCCAGATCATGCGGGTCGACCGGCTCAATCCCGACCAGTTGAACGGTATCTACGTCACCGGTCCAGACGGGCAACTGGTGCCGCTGTCCACCGTCGCCACCCTCAAGGAAACCACGACGGCCCGCTCCCTCAACCGCTTCCAGCAGTTGAATGCGGTCACCATCAGCGCCTACCCGATCCGGCCCCTAGACGAGGCTCTCCGCTTTCTCGAGGATGAGGCGGCCAAGATTCTTCCGCAAGGATATTCGCTCGATTATACCGGCGAGTCGCGCCAGCTGAGGAGGGAGGGCAACACCTTTGTGATTGCCTTTGGCCTGGCTATTGTACTGATTTTTCTGGTCTTGGCGGCCCAGTTCAACAGTTTTCGCGATCCTTTTGTCATCTTGGCCGGGTCGGTTCCCTTGGCCATGTTCGGTGCCCTAATCTTCACTTTTCTCAAGATGCCTGACCCTAATGTGCCCTTTTGGACCAAGGGCTGGACCACGACGCTCAACATCTATTCCCAGGTTGGGCTGGTGACTTTGGTGGGATTGGTGTCGAAAAACGGTATTCTGATTGTCGAGTTTGCCAACAAGCTGCAGAGGCAGGGCTTGAGCAAGCAGGCAGCCATTCTCGAGGCCTCGATGACCCGGTTGCGGCCGATCCTGATGACCACCGGAGCCACCATTGCCGGTCACTTTCCCCTCACCCTGGTGACTGGGGCCGGAGCCGCGGCGCGGAATTCGATCGGCTTGGTGCTGGTAGGCGGGATGGCGATCGGTTCGTTGTTTACGCTGTTTATTATTCCTTCGATTTATATGCTGGTGGCGAAGGACCATTCGAAGGATCGAGAAGGGAAGGAAGGCGCAGAGTTTGGATGAGCAATGGGCAGGCTGGTAATAGAAATAGTTCAAGTTTTCTATTACAAAAAAGCAACTCCGCCGCGTGATCGGTTTGGTTTGGTGTCCACTATTGACAGCACACCTCAAGCATGTCGATCTCGTCACGGATTGCGCTCATCAGGATGCGCGGGAGGGGAAGACGAAGTTCAGCAAGACCTTCGATACCTTTTTCTTGTTGGCGAGGAGGTTCACCGGATTGTCGCGGACCGGGTAGTCTTCCTTCGAGACGAGAAATTGTGGGGCAACGATGACCCACTATTTTCGACCACCTTGGAACGGGAGCGGTCATGGGTGGTGTTTCGATGATCAGCACCTTCTCGCACTCTTCGCTGGTCAGCACGTCCATGAAGCGAACCACTATCGCCACCAGGCTCAGCAGGAACTTCCGCCAGTTGTATCGGGTATTCTTGAGGAAGTCGTAGGCGACGTCCCTACGACCGACCTGCCCTCGGTCGTGGACAATGCCGCGAAGAAATTGAACCCGGCAAACGTCAGGGCGAAGGTGGTGGTGAACACTGCCAGTGGCTTGGCTCCCCGCAGTTTGCGAATCAGCGTCCCGACCGTAAACTCTCCATGAAGGAGTAATCCGGTCATGCAGTTGTTTTGCCTCTTGCGACTCCCGATAGTTTTGGGTGTTGTCCATTTGAGCCTTTCCTTGCTGATATCATAAATTATTTTTTGCAAATCCATTGCATCAGAAAAACGAAAGGATTTTCATGTTAAAAGGGAGTTATTTCAGCCTGTTGATTGAATACTGAACTGTCATTATCTCAAGTCCGAAACTTGAAGAAGTAATGACTGCCACTATCAATATTTGGAGATCAAATGAAAGATAAGGTAATTCATGAATGGAGAGATTGGGTGTTAGAATTTATAGAGGTTGGAAAATATGAGTTGATCCTGAAAAGTGACAGGACGGTTACTCGATCCGTTCTTGCGAAGAACGATATGGACGCCGAGAATCTATGTCAGGCTCTCATCAGAGCCACGCATACTGACACACAAGTTCAGCCAGAGAATCGCGTATAGTCGCCGGAGGCACGGCACGGCTCGACTATAGTAGTTCCTGTACACGACATGAACGGCTTGAGCACCTCAATTGATCGGGGGTTCCACTGCAACAGGCATGTGCGATGCATATTTAGGGCGCCACGCGACATTTTCGGTGCGTTTGCGCCTCACTTGTGTAGTAATTGTGTGGCAGGGATGTGGACCGTGCCACACAATCGTGGCGACTGAAGCTGTCAGCCGCGGTCAACCGGGACAGGGACGGGATGGACAACGAAGCCAAACGAATAGCGCTCTATGTGCAGCGCTACAAACTGCTGCGGGAGTTGGGCGAACTGCAGATCGAGCCCTTTCCCGACGAGGAGGCCTTTCTCACTCGTTGCTGCACCCTGCTGCTCCAGGATCCGGAATACTGCATGGTCTGGGTGGGGCGGAAAACGGAGGACGGCGCACTTGTGCCCAGCGCCATGGTCGTCCGCGACGGCCTGCCGGTGGCAGAATGCCAGGAGACGGCGACCAGACTGGCCCTGGATGGAACCCTGGCCGCCCGCCGCCCGACCGCGACCAGACTCGACCCTTTTGCCAGCGGTCCCGACGTCCCGCTCAATCGGCTTGCCGCCCTGACCGGATGCCGTTCCTGCGGCTCCTGGCCGCTTATCCACGGCAACCAGGACTACGGCATCCTCACCATCCTCTCGATCCGCAAGGCCGGGTTCACCGGCATCGAACTCGATTTCATCGCCAACGTCGCGGCCACCATGTCGCGGGCCCTGTTCCTCCGCCACACCTCGCACCGCCTCCGCCTGGAGCATGACTTCAACCGCGAGATCGTGCAGACGGTGCAGGCGCTTCTGGTGTCGCTCTCCCATTGCGGCGAGATCCTCTCCTTCAACCAGACGGCCCAGGCCGTCACCGGCTTCACCGAGTCTGAGGTCAAGGGCCGGTTCTGGGTGGATGTCCTGATCAGCCCGGACAAGCGGGCCGAAAGCCAGCAGCGGCTCTCCGGTCTGCTCAAGGGCGGGCAGTCGGAGATGAATTTCCAGGCCGAGCTCCAGACCCGAGACGGCGAGCGGCGGATCATCGAGTGGCACGGCTCCATTCGGCCGGAGATCGGCCCGGGCCGGGTCGGGCTGGTGCTGTTTGGCATCGACATCACCAGCAGGCTGGCCGCCGATTTGGCCCTCAACCATGCCCTGGCCAAATGGGAAAACATCTTCTCCTCGATGCAGGATCCGGCCCTGATAGTCTCCGCGCAGGGGATCATTCTCGACGTCAATCCGGCCACCATGACGGCGGCGAGGCGAACCCGGGACGAGATCATCGGCCGGGGGATCTGCGAGATCCTCCACGGCGGCCGCAGTCCTGGCGCCATTTGCCCGCTGGAGGTCCTGCTGGCGCAGCGCAAGAGCCGCATCTTTGAGACCGAGCTGCGGGGTCTGCGCGGCCAGTACCTGCTCACCGTCAGCCCGCTGCGGCATGAT
>JBGSPP010000031.1:0-3165 GCA_041738515.1 Desulfobulbus sp.
CGATGGCCCGGAGGATGTTGTAGGCAAAGGCGCCCAAAGCCATGACCAGTGCGTTGGTGGCGAACTTGCCGCTAGGCAGCCGCTCCAGGTCGAGATCGGTCTTGAACTCGCTGTGGAACTGCTCCGAGGTGGCGTGGTCCCTGTACAGGGCAATGACCTGCTCGGGCTCCATGTCCAGGTCGGTCCACCAGCCTTCCAAGGTAATGTCCGGGGTGAGCAGCAGCTGGCCGTGCCGGTCGGTGGTCCGTTCAGTCACCCGCACTATTCGCTTGCAGGTGGAGCTTGCGCCGTTCACCTGCATGGGTTGGTCGACCACCAACAGGCCGACCCGCTTGCCGGGCCGGGGCGAGGTGACCGTGCCTTCGCTGAGCACCCGGCCCCGCCAAGCCAACACGTTGCTCTTGCGCGGGTTCCACTTGATGATGAAGTGCACCTTTTCCGCAGCTGCGAGCACTTCCCGGGTTGCGTCCGCGTCGTGCGCCGAGTCTAGCCGGACCAGGATCTCCTGATCGATCAATTCATGCGCTGCCTTGAGCACCCGCTGGATGAACATCACGAACCCTGCCTGGCCGTGCTGGCTGCCAGGCCGCAGTTCGACTTCCAGGCACCAGCCCTCCATGCCCAGGTAGGCGGCGATGGGCGCATAACCGTCAAAGTTCTTGCAGGTGCTGATCACCCCTTCCTTGCGGGTGTTCGAGTTGTCATGGGGGAACACGTCCACGTCCAGGGGCGCCAAGCCATCGGCATAGCCCGAGACCTTGACGCCGAGTTGCTTGAGCATGGATTGCGCACTGCGGAAAACCAGCGGGATCAGGCCGTCGGCGGCCGCCTCGTCCAGTCGCTGCCGCAAACGCTCGGTCGAGGGAATGCGACCGATGCCCAGGGCCTGCTGGAAATAGTTGTCGTCGCGCACGCCGGTGATGGCCTGGAAATCGCTCTTGCCCAGGCACAGCAGTCCCAGGTAGCTGCGCAGGATGTCGATGTCGGCGATCTGCCCGTTGCCTCGACTCAGCCGGCCCACCTGCCGCCCCAGGTCGCTGTGGCGGTTGATACAGGCGCCAACCAGGGCCAGGCCGGAGTGACTGGTGTAGAATTCGTCGTTGCTCTGCTCGATAATCAGTCGCTTCATGTTTTCACCTGCCAAGTGATTTTTTTGGACAGGCATATATTGATAAATTTTTACTTAAATTTCAATGTATTGATTTGTATTTTTCGGTAATTTTTTCTGATATTTTTTCACTTAATCAGGTGATAGAGAGAATGTTTCAGCGAGGGTCACGACCTGTCGACTGAAGCCCGGCTCATGTACCCGAAGAATTTCGACCCCTTGGTTGACGCAGAAAACAGACACTATAGCGCTGGCGCAGTCTCGCTCGTCCACCGCCAGGCCAAGCAACTGGCCGAGGAAGGACTTGCGCGAATGGCCGATGAGCACCGGGCAACCGTGGGTCTTGAAGGCGGCAATGTTGCGCAGGATGGCCAGGTTGTGCTCCAGGCTCTTGCCAAAGCCGATGCCGGGATCGACAATGATCTGGCCCCGTTCGATGCCTCTGGCTTCCATCCAGCCGATCCGCTCGGCAAGGAAGGCGTTGATCTCGGCAACCACGTCGCCGTAGCTCGGGGCCACCTGCATGGTGCCGGGCGTGCCCTGCATGTGCATGATAACCACCGGGCAGGCGTATTGCCGCACCACCTCGACCATGGCCGGATCAAAGCGCAAGGCCGAGATATCATTGACCATGGTGGCACCAGCATCGAGCGCCGCCCGGGCCACCGCCGCCTTGGTGGTGTCGATGGAGATGGGGAGAGTGCTGCGCTGGCGTATTTTCCGGATTGCCGGAATGACCCGTGCCAGCTCTTCGTCCAACCCCACCGGCTCGGCAAAGGGCCGGGTCGATTCGCCGCCGACATCGATGATGTCCGCGCCCTCGGCCAGCAACTGGTCGATGCGGGCCTCAAGCGCCGATTCGCCGCTGTAGTACCGGCCGCCATCGGAAAAAGAGTCCGGGGTGACGTTGCAGATGCCCATGATCCGAGTGTTTGTCGCCATGCTGCCTCAAGAGGTTGAAAACTCTGGGTAATTGGTTCCGGTCCTTTCCAGGAGCAGAGCAACGAGCAATCTCCTGCCAGGGCGGGATTTCTGTCCGCGTTCGAAATGGCAGCGGAGGGGAGGCCCCCAGGGTGCGGGGCACAAAAAAAAACGGCCTGAAGCTCCATGGGAGATTCAGGCCGCAAGGTATATCTTGAAATTACGCTATCGCTCAGCTAGCAGCCGCCTCGGCCGCGGCCTCCGTGGCCGGTGCGGCTGGTTTAGCCCGCAGCTCGCTGATGATCCGGTCCATGTCGTCGAGAATGATAGTTTCCTTCTCCAGCAGTTCGTCGGCGATGGCCTTGAGAATATCCATGTTCTCGTCCAACAGCCGGGTCACCCGGTCGTTAGCCTCAACGATGATCTGCTTCACCGCCGCATCGATGCGCTGGGCCGTCTGCTCGCTGTAATCGCGGTGCTGGGCGATCTCGCGGCCGAGGAAGATGTGTTCCTCTTTCTTGCCGTAGGCCAGCGGCCCCAGTTCGTCGCTCATGCCCCACTCGCAGACCATCTTGCGCGCCAGTTCGCTGGCCCGCTCGATGTCATTGCCGGCGCCGGTGGTGATCTCGTCGAAGATCAGCTTCTCCGCCACCCGGCCGCCAAAGAGGATGGCGATCCGGTCGAGCAGGTAGCCGCGGGCATGGGTGTACTTCTCGTCCATGGGCAGCTGCAGGGTCAGGCCGAGCGCCCGGCCGCGCGGGATGATGGTCACCTTGTGGATCGGGTCGGTGCCGGGCAGCAGCCGCGCCACCAGGGCGTGACCGGCCTCGTGGTAGGCGGTGATCTCCTTCTCCTTCTCGCTGATGATCATGGACTTGCGCTCCGCCCCCATCATCACCTTGTCCTTGGCCCGCTCAAGCATGGAGGCGTCCACCTCGTCCTTGTTCTCCCGAGCCGCCAGCAGGGCCGCCTCGTTGACCAGGTTCTCCAGGTCGGCGCCGGAGAATCCGGGGGTGCCACGAGCAATGACCGCCATGTCCACATCGGCGGCAAGCTTGGTCTTCTTGCCGTAGATCTCCAGGATCATCTCCCGGCCCTTGATGTCCGGCACCGGCACCACCACCTGGCGGTCGAAA
>JBGSPP010000250.1:0-3613 GCA_041738515.1 Desulfobulbus sp.
CGCAGCCGACATCGAGAATGGTCGGTGTCCCGCCGACCTCCGCCAGTCTGGCCGCCAGTTCGGCAAACAGCGGATCGAAGCGAAGCTTGCAGCGGGCAAACATCCGGGGATAGGCCTCCAGCATCCTATACCGGTGGATGATACGCGTCTCGATGCGATCATCCACAATCGGCCGCGCCTCCTCTCGGGCAAAATGACGCTCCAGGAGTGGCGGCAGGAGCAGGAAGGCCCCGAACAGGGAGTAGCCGATGCCGCAGAGCGAGGTAATGCCGACGCTTCGCAAGGTGGCGTGCTCGGCGAAACAGAGCACCCCGAATCCGATGAGGGTCGAGGCGGCGGAAAGGAGCACGGCGCCGCGCACCAGCCGGTGGGTTGGGTGGTGGATGGTGCCGTGGCGCTGGCAGGCGCAGACCAGGTAGATGGCGTAATCCGCCCCCAGTCCGAGGATGACCACAGTGAGCATCAGGCCGGGAATGTCGAGGGGATGGTTGAGCAATCGGAGGGTGCCCAGGGTGCAGACAAAGGCGAAGCCGAGCGGTGCGAGCGTGATCAGGGTCAGCCGCCAGCTGAGCAGTTGGAGGAAGAGCAGCAACCCCACCATGACGGCGATGACCACAAACAGGGTGGAGAAAGTGGCAAAGAGGATCTCACCCAGCCGTGCGGAAAAATGGGCCGGGTCGAACAGGGCGCCCTCCCGGCCGTAGCGCTCCCGCAGGGAGGTCGGCTCATAGTCCTTGCCGGGGGTCAGAGTGAGAAACTGGACCAGATGGCCGTCCTGCCCCGGAGCGATGCCCAGCAGTTTGTGGTACCGTGCCGGCAGCGTCGCCGGCGCCAAGGCAAGCCCGGGGTCGAGATGGGCGAGAAAGGCGGCAAAGGCATCGTCGGCAAATCCGAGCGCCTCCCCTTCCCGGGCGAGATCCGCCCTCACCTGGTCAATGCGCGCCTCCGTCCAGAATTCGCGCCAGGATGCCAGATTCTGCCGGCCCAGTTCCTCGCCCGGAAAGACCATGGCCGGGACAAAGGCCGCAGCCAGCCTCCCCTCGCGCAGATCATCCGCCACCATGGCGGCCAGGCGGTCGTTGTGCTGCCGTAGTTCCTCCGGCGAGGTGGCCTTGACCATCAGATGGATCTTGCCGCCCAGATCGCCCCAGGTGGCGGTGAACCGGCTGTCCTCGGCCCGGGTCCTGGCGCTGACCGTGTTCATGTCGGCCAGGCTGATGCGAAACTCCGGCCGGGCAAAAACGAGCAGCCCCAGCGCCAGGGCAAGCGCCGCTAGCGCACCGTACCAGCCGGTCTCGAACAGCCTGACTGCCGCCCCCTGGAGCAGCGGCCGCCGGTCGCCCGCCGGAGGCATGACCGGGATGAGGCGCGGCAGCACCCAGTGGATGAACAGGTAGGTGCAGGCAAAGCTCAGGGCGGTGAACTGGCCCAGTTCGGTAAACACCGGGAAATCGCTCAGGCTGAGGACAAGAAAGGCGCCGATGGTGGTCAGGATGGCCGTCAGGCCGCCAATGCCCTGCACCTCCCGCGCCGTGTGCTCGCCGCTGGTGGCATGCGGCCGATCGAGAAAGAGCAGGTAGGTGATGCTGTGGTCGTCCATGACCGAGATCAGGGCGCCGGAGAAGCCGAGCACCATGATTGAGATCGAGTTGTGGAACAGGGAGTACAGGAACAGGCCGCAGCCCAGCCCGGCCAGGGCCGGGACCAGGGTGAGCAGCCCGACCATCGGCCTGGGAAAGGCCAGGAGCATGAGCAGGCCGATGCCCAGAGTGGAAACGCCCAGGGCCAGACTGACGTCGTGGCGGATGATCTCCTCGTTATCCAGGGCCGCCCGGTAGGCCCCGACCGGGGTGATCTCGACCTTGATCCCGGAGGTCGCGAAGACGTTGCCGAGTCCGCGACCCACGTCCGCAAAAAAATCGGCCAGCCGCCGGGCGTTGGCCGAGTCCGAACCGGCGGTCCTGGGCCGGGCGACCAGCAGGAGATGGCGGCCATCCTCGGAGAGCAGCTGCCCCTTGTAAAACGAAGCGTGCGAGGTGGGCGCCAGCTGGATCAGCCGGGCCAGCACCAGTTCCCGAAACCCGAGGGGATCGAGGCCGAGGAACCCGGCCTGACCGACGCCCTCCAGGCCGCTCAGGCCATGCATCTGGGCCTGCAACCGCTGCCGGATCGCCTCCGGCGTCAATCGAGGGGCGACCTGCTCCTCAAGTTGCTGCCGCGAAAACAGCAGCGGCTGATCCCGGATCACCTGGCGCGCCAAGTCCGGCAGCAGCGCGCCGACCTCGTCCATGCCCACCTCGGCGAACAGGCCGCTTGCCCGCATCCGTTCCTGGAGCCATCGGCTGCATTCGACCAGGGTGTCCGGCGACGGCCGGTCGATGGCGATATCCACCGCCACCTGATCGTGAATGGGGTGGTTGTGGAAGATGGCCAGAGCGTCGGTGATCACCTGCTCCTTGGCAGGCAGCGACCTGACGATGTCGGTGTCGATCCGCAGCCGGGCGAAACCGAGAAAGGCAAGGCCAGACACTGCGGTCACGACCAGGAGCAGCAGCGGGAAATTGATCCGGTATTGGTTCATGGGCGAGCGTTCAGGGTTCACCGATGGATGTGCGCACAGATGCGCTGGCCCGTCCGTTGCCCTGCCCCATACCGATCAGTTGCCATCTTGCTTCTCCAGTCGCCGTGGTTTACAATGGATACCTGCGGCCCGACCAAATGTTTGGCCCTCCCATCCCCAACACACTCCGAGGAGCGCGATCCCGCTGCCGTGAAACGATTGTTCACCAAGATCATCCTGGCCTGCGCCAACACCCGGTTCGTCCGCTCGGCCATGGAGGAGCATGCCGACCTGGCCCCCTTCCGGGCCAAGCCCACGCCCACCATCCTTGCCGGAGTCTTCCTTATCGCCTTCAGTTTTCTCATCGGCTGGCCGGCGGTCGCGGCGCTGGGCGTACTTTCGCTCAAGATGCAGACGCCCTGGATCGTGGCCGTGGGCGGACCGCTGACCTACGGCCTGTCGCATCTGGTGTTCCTGGCCGGGATGTATATCTCCGGAGGCACCTATACCCTGATCTTCTGCCGCTGGCTGGCACGCGTCGCCGCGGAACGGGCCCTGACCTGGGCCGGCCTGCCGGCGCCGGTGGAGACGCAGTACCCGTCAGCGTAATTCGGCCCCACTCCCGCTCAATCCACCTCGGCCCTGATCCACTCTGGCGGCCTGATCCGGCCGCCGCTCACGTCCCGCATCCGCAGGCCGGTGATCCGTTCCCGCACCCGGCCATCCCTATCGGCGAGCAGCAGGTCGTAGTGCAGCATATCTGTTGCCTGCGAACGCAGCCGAACCTGGGTGCGATAGCTGCCGCCCGGCTCGGTAGGATCGATAATCTGCCGCCGATCGAATCCCACCGGAAAGGGGATGAAATCGGCCTGCCGCTGGCCATGGACGCAGGCGGCGTGCATGGCTCCGTCCAGGGGGAAGGGCGAACCGAGCAGGCTGTCACCCGAATCCTCATCGGAGAGCCGCGGTGCCAGCAGTTCGCCCTCGGCGCCCCCTGAGCCGACCCGCAGCTCGCCCCGCAGGCTGCGATAGGCCGGGCCGAAGGGCACCAGT
>JBGSPP010000256.1:0-2831 GCA_041738515.1 Desulfobulbus sp.
CGCCCTCCACCAGAATCTCGTCCACCGGGCAGCGATGGCGCAGCTCGCCGCCAAAAGCCTGGTACTGTTTGACCAGCAGGTCAAGAAACTCGCGGATGGCTCCGGCCGGGCGGAAGAAGCCCTCTTCGAACACCGCCCGGAACATGATCACGAACTGGCCCAGATCCATGTCACGCTCCTCGGCGTTGCCGTAGACCATCATCGGCAGCAGGAGCATATCCGCAAGCTCCGGCGACTCCAGCTGGCCGGTTAGAAACGCGCGGGCCGAGCGCCATGGCGCCGGGCTGAACGGGTCGTATTCGACGATTCGTTGCCGCATCTGCCGGAAGCGGTCGAGGCGATTCGGAAACTCACGCCCGATCTCGTCCGTCAGCAGGTCGGGGTCATTGGAGAACAGCAGTCGCCGGCCGGGAAAGCGAATCTCCGAGCCGATCTGTTCGCGCACCGCGAAATCCCGCCGAGAGAGGCGCAGTTGCCGGAACAGTCGGTTGAGCGGGGCCTGCTTGTCGCCGGGCGGGGCGAAATTGGTCATCGCATGCAGGCCGGTTTCCAACAGCCGGCCCTGGCGGTGATAGTAGGAGTTCAGTCCTCCGGGCAGGGTGTGCTGCTCGAGGATGAGAGTGCTGTGGCCGAAGCGGGCCGAACGGATGCCCGCCGCAAGGCCCGAGAGCCCCGCGCCGATGATGACGAGCCGATATGCAGCCATGCGTGCATGCAGGTACCGCCGGACAGGGGAAACCGCCCCGAGGACCGGCTCCTCCGTGCACGGAAAATCAGACGTTTTGCAACTTGGGTTCGAGATAGTTGACGCAGCTGGTCAAGGTCGCCAGATTCGGGTACTCCTCTTCCGGGATCTGCAGCTTGTAGCGTTTGCGCAACTCCATGACAATATCGAGAAAATCCATGGAATCCAGTTCCAGCTGATCGCGCAGCGGCGCATTGGCGTCGAGATTGCCAAGATCAGCTTCTTCGTCAATATCTGCTATGATTTCAAGGATAACATCCTTGATTTCGTCACGACTCATGCAACAGGCCCTCAAGCGAGAAAGAAAAATTACGAAATTCGACGAAAGCCGAGAGACATACCATACACCCTCTCAGTTCGCCACAAATCTCTCCACAACAACCACTGAATTGATGCCCAGCATGCCAAACGAGTTGTTGAGGATGGCGTCGACCCGTTCCACCTGCCTGGGCTGGTTGGCCACCAATCCGGGAAGCTCGCACTCCGGGTCCGGCTCGTCGAGATTAATGGTGGGATGGACCAAATTGTCGGCAAACGACGGCAGGTTGCCGGCCAGTTCGAGCACCCCGGCCGCGCCCATGGCATGGCCGATGCTGGATTTGGTGTTGTTGATCCAGGTGTTGGCGCAGCCGGCAAAGGTGTCGCGCAGGGCGGCACACTCCTCGACGTCGCCCTGCTTAGTCCCGGTGGCGTGGGTGTTGACTATGGTGATGTCCTCGGGCCGCAGATCGGCCCGGCGCAGAGCCAGTTCCATGCACTCGCGCTGACGCGGGCCATGCGGCAGGACAAAATCCTTGGCATCCGAGTTCATGGCGTACCCGGTTATTTCACCATAGATCTTCGCCCCCCGCTCCAAGGCGCGGTCCAGCCGCTCCAGGGTGAAGACGCAGCCGCCCTCGGCAATGACGATACCGTTGCGCTGGAGGTCGAACGGGCGGCTGGCCCGGGTGGGGTCGGCATGTTCGGCCAGGGCGCCCTGAGCGCGAAAGCTGGCAAAGATGCCAAAGGAGCCGACGCACTCGGAAATGCCCCCGCACAGGGCCAGGTCCACCTCGCCCAGGCGCAGCATCTGCACGCCCTGAATCAGAGCAGCGTTACCGGCGGCGCAGGCCGCGCCGATGGAGTAATGGGGCCCGGTGACGCCAAGGTTCATGGAGATCTCGCCGGCCGGGTTGTTCAGAACCGTGCGCGGGTTGTGGTGGTGGGTCCAGTAGTTGACGTCGTGACCATACTGGCCGATATTGTAGACCTCGTTTTCGGTCTCCACGGTGCCGTGCTCGGTCAGGCCAATGTAAATGCCGGTGGCGGCGCGTTCATAGCCGGAAAAATCGATGCCCGCGTCGAGCAGGGCCTCGTTGGCGCAGTAGACGCCGAGGCAGCCGGCGCGGGTGCCGCGATTGTTCTCCCGCTTCTTGCGGTAACGGGTCTCGGCGAACTGGCAGATCCCGGCCGGGTGCACGCCCATGTAGCGCAGGTCGATGATGCTGACGCCGCTTGTTCCAGCCAGCAGGTTGGCGCGGAAATCCGTGAGGTTCGATGCGCCCGGCGCGGCCAGGCCGACACCGGTGATGACAATGCGCCGCTGCGCAAGGGGTGGTTTCATTGGTCCGTTCAGCCCCAGGAATCCCATTCAGGCGAGCATTGCCCGGACAAAACCAGCCACGCTGGTCATGGCCTCGTCCAGTTTATCCGGCATGGAGCCGCCGGCCTGGGCCATGTCCGGCCGACCGCCGCCCTTGCCGCCGACAATGGTCGCCACCCGGTTGATCAGGTCGCCGGCCTTGATCCGGGCGGTGTGCTCCTTGCCGACCATGGCCAGCAGCGCCGCCTTGCCCTCGAATTCGCCGCCAAGGACGATGACGCCGTCCGGCATATGGTCGCGCACCTTGTCGCCGATCTCACGAAGGGTCTTGGGCGAATCGAGCGGCACCCGGCAGGCGAGCACCTTGACGCCCTCGATCTCTATCACCGAGGCCAGCAACTGATCGAGATCGGACAGGGCCATGGAGGCAGTGAGAGTCGCAATCTGCCTTTCCAGTTCCTTCTGTCGTTTCATCAAACCGTTGATCTTCTCCACCGCCCCCTC
>JBGSPP010000270.1:0-7893 GCA_041738515.1 Desulfobulbus sp.
AGTTGGTCACCCCGTTGAGGCGATTGGTCAGTTCGCTGGCCAGTTCCCCCATGAGCCAGCCGGTCACGGCGTGACGGTAGATGGACGCGGCCTGCCTGCAGGATTCGGGATCAGCGGGGTCGACGCCATCGGTTCCCCAGGCCAGACCCTTGCCATCGGTGAGCAGGGTCTGCATCCGCTCGGTGAGTTGGCGAAGCGTGCAGCCCGAGGCCGAATCCATGGCCTCGCCGGCCGGTGCGGTCAAGCGGCACAGCGCCAGGATGGGTGTGGCCAGACGGCGGTTGAGCAGGTAGAGCAGGGTGCAGGCGAGGACGACGATCAGGCCAAGGGCGCCGACGATGATCTTGTGCAGGCCCAGCAGGATGGTCTGGGTGTGATCGCCAAGGTGGAAGCGGAACTGCTGCAGGCCGAGATTGATGTTACCCAGGGTTTGCACCAGTTCGGCGGTTTCGCGGACCTTTTCCCGGCGCTGCTCCTGGATGGCCCGCAGCCGGACTTCCAGGCCGACCAGATCGACCCGGGTGGGCAGCGAGGCCTTCAGACCTTCAGGCACGAGGATGTTGCGCCCCAACTGTTCGGCCTCGGCTTCCAGTTCCTGCAACTCTATAGTGAAGGAGCGGAGATTAACCTCCTCTGCCAGGACCAGTGACTGGTCGAGATGATCCTTGATGGCGGTGAAACGAAAGAGCAGGCGGTCACCGGCGGCCACTGCCTGACTGCACTGCCGGTACAGCAGATACTGGCGGGCGCCCAAGGCCAGGACCGTGGCGAGAAAAAGCAGGACCAGGGCGGTGACGACGACAAAGATCCGCCCCAGCGGCCAGTCGGTCCATGGTCGCGGGACCATGCCTTGCGTGCGAAACCCCACAATTCACCTCCGGTGCTGGCCGCGGGTTCCGGCGGCGCGGGTTGCACCGCCGGAATCCACGGAAGAAGGGGTTATTTCTCGCCCTGCCACTGATAGAGAATGGGCAGACGGTAAAGAATGAAACGATACACGATGAAGTAGAGGGCAAAGATGGTGATCGTGATCCAGATCTCCTTCCAGTGCGGGATCTCCTGGTAGAGCTTCCAGTTGAAGCAGATCACGGCAGTGTTGAGCCGGTTCCAGACAATGCCGAGCACGCTGATCAACGCTGCCAGGCGGACCATGCCCACCATCCGGTGTTTGACCCCGTAGGCAAACAGGATCATCGGCAGCACCACGGCCAGCCCCATCTCCAGCAGGAAGTACTGCCCCCAGCCGGTGAGCAGATAGGCCCAGTCGTTGTCGTGGGCCACTCCGACCAACTTGATCACCAGGTAGGTGATCAGGGCATAGGCGCAGCCCTTGCCCAGACCGAGGGTCAGTTCGTCAACGCTGTCGAGGAAACGCCGGTCGCAGCGCCAGGTCATGAAATTCTTGCACAGAGTGCTGGCCACGATCACCATGGACAGGCCGGCAAAGATGGCCGAGCAAAAGAAATGAATCCATTGGAAGTTGGCTGAAAACCACAGCGGGTGCACCTTGGTGGGGGCATAGGTGAACAGCGCCCCCAGAGCCCCCTGGTGCAGGGTGGAAAGGATGATGCCGGAGATGGTCAGGCCGACAGCGATGGATTTAATGAACCGTTTGCCCTTGAGCCAGCCGATCCACTCGAAGTAGGCCGAGGACACCTCCGCCACCTGCACCGACAGGTAGGTGGCCACATGCCAGGCCACGAGAAAGAGCACCGCCGCAGGCCCCAGGCTAACGAACATCGGGTAGTACAGCCGCCAGGGCATGCCCAGATCGATCTCGAGATAGACTACAGCGAAGAAGTAGCCAAGCAGGCCGTTGAGCAGGGCCAGTCGCTCGATGGGGACGAAGTCCTTGCGCCCGAAGATCTCCACCGTGGTACCGAGGAGAAAGCCCGAGGCCGACAGCGGCACCATGCCAAAGAGGCCGAACCCGAGGAACAGGCCCCAGGGGTAGTCGTTGGAGGCATGGGTCACGGTGTCCAGCCCGAACAGGTAGCGCTGCAGGATGATCGGCACACCCACGGCGAAGATGGCGATCAGCACCCAGTTGACCGGGTTGCGGATGAATTGGGCCTTGTACTCCTCGCGGCTCAGGCCCAGCCAGAGTTTCTCCCGAATGCTCCACAGACCGCCGTCGGGCCTGAGGTGGGAGACAATGGGAATTTCCTTTTTGGTGTTGATGAACGCATCCATGGCTCAGACCTCCCCCTCGCTCTGTTGCTGTTGTGCCGCCGCCTTTTCTTTCCTGGTCGCCAGCAGGTGGAAGCCGGCGAACAGCGCCGGCCAGATGGTCAGCACCATGGGGACGATGGAAAGGAAATCCTTGACGTAGTTGAGGATGGGTTCCTTGGGCACCGAGGTGTCGAATCCCGCCTGGTCAAATGGCGCCGGCGAGAGATACATCCAGGCCGTGCCGCCGGCCTCATGCTCACCGTAGAGGTGATCGACATAGGCGCCTGGATTTTCCCGGATGCGCTGCCGTCCTACTTCGACCAGATCGGCGCGGCGGCCAAAGGTCAGGGCCTCTTGCGGACAGGCCTCGACGCAGGCCGGCGGCAAGCCCTTGGAGAGCCGGGTTTCATGGCAGAAGACGCACTTCATGATGCGCGGATGGAAAGCGCTGGAGTAGCGGAACGCCGGGATATAAAAAGGGCAGGCGATCATGCAGGTGCGGCAGCCGACGCAGACATCGGGATTGTAGATCACTGCGCCTTCCGGCGTTTTGGTGTAGGCGTTGACGAAGCAGCTGGTCAGGCAGGCCGGTTCCTGGCAGTGGTTGCACTGGATCTTGCGAAACAGCGGGTGCTCCCGGCCGGGGATGTCGTAGCGGTTGACAATGGTGTAGGAGTTCTCGTCGGTGCGCCGCTTCTGGCCGTGGTGCATCTCGTCGAAAACCGAGAAATCGTTGAACGGTTTGGCAGGAGCGGGCAGATTCTGTTCCTTGTTGCAGGCTGCCTCGCAGCTGCGGCAGCCGACGCAGCGGGACAGGTCGACCAGTACGCCCATGGCGTTGGGGTAACCTTCGAAGGTCGCGGCCTCGGTTTGCCTGGCCAGGCTGACGGTCGCCGCGGCCGAGGCGACCAGGCTGCCCCGCAGGAACCTTCTCCGGTTGATCAGTGTGTTCATGTGCATGCACCTCTCTGGTTTAACTGGGAAAATGGTCAATATCAATGGGAAGAGCCGGCCGCGCCGCCGGCCTTGGCCGGGCTGGCCTTGCCTTGGGGCTTATCGCCCAGGTGAAAGAACCGCCGGCCGGCGTCGGTGAGGGCATGGCAGCCTTCACAGTGCGAGGGGGCGTTCTTGGCCACGTGGCAGGGGACGCAATTGAGATGATAGGCCCCCTTCAGGCCGGGCTTGTCGATGTGGTACAGGTTCGGGTTTTCGGCTGCCGCGACCTGTTCGGGATAAAACTGCCTGCTGGTGTGGCATTGTTTGCAGGAGACGGTGGTGGCCTCGGGCGAGTGGGCGTGGCAGCGGACGCAGTTGGGGTCCATGTCCTGATGGCCAGTGGTGTGGTGATGGCAATCCTTGCAGGGGGCCAGTTTCGAATGGCGCTTGTGGCTGAATTCGACCGGCTGGTACAGGTTGGCCAGGGCGTCGATGGTCACCGTTTCCGGCGCATCCAGCTGCTCCATGCCAGCCCGGCCCGCGACCGGCAGCGTCCCGACCAGCAGCAGGACCGCAGCCGCAAGCATGGCTTTGGGGTTGCTCTTCATGGGAGATCCTCCGTCTCTTCGTAATGGTTAATCTTATCCTGTTGTCTTCCGTTTTCGGTCAATGTGCGTTCCAGGTTCCGCTCCTTCAGATAGCTGCGGTAGACGATGTCCACCTCCTCGGCGTCCATGGTCTCATTGAGGAGCAGCACCTCGGCGAATTTATGCAGAAACCGGTTGTGCTTCTTGAGCAGGGAGGCGGCCTGTTCATAACAGTCGCCGATCAGCTGACTGATCTCATGGTCAATGCGGCGGGCGATCATCTCGCTGTGCGGCCGGATCCTGGGGCCCTCGCCAAGGAAACCGGCGTCGCCGACCTGGTAGGCGACCGGCCCCAGTTCGGTGCTCATCCCCCACTCGCAGACCAGCCGGCTGGCGATGTCGGTGGCCTGGACGATGTCATTGCTCGCTCCGGTGGTCAGGCGGTTGAACACCAGAGTCTCGGCGGCCCGGCCGCCCATGAGGATGGCGATGCGGTTCTGCAGGTACTGGCGCGAATAGGTCAGGCGTTCGTCCAGCGGCACCTGCTGGGTCAGGCCCATGGCCCGGCCCCGGGGGATGATGGTGATCTTGTGCAGGGGATCGGTCTCGTCCAGCAGCAGGCCGACAATGGCGTGGCCGGCTTCGTGGTAGGCGGTGAGGCGGCGGTCCTGTTCGTTGACCGCGATGTTCTTGCGTTCCAGGCCCATCACGATCTTGTCCTTGGCCTCCTCGAAATCGGCCATCTCCACCGCCGCCTTGTTTCGGCGGGCTGCGGTCAGAGCCGCCTCGTTGACCAGGTTGCCGATCTCGGCGCCGGAAAAGCCGGGGATGGATCGGGCGATGACCGGCAGATCGATCTCGGCGGCCGTGACGATGTGCTGGGTGTGAACCTCCAGGATCTTCAGTCGGCCCTTGACATCGGGAAGGGAGAGGGTGATCTGGCGGTCGAAGCGGCCGGGACGGAGCAGGGCCGGATCGAGGATGTCCGGCCGGTTGGTGGCCGCGATCATGATCACCGTTTCTTTGGAATCGAACCCGTCCATCTCCACCAGGAGCGCGTTCAGGGTCTGCTCGCGCTCGTCGCTGGCGCCTGTGCCCTGCCCGCCCGACCTGCGGCCGCCAATGGCATCGATCTCGTCGATGAAAATCAGGCAGGGGGCGCTCTTCTTGGCCTCCGCGAACAACTCCCGCACCCGCGATGCGCCGACGCCGGCAAAGATCTCGACAAAGTCCGAACCGCCCATGGAGAAGAAGGCCACCGAGGCCTCGCCGGCAATGGCCTTGGCCAGCAGCGTCTTGCCCGTGCCTGGCGCTCCCTGCAGCAGCACCCCGCGCGGGATGCGTCCGCCCAGGCGGCTGTATTTCTGGGGATTTTTCAAGAACTCGACGATTTCCTGGAGTTCTTCCTTAGCCTCGGTGATGCCGGCCACGTCCTCAAAGGTGACGCGCTCGCCCCGCACCGGGGTGAACCGGGCGCCCCGCCCGGCTGCCGCATCGCCTTTGGATGACCGGCGACTGAATATCATCCAGCCGGCCATGATCAGCACCACCGGCAGCAGCGCCTTGAATCCCTCGGCCATCCCAGAGGCGACCACGGCCTCGCCGCTGATGGTCACCTCCCTGGCCTGTAGTTCGGGGAGCAGCAAGGCCGCATCGGGGACAAAGGTCCCAAACGGTCGACCGGAGGCATCCTCGCCGACCAGGGTCTGGCCCTTGAAATGGACCTTCCTGATGTTGCCCTGGCGCAGGTCGGCAAGGAATTCGGTGTAGGACCGTTGCGGCGGGGTCGTTTCGCGGAGATAGACGTTGTAGCCGAGGATGCCGATGGCGGTCAGGGTCAGGAGCAGAAGGCCGAACTGGACCGGATTTTTCATCATGCCCTCCCCTCTGCCGCCACGGCTGCCGGGCCGGCCCCGGCCATATGACGATAGAGTTCGATCGAGCCGCTGAAGACCCCGCCGAGGAGCGCCTTGAACGCCGCCACCTGATCGGGCAGGAGCAGGGCATTGTTGCGGAAGCAGAATTCATCGAGATAGAGCTGGAGATGCCTGACCGTGACCCCGCCGCGATGAACGCTGTGCAGGTAGCTCTCGACGCTGCGGCTGAGCATGCGGGTGCGGCTGGGCCGATCCGGCTCGGCCGGGACCACAAACGGTGAGGCTGCAGCCGTCAGCAGGGCCTGGAGGTGGTCGTTGCCGATGAGCAGGGTGCTGTTTCTCCACACCGAAGCCTCGAGGAACAGGGCCAGGCTCACCCCGTCGAGTGCCGGAATGCAGCGCATACGGATCCTGCCGGTAATCCCGGCCGATAACACCACCTCGGCCGCGGTCAGGACCAGGGCATACTCTTTGCGCTCATAGGCCGGGGCCACGTGGTCGCAGCCGATCTCCACCACGCCCCGGCACGGCGTGCCGTCGGCCTGGGCCATGGCCAGGCGCAGTTTCTGCAGCCAGGTCCAGGCGGTCTGATAGCAGGAGATTCCGAGCATGCGCTGCAGTTCCTTGGCGCTGGCGCCAAAGGGTGAGGCGGCGAACCACCAGATGGCCGCCAGCCAGTCCCTGAGCGGCTTTTTGGCGCCGTGCATCAGGGTGCCGGTGGTCAGGGAACTGCGGTTGCCGCAGTGCGGGCAGAGCAGATACCGCTGGGCAGCCATGTGCGGGTGCCGGGCGTGGCAGAACGGACAGACAAAGCCCCTGGGCCAGCGCAGGGGAAAGAGAAAACCGATGCACGCCTCCTCGGTGGGAAACAGGCTCTCAAAGGTCTGCATGAGCGATTGCGGGTGTTCGATGCCGGGGGCTTCCATGTCTGCTGTCCAGGGCCGGGAAAGAAGAACTTATCCACTTGGCTACGAACAGTTGCACGGTCGGTGCCACACTGGGCGGTAATGCGACGGACGGATCCGTTTAAGTGAATATCTTGCTGATTTTATATATCAAAACAAACAGGAGAAAGACCAGGAGCCGACAGCATCGGCGTTGGGGCATCGACAGGCCAGCAGGCGGAACAGGATCACATTTCCATGAAACGACAGTGAGTTGCCAACACTGGCTGAGATACGGGGAATACAGAAAGGGAGATCCGGCGCTGCGGCCCGAACGCACCACGAAAGTGTAGCCGTACCACAGTTGCGTGGCCACGGAACTGTGGTAGCGATCAGATGTCTGCCTGGGAAAGATCCAGATGCAGTTCCCGCATCTTGCGGTAGAGGGTGGTGCGGTCGATGCCCAGCAGACGGGCGGCCTTGGCTTTGTTGCCGCCGGCTCGGCGCAGGGCCTGGAGAATGCGTTCGGCGGGCGAAAGTTCGGGTCGCAACGGGGCCTGCGGCAGCGGGCAGGAGGACGGCGGGGGACTGCCCCCAACGGTGACCTGAGTTTCCACCGGACTGTAGTGGGCGATCTCCGCCGGTAGCTGATCGGTGGCGATGGTCGAGCCCTGGCAGAGGACGCAGGCTCGCTCGAGTACATGCTCCAGCTCGCGGACATTGCCCGGCCAAGGGTAGGCGAGCAACACCTGGCGGGCCTGGTCGGAGATACCACCGATGTTCTTGCCCACCTTGGGGGCAATCCTGGCGATGAAGTGGTCGGCAAGCATCAGGATATCCTCGCCCCGCTCCCGCAGCGGCGGCAGGATGATGTCGATCACCCGCAGGCGGAAATAGAGGTCCTCGCGAAAAAGGCCGGCCCGCACCTTTTCCTTGAGATCCACATTGGTGGCGGCGAGCACGCGGACATCGACCTGCATCGGCGTATCCTGCCCCACCGGATAAAAGGTGCTCTCCTGGAGAAAGCGCAGCAGGCGCAGCTGCATCATCGGCGAGATGTCGCCGATCTCGTCGAGGAAGAGGGTGCCGCCGTCGGCCTGGAGAATCCGTCCCATGCGGTCGCGGTCGGCCCCGGTGAAAGAGCCCTTGCGGTGACCGAAGAGTTCGCTCTCCAGCAGGCCTTCAGGGATGGCGGTGCAGTCGACCTTAACCAGAGTCCGGTTCTTGCGATGACTTTCCAGATGCAGGGCCTCGGCCGCCAGTTCCTTGCCCGTGCCCGATTCGCCGGTGATCAGCACGTTCAGATCCACCCGGCCAACGTTCTCGATCAGGCTGTACACCGCCTGCATGGCGTCGCTGGCGCCAAGAAACCGGTGAAAGCCCCGTCTCCGGCCGGCGTGCCGGGGCTCGGGCGTGGTCAGGTCGCGGATCACCAGC
>JBGSPP010000297.1:0-5574 GCA_041738515.1 Desulfobulbus sp.
CACCTCGGCGCTGGGGTTCCCCGCCCGCTTCGGCGCGGGCGACCAGTACATCAGCTGGATCGGCATCCACGACATGGTCGGTGCGATCCTCCACGCCCTCACCTGCGAGGCGCTGGTTGGCCCGGTCAACATCGCCTCGCCCCAGCCGGTGACCAACACCGAACTCCTCCGCACCCTGGCCCGGGTCAAGGGCCGCCCCCGGCTGCCCCCCGTCCCCGCAGTACTGCTGAAATCACTGTACGGCCAGATGGCCTCCGAAGTCTTGCTGGGCGGCTGCCGGGTCGCCACCGACAAGCTGCAGCAATCCGGCTACCGTTTCCGCCATGGGGATTTGGCGACCACGCTGCGCCATCTGCTCGGCAAACCCGAATCCGGAAACCCGACCGGAGCCTTGGCCTCGTGAGCTGGAAACTGAAATCCCTGCTGCTGGCCATGATGGCCACGGCCCTGACTTGCGGCTTTTTCCACCACCTGTTCCCACCCGCCCTGTACAACTTCGAGCGTCTGCATATCTTTCTCTTCAACCTCTGCAGCGGCGGCACCCTGCTCATCTATTTCACCGAGGGCGGCTCCGACCTCTCCCGGCGCGCCGTGCTCTTCCTTGTCCTGGCCATCGGCTTTGCCCTCTGCGCCTTCCTCCAGTGGTATCTGCCGGCCATGGTCATCCCGCTGGCCCTGGCCAAGCTGGTCGAGGACGTGCGCATCGAACACTTCGGCAGCCGACTGCCCCGGGCGCTCTTTTCCAGCCATGAACAGGTCGCGCGCAAATTCCACCAGGCGGCCCTGCTCTGTCTCTCCCTGGGCCTGCTGTTTTCAAGCCCGGTGATTCTTAATTCGGTGTATCTCAAGTGGATCACCCTCGACAAACTCAAGCTCGACACCTTCTTCCTCGGCTTTTCCTTCCCCATCTCGCTGATCTCCATGTCGGTGATCTTCAGCCTGATGCGGGAGGAGACGCTCCGGCTGACCGCCCTGCTCAAGGAAGCGGCCTTCTGGATCATCAACCTGGGGGTGATCGTCTTTTTCCTCTTCATCCTGGCCGGGCTGTTTCTGTCCCAGGTGGTGATCAGCACCCTCCTGTTCCTGACCGTGGCCTTCATTCTCTATCTCTACTGGCACGAGGGCATCGCCCTGCAGCAGAAGGCCTTTCTCACCTCGGGCATCCTCTTTCTCTTGATCACCTCGATCACAGGCATCGCCTATATCCTGCTCTCCTTTTCCAGCTATTACACGCCCGAGTTCAGCCATCCGCTGCTGCGCCTGCACGCCTTCACCGCCCTCTACGGCTGGAACATCAGTGGGCTCGCGGTGATCGGCCGGCACGGCGACTTTCCCCTTCAACTGCACAGCCGGCAGGTGATCCTGCTCCATTGGCTGACCGTGCTGGTCCTCTGCCCGGTCGGGTATTTCCTGCCCTGGGTGGCAGTGCTGGCCGTACTCGCCTACACCTGGCTGCTGTTCCGCCTCTTCTTCAACCGAGGCACGGTGGATGAACGACTGACCGCCATCCAGGATGAGATCCTTCTTTCCACGCCGTCCACCGCACCAAAACCTTGACCAAGGAGGATCGATGACTCGCCGCACGAAGCTTTCGGCCATGACGCTCATGGCCCTGATTCTGCTGCCATGCGCCTCCCGAGTCATGGCCAGGGACTCGGTGATCTGGATGGAGGCGGAGATGCCACCCTACTTCATCCAAAGCGGTCCCCTGCAGGAGCAAGGTTATGGCGACCTCATCAGCGATATTCTCCAGGAGCGTCTCACCGGGTATGACCATGAGGAGATGGTCACCAACATCACCCGCCATTTCTACAAGTTCAAGCAGGGGGAAAAGGTCTGCAGCGTCGGCCTGTACAAGACCCCGGAACGGGAAGAGTTCATTCACTTTTCCATCCCCAGCTTTCTCACCCTGCCCGCGGTGGTCATCATCAACAGGGACCACTGGCAGAAGTTTGGCAACCGCGGCTCTGTTCGCCTGGAAGAAATCCTGAACAACAAGGAGTTGGCCATCGGCTTGGCCAAGGACCGTTCCTACGGCCAGGCTGTTGATCAGATTCTTGGGCAGCATGCCGGGTCGAAAGACATCGTCGAGGTCGCCGGCCAGGAACTTTCGCTCAATCTGTTCAAGATGCTGATGCTCAACCGGGTGAACGGGCTTATCGGCCTGCCCGAGGAGGCCCTGTTTCAGGCGGAGCAGATGGGGATTCGGGACCGGATTCTGACCCTGACCATCGAGGAAAACCAGCAGGGGTATGATGCCTGGATGAGTTCGGTCGGCTGCTCGAATAACGAATGGGGCAGAACCATCATCGCCGAGATCAACCGCATCCTCCTGGCCGAACGGCCGACCAGGCGCTATCGCGCCGCCTATGAGCGATGGCTGGACACGAACAGCATCGCCGCCTATCGCAAAGTATACGACGCCATCTTTCTCAAGACAGACAGGCAGGTTCATTGACAGGCGTAAACAGCAGCCGCCCCATTCACCGGGGATTTCCTTGACCGCTGCTGAAAATACTTCTCGACAGCCCGCAATGGGAGCATCTATAGTATTAGCAAGAGATCGCGTGGTGAGCGTGACATAAACTGTTCTCGATCGGAACAATCCCAAACAATGGGGCCACCACCATGTGGTACAGTTCATGCAGATGAGGCACGTCATGGGCGCTGGAAATAAACAAAAATACTTCGTCAACAGGCAAGAGGTTCTGACCATCAAATGCCGGTCATGCGGTAAGGAAAGCTCCGTCCCCGTTGACTCGCTCAAGAACAGGAAGCACTCGCTCAAGGTCACCTGCACCTGTGCCGAGTCCTTTGACATCGAACTGGAATTTCGGAAGGATTTTCGCAAGAAAACGGAGATTACGGGAACAGTCCGTCCCCTGACCACGCCCAAACACCGGGCTCGGCAGTGCACCATTGCCGATCATTCCACGGGCGGCCTGCTCCTGCATCTGGCCGACGCAGTGCCGGTGCGCAAGGATGACAAGCTGATCGTCAGCTATCAGCCAGACACCGGTTCAGCGATGGAGGTTGAACGGGTGATCACCGTCCGTCATTTGGATGCAGGCATGCGTATCGGCGGCGCCTTCATTGACGACTTTTCCGGGCAAATGGCGCACAAAGGGAGCGCCGTTCTGCACTGAAGGCCCAAGACCAACAATGCGGCCGGGCAAGGAGCTTGGGGGAGTGGACAGGAATGTCCAGTCCCCTTTTCTTTTTTGCATGGTTCGCTGCCCTGCCTGCCCATGAAGACCATCGTCGCCAACGCGGCCGAGGAGCATCTTCCCGCCGCCCTGTCCGCCCTGCGCTCCGCCCGATGCGTTGCCGCCCTGACTGGCGCCGGCATCTCAGCAGCCAGCGGCATCCCCGATTTTCGCAGTCCCGGCGGCCTCTGGACCGTCTTTTCCCCGGAGGAATACGCCACCATCGAGGTCTTTTACCGCAATCCGGCCAAGGCATGGGAACTCTATCGGGCCCTCGGCCGGGTGCTGCTCGGCAAACAACCCAACCCGGCCCACACGGCTCTGGTCGATCTGGAACAGCAGGGCCGGCTGCACGGCATCGTCACCCAGAACATCGACAACCTGCATCAGTTGGCGGGCAGCACCCGGGTGTTCGAGATCCATGGCGAGCACCAGCACCTGCAGTGCCTGCACTGTTCCACGCTGGTCCCGGCGGAGGAGCGGTATTTCCGGGAAACGGAGATCCCGCGCTGCCCAGCCTGCGCCTTCCCGCTCAAACCGAACGTGGTCCTGTTCGGCGAGGATGTCCGTCAACTCGACGAGATCCACGAGTTCATCGCTGCCTGCGACCTGCTGCTGGTGATCGGCACCTCGGCCCAGGTCTATCCCGCCGCCGCCCTGCCCTCGATGGTGCGGCGCAACGGGGGCAAGCTTTTCGAGTTCAACCGCGAGCCGTCTTTGCCGGGTGGTGAGTACGACAAAGGGGCGGACTTCTTCTTCCAGGGGGATGCGGGGACATCCCTGCCGCGCCTGGCAAGCGCCCTCCTGCAGGTTGGCTGAGAACGGAGCGGCGCCGCACTTAACCAGCAAAGGCGCCACGCGCGAGCACAATCGTGTAGCCGATGTAGCAGGCGAGCAGGACCGCGCCCTCGATACGGTTGATGCGCCCCAGGCCGGGGCCGCGGAATCCGTAGCCAAACAGGAACAGGGAAAACGTCAGTCCGGCCATGACCGCAATGTCACGGGAAAAAACCTCGGGACCGACTTCCAGGGGATGGATGCCGCCGGCGATACCCACTACCGCCAGGGTGTTGAACAGATTGGAGCCAAGCACATTGCCCAGGGCGATGTCATGCTCCTTTCTGCGGACGGCGATCAGCGAGGAGGCCAGTTCCGGCAGCGAGGTGCCCACTGCGACGATGGTCAGGCCGATGAGCAGGTCGCTCACCCCGAAGCCGCGGGCAATGTCCACCGCCCCCCACACCAGCAGACGTGAGCTGGCGATCAGAAACAGCAGGCCGACCACCAGCCAGAATATCGCCCTGCCGAGCGGCATGGCGTGGTTGGCCAACTCCTCCTCCATCTCGTTGCCCAGGGCGTCACCCCTGTTCCGCAGCCCCTGCCAGATGGTCCAGCCCATGATCCCGAAAAACACCACCAGCAGCACCACAGCGTCCGGCCTGGTGATACGGTTATCCATCATCTGCCAGGCCGCAAGCCCCGTGACCAGGGTGAGAATCGGTAACTCCTTGCGCAGCACGGTCGAATGAACCGCGATCGGACTGATCAGGGCGGTCAGCCCGAGAATCAGGGCGATATTGGTGATGTTCGAGCCATAGGCGTTGCCCAGCGCCAGTCCCGGGTTGCCCTGGGAGGCTGAAATGACGGACACGACCATTTCCGGGGCCGAGGTACCGAAACCGACGATGACCATGCCGATCAGCAGGGCCGGCATGCCGAAGTGGCGGGCAGTCGCCGCCGCGCCCTCGACAAAGCGGTCGGCGCTCCAGACCAGAACACCCAAGCCGATCACCACGGCCAGAAACGCTGTAGTCATACCACACTCCCTTGCCAGCACGCGGGCGGTGGCGCCTGAATCCTCTCCGGATCCAGCCAACCGGCCACGGGTATAAGCCCGGCCTTCCTGAAAGATATTTCCCGACCGTAACCGCGTCTCCGGAGTACAGTGGGTTCTGGACGACCACCGTCACAGTGTGTCGCCCTGAAAGGCTTAGAGGCGTTTCTTGCCCGAATTCTCTTTGAGTTCGAACGCAAGCCTTGACAATAATGCGGAAACGATGGATTTCAAGGCGACAACGGTTTCTGCCTGATGTAATTCCTGCCGCTCTCGCTGAAGAAAGTCCACCACCATGACCGGGCGGCATTCTCCCCGAAAGGATTGCCGGACAAGCCAATTGCTCGGCCTGTCGGCTTCTTGGAAAGGTAGGTCAGGTGCGGTGTGACCGATACTCCCCGGCTACACTACAGCCGTCGCTTGATCGTCTGCGCCAGTTCATGCACGGCCATGGCGTAATGGGTGCTCTGGTTGTAGCGGGTGATGGTGTAGAAATTGGGGTGGCCGATCAGGTATTGATCGTAGGATTGGTGC
>JBGSPP010000310.1:0-5936 GCA_041738515.1 Desulfobulbus sp.
GCCAGTCGGTGGCGTCGGTGGCATGGCTGATGAGCGCAAAGGGGTCGAAGCTGACATTGTCCTGGCCGATGATCGCGCCGAGCCGCCGGCCGGCCTTGCGGCGAAAAGCCGAGGCATTGCCGATCTCCCGCTGCACCGCACGCGCCCGCTCGCGGCAGAGCCGCACCAGGTTGACGACCTTGTCGCTGCGCGCCGCATCGACCTTGACCTTGCGGGCCGTTCCCTCGATGATGTCCAGGTCTTTCGCCATGGTGCGGAAGAAGCTGTGCCGCCTCCGGGTGGAATCGATCAGTTCCTGGTAGAGAAAGGGATTGCGGTGGAGGATGAACAGGTCGCCGATACAGCGCATCACCAGTCGGGCCGAGCGGCCGGTGACCCGCTGACTGCGGAGTTCCTCGAGGTCGTCCCAGACGGCCGGACCGAAAAGTTGGTTAATGATCAACCGGTCGTCGGCCGAAGTGAAATTATAGGGGATTTCTCGGTAGTTGGTAGCGTTCATTGCGGCCTGGCGTCTGCGTGGGAAGAAAGAATCGCCGCCCGAAGGCGCTCGCCCTGATGCCGCGATGGCGGCCAAGGGATTCGTCGGGTTTCGACGGTGTCAATCGGGGCGAATGGTATCTGTGTGTGCGTGGGGATGGGGCGCTGGGTTGTGGAAACAAGAATTCGGCAAAGCAGCATGCCGCCCGCATTGTGCCTCCGTTACGTACCACAGGAAGGCTTTTGATGCAAATATTTCCGGGAATCGCGGCGTTCACACCATCGACCTCGTCCCCAATCCCGGGCAAAAGAAAAGGGCGACGCCGGATGCGGCGCCGCCCTCCCCATCGGTTGAACCGTTTTGTTATTAGCCGAGATAGAAGCCGGTCGGGTCAATGGCCCGGATGATGGCAATCTCCTCCGGGGTCGGTGCCGGGGTCTCGATCACATTGGGCGAAACCTTGAGATCCCAGGCGCAGTTAGCCTTGAGTTTCTCAACCGTCTGGCCGGGGAAGTACTCGGTCAGGTACATCTCCTTGGTGTCCTCGTCGAAACGATAGACGCCCATGGTGCTGACAACGCAGTCCGGTCCGTCGCCGATCATGCCGAGCCGTTCCCGGTCGCCCTTGCCGCCCAGGTAGCCGGGGGTGGTAATATAATCGACCTTTTCAACGAATTTCTTTTTATCCTGGGGCATGATGGCGAGAACACGCTTGCCCGAGGTGGCCATGTCGTTGGCGCCACCGCTGCCGGCGAAGTAGGTGAAGCTTTCCTTCTTGCTCCAGTCACCGACGCCAGTGGAGTTGATGTTGCCAAACTTGTCGATCTGGGCGCCGCCGATGAAAGCCACGTCGACCTCGCCGCGCTGCAATGCGGCCATGGTAGCCAGCATGCCGAATGCGGCATCCGCGCCGGTGAACAGGCAGGGATCATCGACGGTGATGGCCAGACCCGGAGCCGCGGTGGCGCGAATGGCGCCGCCCTCGGTGAACATGATCATGTTCTTGGCATGGGTAGCCACGGCATAGCCGGCAACAACCAGCGGCAGGCCGACGCCAACGAAAACAACCTCGCCGTCCTGGATTTCCTTGGCACAGCGGATGGCCATGAGTTCGGTCAGTTTATATGCAGGTGCAGTCATGATCAGTTACCCCCTTTTTTAGCGGCCAGTGCCTCTTCGTAAGCTTTGAGACGGTCGTCAGTATACAAGGGCACGCCTTTCCAGACTGCCGGATCATGATAGCCGTAGTCGACTTCCAGTTTTGGCTTGAAGCCCAAGGTTGGTTTCAACCGTTCCAGGCCTTCTGCACCGAATTTGGCCTTGTATTTCTCGATGTATTCAGCATGGTCCTTGACGCCGTAGACCCACTCATCAAGGAAGAGTGGCAGCAGATCCGCATACCGCTCGTGCTTACCCTGATACTGGTTGAAGCGGATGTCCAGACCGTAGTAGCCGCGGCAGGCGGACGGATGCGCGCCGTAGGGGCAGTGCACGACCGCCAGAGTCTTGTAATAGGGAACGATGACGCGGTCGGGATCGCTGCGGATCTCTTCCGGCTCGACGATTTCTTCACAGGTGACGATGACGCCGCGTTTTGTGCCCATGGCGCCGAACTCGTCGGTTACGCCACGGGTGCCGTAAGAAACGACGTTGCCAAGGCGGTCAGCCTTCTGGGCGTGAATAACTGCCACATCGGCGCGCCAGGCGCGGACGACGCTGATTTTTTTGCCGGTAAAGGGATCTTCGAGTTCCCGGATGTCGGTCGGATTATGCTTGGGCATGTCCGAGCCGATGTTGCCGCGTACCGGAATGAAGGGGATGCCGAGAAAACCGGCCATCAGGGCACTGGTGGCGCCGAAGTTGGAAATATCGAAGCGTTTGAGGTGGCCGTTGTTGAAGGCCCGACGAATGGCGTAGGGGGCCTTTACATACCAGTTCATGATCCAGGCGGAATGGATTTCAGTGACACAACCGGCGCCGACCAGGATATCCAGGCCGCCGCAGTCCGTGGAAGATTCGACCGTGGTGAGGTGCCGTTTTTTCTGTCTGATGATCTCGTGCGTCAGGGCCATAGGGACCATGATCTGGAAGCCACCGTAATACACTGTATCGCCATCATGGATGAACTTTGCTACTGCGTCTTTCAGTGTCATCCTTTTGTCAACGTCCATGCAAACCTCCTCGTTCTTCTTATTGGATTGAAACAACGATGCCAACATCTCCCGTATACTCTTCATACACCTCCTTGTTTTAGGCTTCGACGAAACCTCTTTTCATGCGCTCCTCATAGCAGGAACGACACAGATAGTACACGCGGACATTACCGCAGCCCGTACCATAAAATTGGATCAGAAAGGAGCACTCAGGACAACTGGCCAGCATGCATCTGTTTTCACAGAACCTGAAATTCTCTTCAGGCTTGCCGCAATCGTCGCAATCGTGAGGGAAAATGGACATGCTTCTCTATTCACCAGCTATTCGTTGATTGCAGCCTACGACAGCAAGACAACAGGAATACCGCAAGAAAGAGCAAAGCAAAAAATGGTATGACAAGTAGAACAGGCAATCTTGCAGGACCACTGAACATAAAACTACCGCATGCAACAGCATGGCGGATGATTCGTGCTGATCCCTGTTCACGCCAGAGCACGCAACTCGCGCCCATCGAGTTGTGATCATTCAAAAGTTGGGTCAAGATGTCAATCAATTTGTGTAAACCTCATTGCTTTTTTTGCCGGGAAAATCAACGGGATTGCAGTAAAAATCTGTTTTTGTCTGGCGAGAACAAGAGGATGAACCACTATTGATGAATGGCGCTTCAGTTTTATGGTGACGGGTCATCCGACCACGCCGAGGAGGCATATTGTCCCCGTCCAGGGCAAGGGAGCCATTCCTGGCCGGGCACACCTGCCACAATGTGGAGGGTAGAACGAAGGAATGGGCGATAAGTTTGGAAAAATAATTTTGAAAATGAGGAATTATGTCCCCCTCATGGCGTTGCCTCCGGACGAGGGCAATCCCTCCCAGACTGCCGGACAGGTAAAAGCCGGCACGACAGGGGCGAGCCTCGTCCTGGTCGGGGGATGCCGCTCAGGCGGATGTCGGGATGTTCGCGGGTTGTTCGGGCGCGTGGAAAAACAGGGACGTGAAGGCCTCGCGAGCGCCGGCCGAACCGATGATGGCTACCATATCCTTGTCGTGGAAACGGAAATCCGGTCCGGGATTGGGTTCCAGTTTGTCGTCGCGGAGTATGCCGACCACCGATACTCCTGTCCGCTTGCGAATCTCGCTCTCGCCGATGGATTGCCCGGTCAGGCGGCAGCGGTCGCCGAGGTGGACCCATTGCAGGTCGAACTGCTGCTCGGCCGAACGAAACTGGGCGAGGGTCTGGTAGGGCCTGGTCTGGCTGAGGCTGCTGGTGAAATATTCCTGTCGCAGCATTTCGGTGTGCCGCTGGATCTCGGTGACCGGGATTCGCAGGGCGAGCAGCACTTGCCGGGTCATCTCCAGCCCGGCCTCCAGTTCGGGATAGACCAGATCGGTCACAGCCAGGTCACTGAACACCGCAAAAAAATCGGGATCGGACAGCCGAGCGACCACGGCCAGGTTTTTATTGAGTCGTTTGGCGTGGGTAATAATCGTCGTCGATTCAACGATGCCCGGAATGGTGACTACCAGCAGGGCCGCGCTGGCCACCGACGCCGCCTCCATCACCACCTCATGACTGGCGTCGCCGTAGACCACCGCGAATCCGGCGTGATGGGCCTGCTCGACCCGCCGCTGGTCAAGTTCGATGAGGACAAACGGGATGGCCAGCCGATGCAGGGTCTGGGCGATCTGGGTGCCCACCCGGCCGCCGCCGGCAATGACCACATGCCCCCTGAATCCCTTGTCCGGGAAATTGATCGACTCCAGCGGCTCTTTTTGAAACCACCGTTTTTTCAGCGCGTAAAGGCGTGCGGTCTGGGTGGAGACAATCGGGGTCAGCACCATGGTCAGCACCGCGGTGGTCAACACCAGATTATACAATTCAACGCTGATGGATTTGGTGGAAACGCCCACCTGGGCAAGAACAAAGGAAAACTCGCCCACCTGGAACAGGCCCAGCGCCACGGCGATGGGGATGACGTTGCCGTAGCGGAAGACCCGGGCGATGCCGGCAAAAATAAGCCCCTTGCCCAGGCTGACTAGCACGACCAGCACCAGGATGGAACCGAAATGATCAATCAGGAAGCCCGGATCGATCAGCATACCGACCGAGGCAAAAAAAAGCAGGCCGAAGACATCGCGCAGGGGAATGATGTCGCTCAGGGCCTGATGGCCGTAATCGGACTCGTTGAGGACCATGCCGGCGACAAAGGCCCCGAAGGCAAAGGAGAGACCGACTGCATAGGTGGCATAGCCGATCCCCAGGCCGATGGCGATAATCGAAAGCAGAAACAGTTCGCGCGAGCCGAGACGGGTGATCCGCCGCAACAGCCAGGGCAGCAGTCTGGTGCCGAGGACGAACATGCATAGCAGAAAGGCTGCCGCCTTCAACGCGGCCAGCCCCAGCTGCGACATCCCGGCCGCGGGGTCGTTCATCAGCGGCAGCAGAATCAGCAGCGGCACCACAGCCAGGTCCTGGACGATGAGCATGCCGATCATGACCTTGCTCGACAGGGTACCGAGCCAGCCCTGATTCATCAGGGTCTTGAGCAGCACCATGGTGCTGGAGAGCGAGATCAGGGCGCCAAACCAGATCGAGGTCTTGAGATCCCAGCCCATCATCCGGCCGATGCCGAAGCCAAGCGCGATGGTCAGGCCGATCTGCAGGGGTGTGCCGATCAGGGCGATGTACTTGACCGGCTTGAGATCCTTGTGCGAGAACTCAAGTCCCAGGGCAAACAGCAACAGGGCCACACCGATCTCGGCCAACCGTTCGATGTCGTGAATCTCGGTGATAGTCAGGCCGCCGGTATGCGGGCCGAGGATGACGCCGGCGAGGATATAGCCGAGGATCAGCGGCTGCCGCAGCCGCTGCATCAGAAGACCGCAGAAGAAGGCGGCAAGAACAAGCAGGATGATGTCGGTGGCGATGCCCATGGCGGTACGGTGGTGGCTGGAAAAGGAGAGGACAGTTTTTTCCCGGAGGCTTTGGGGGGAAAGCCACTATACCAGCGACAACGAAAAAGTCAGCAACGTATCGCATCGGTGCTGGGCCGAGGCCGCAGCCTGACCCTTGGGGCGAGGCAGGCGGCGGTGTGGCGGAGGCGTCCTGTTGGACAACCTTTTTCAGGTACTTTTCATCTTCCAATACCGTAAAGATATATTGACTCATCCCGGATGATTTCGTATTGGTTGGACCAATATGGATACCCAGCAACCACCAGAACCGACTGGCCCGCACCGGGAAACAAAAAAATACGCCTACACCGCCATTGTCGAGCGGATCGGGGCCATGATCCGCAGCGGGGAA
>JBGSPP010000359.1:0-8040 GCA_041738515.1 Desulfobulbus sp.
ACGGTGTCGCCGTGGCTGGCTCCCCCCAGGTGCTGAGGCGGGATGAACACGTCCTTGCCGCCTTTGGCCTCACCCTCGATCATGGCGAAGCCAAATCCCTTGGAGGTGATGTCGAGGATGGCCCGCAACCGCTCGGGCGCAGCGGCCGGGCAGAACAGCTTGCCGCGCCTCGCGATCCGGCCCTGGTCGGCCAGTTGGCCCAGGCTTTTGCGCAACCCCGGCAGCTGACGGGGCGCAAGCCCGAGAGCCTCTGCGATCGCGGCCGAACCGAGCCCCTCGCTCCGTTCGGCCAGCAGGGTCTGGATCAATGACTCCAGAGTGGGTGCCGCCGGGGCTTGGCCGCCGCCCCCATCACGATGGGTGTGGGCGCGCTGTTTACGCGGGGGTTTGTTGCGTGTGCGAACAGATCTTCTCGCCATCTCTTCTCCAATGGGCTGCGAATGATTACCATGAAAACCGGCAGGCGGCGAAATTCCCTTTGTTCAGGGATCGGCGATCTGCTACAGTGTTAGTTTATTGTTGACTTAATCGACAATTGTACCCCATTTCGCGGCCAAAAAAAGAAAAAGGAAGGGCGACGGGCAAATACCTGATGCAGTACGCGCTCTACGACATAGAAAAATACCGGGAGGTCATGCGCGGTTTCATCGGCGAGGGACCGGAGACGCAAGTATTCTGGAAGGCGCTTGATTTCGCGATAGAGGCCCACGGCCAGCAGTGGCGCCGCTCCGGCGACCCCTATATCATGCATCCCTGCTCGGTGGCCCGGATCCTGGCCGAGGAACTGGACATCCGCCACGCCGAGATCCTGGCCGCGGCCCTGCTCCACGACACGGTCGAGGACGTCGAGGAGGTCACCGGCGAGGTGATCCGGCGCAAGTTCGGCGCCAACGTCGAGGCCATCGTCGAGGGCTGCACCAAGGTGACCCACTATACCGGCGACCGCCAGACTTTCAAGAAACTGGTGCATCGCAAGATCTTCAGCGGCGCGGCGGCCAAGCTGGAGGTGATGATCGTCAAGCTCGCCGACCGGCTGCACAACCTGCGCACCCTTTCCAGCATGCCGCGGCACAAGCGACAGAAGATCGCTGATGAAACCCTGGATATCTATGCTCCGCTGGCCACCATCCTTGGCCTGTTCGCCATCAAGCGGGAGTTGTACAACCTGGCGCTGGCCTTCAAGTTCCCGCGTCAGGGCAACCGCCTGCAACTGCACATCAACAGCCTGCGCAACGACCCCGTGGTCCTGGAGATTATCGCCAACATCCAGGCGGCCCTGGAAAAGGAGGGACTGCAGGGGAAGGTCACCCTGCGGACCAAGGGGTTGTGGGCCTATTTCGACATCCGCAACCGCCTGCTGATGAAGGAGATCGAGATCCCCTGTGAGATCCTCGTCCTGCTGGCAACCAAGAGCGGCTGCTACCAGGCCCTGGGCGCGCTCAACGAGCTTTACCCGCCGATCCCCCGCACCATCCGCGATTTCATCGCCAACCCCAAACCCACCGGCTACCAGGGCCTGCATGCCCGTCCCAACATCAACGGCCGCAAGTTCCTGTTCAAAATCCGCACCGAGGAGATGGCCCGGCGCGCCCAGCGCGGGATGATCAAGGATTGGGCCGCCGACAGCAAGGCCAACAGTAAGTTTTTCAACGAAATTCAGGAGATGTTCGACATCCTCGGCAGTGATGACAGCGTCTCCTACCGGGACATGATCGCCGCAAGCGGCCGCAAGGAAATCTACACCTACACCCCCCAGGGCGACCTGATCTGCCTGCCGGTCAACTCCATCTTGCTCGATTTCGCCTTCCGGGTGCATACCGCCATCGGCCACACCTGCATCGGCGGCATGATCGGCAACCAGCGTGTTGATCTCAGACACCAGCTGCGCGACGGCAACGTCATCAAGGTTCTGCGACAGGAGGAGCCGGTGCAGTTTGACCCGGCCATCCAGCTGCTTTGCCAGACGCCCAAGGCCCGCTCCGAGCTGGCCAAGGCCTTCCGCCTGCGGCGGGAGTCGGTATCCCGGCAGATCGGCGCCTCGGTGTTCGCCCAGGAACTGCGGCGCTATGGGGTGCCGCGCGAGGTGACGGAAAAAGAAGGAATGCGGGACATTCTCGCCTATTTCGACATCGAATCCATGGAGGAACTGCACCACCAGATCGGTGAAGGCAAGGTGCGGCTGCGCGAACTGATCTACGAGATCAGGAACGGCCTGTACGTCGACCGGCCAACCCTGTTCCAGCCGACCGGGGTCTTCAACCGGGTCGATCTGGCCACCGTTGACCCAGTAGTCATGAAATCCTCAGCCTGCTGCAAACCCGGTCCGCTGGACAAGGGCGTCATCGGCCTGCTTAGCGAGCGGGGGCTTTCCCTGCACCGCAAGGACTGCGAACAACTGCGCAGAATCCATTTCCAGCGCGAGGACGCGGTGGAGGTGCGCTGGAAACTGCAGGCGACCCGTATCGAAAAGCCGCAGAAATACATCGTCATGCAGGCCTCGCGCAACCGCCTCTTCATGATGCTCTCCGTTGCCCCGGAAGAGATGAAGCTGGTGGACGTGGTCTATCTGGGCAAGGGCGCGGCCCAGATTGGCGACTGGGAGGTCAACTTCCAGGTCACCAACCTCTACGGGCTGAAGAAAATCGACCGCCACTTCTCCCGCTCCGGCCTGCGCTACGAATTCGAACTGGAGCAGTAGGCCTGGCCCGTTTTCCGCCCGCCTTGACCGGCGATTTTTTCCTTCCCGTCATTCGATCAGTTCCATGCCTCCGTTTGTTGCGATTCCCGCCCCCTGCTCCACTCTGTCCCCCCTGCGACAGTATGGACGAGTTGTCAGGGCAGACGCCAAGGTTGCTGCGGCAGGCAGCGATCAACGTGTTCGTCAAGCAGGGCCTGGAAGGCCTCGCGGTCGATCTCCCGCGCTCCGAAGCGGAGCAGATGGTCGGTGGTCATCTGGCAGTCGATCATGGCGATGCCGCGATCCAGGGCCAGCCTGACCAGGGTGGCGAGGGCCACCTTGGAGGCGTCGCTGATGCGGGTGAACATGGATTCGCCGAAGAAAACCCGATCGAGGCTGACGCCATACAATCCACCCGCCAGCCGATCACCCGACCAGCACTCGATGGAATGGGCAAAGCCGAGCCGGTGCAGGTGCAGGTAGGCCTCCCGCATCTCCGGCGTAATCCAGGTCCCCTGCCGAATGCGGCCGGAGGCGGTGGCGCAGGCCTCAATGACCTGGGCAAAGGCGGTGTCAACGCTGACGCGGAAGGTGCCGGCGGCAATGGTGCGGCCGAGCCTTTTCGGCAGGTGGAAGTCCTGGGGAAAGAGCACCAGGCGGGGGGCGGGCGACCACCACAGAATAGGGTCGCCGTCACTGTACCAGGGGAAGATGCCCTGACTGTAGGCCGTCACCAGGCGCACCGGGGAGAGGTCGCCGCCGATGGCCAGCAGCCCGTCCGGTTCGGCCAGTTCGGGCGCGGGAAAGACAGGGTCGGCGATGAGGCGGAAGACAGGCATGGCGCGGCGGGAGGAGGGGAACGGAGGGAAACCCGAACGGCATCCTAACGCGACAAATAAAAAAGGCAAGCCCGAAGGCCTGCCTTTACAAGAGGAAGGAAAATGGCTGTAACGATCAGCTGTTTCTCCGGCGGCGACCGATACCAGCCAGTCCGACCAAGCCAGCGCCGAAGAGCAACATGGTGGTGGGCTCGGGCACTGGCTCGCCGATGATCTGGCTTTGTGCGTCAGTTCCCGCCAGAGTCTTGATATTGAGGGCTTTGACCACGTAGCCTGGAGTTGAGAAGTCCTTTTCATTCTCCACAATCGGTGCATAGCTAAGCCAAGTGGTATATTGGGCTGCGTAGTCCCCGAGACTCGTCAATTCTCCCTCTAGGAACCAGATGATGTTCTGCATGGCTGTAACATTGGCCACAGACTTGCCAAATGCACCGGTCACGTATTTCCAATAAAACCATTTGGTCTCATCCGCCAAAAAATCTTTCCCATCTTCTGAACCAGCACCGCCAGAAGTGGCATAATCTGCAACGGAATCAACTTGATATGTCACTCCAGGAGTAAAATAGATATTCTTCTCCAAGCAAAAGGTGAAGTAATCTATCGCCTGCCCCACTCCAATCACATCCACGGTATACTGCCCCTCAATACCGCCCCCAGTGCCAAGCTTCACGGTATCCACACCGGTTACCGGCAGGGCCATGGCCTGGGTGGAAAGGCAAAAGAGAACGGCGGCGGACAACAGGCTGCTTTTAACGGCTACATTCTTCATAACGACTCCCTTGGTAAACATTGAACGGCACAGTCTATTACTCCCAAATAAGCAAACAACAGGCCAGACCAGGGAATCAGTATAGAAAAATTCAAAAATTTTAATTAAACGAGGAACTACAGGGGATTAAAGGACCATCTCAAATAGCTTGGCGGCCTCGGGGCAAGCAGGAAGTGGTAACAAGAACGTTTCCTTATTTTTGGAAAGGACAAAAAAGTTTTCCGGAAAATCGAAAACCATTGCGCGACAAGCATCTTTGGGTACGACTTTCCGGAATTACTTGACATTTATTGCAGCGCAAGGCTTTTCAGCGCCCACCCGATCAGAGGCCCGTGTCGCCAGAAACGAACCTGTCGGCGGTACGAAAGCAGCAAAATTCTTCCGCGGCAGGCTTCAGCGGATGTCCAGCCTGGCGATGGCCTCCGGATCGCCGTTGTAAATGCCGGCGCCAATGACCACCTCAGCCCCATCGGCCATGGTACAGCGTTTGACAAAGGACACCTTGCGGGCAATCTCCTTGGAACCGGGCACCGGCCAGAAATACTCGACCCAGCCCTGACCCTTCTCCCTGGCCAGACCATTCATGACCTGGAAAAATGGCTTCCCCTTCTCATCCTTGAGATTGGCGAGTTCTTCGCCCTCCATCCGGTACTTGATCGGGTGCATCAGCATCCTGGTTTCCTTGAGGGTGTGTACCCAGATATAGGTACCCTCGAACAGAAAGGGACTGCCCTGGCCTTTGAAGCGGGGAAAAGCCGCCTGCCCCTCCTTGGCAAGCAGGGCGCAGGCCTCCTCGACCCTGGCGACAATGGTTTCCGGCTTTGAAGGCTCTTTCCGCACCGTGGACTTGACGTAGGCCTCGGACTCGGCGGCCAGTTGCTCGACCGGCACCTGGGCGTGGACAGGCGCGGCAGACAAGACAGCAAGACACAGACACAGACACAGGGTCATCAGACCAAAGGAGAATTTCCGCACGGCTCGATTCCTTGAAGAAAGGGGTGGTACACCCGGTTAGACCTGACTGTTCGAAGGCGGCCCGGGTTTCTCCCCGAGCGCCTCCTGTTTCTTGATGAAGCATTCGCCGTAATGCTTGAGTTCGGCGATGGATTCCCGGATATCCTCATAGGCCAGATGCTGCCGTTTCTTACGAAACTTGACCAGTTGCGGAGCCCAGCGCAGAGCCAGTTCCTTGAGGGTGCTGACATCAATGTTGCGGTAGTGAAAGTAATGCTCCAACTCCGGCATGAAGCGGGCCAGGAAACGACGGTCGTGCCAGACCGAGTTACCGCACAAGGGAGAAATCCGCTCCCCCACCCACTGCCTGACAAAGGCCAGGGTCTCCAACTCGGCCAACCTGCAAGTGTAGCTGCTCTGCCGAACCCGGTCGAGCAGACCGGAGCGCTGGTGATGCTCACAGTTCCAGTTGTCCATGCCCCGCAGCATCTCCTCCGGCTGATGGATGGCTATGACCGGGCCATCGGCGAGAATGTCCAGTTGGCTGTCGGTCACCACCGTCGCCACTTCCAGAATCTGATCGGTGGCCGGATTCAGCCCGGTCATTTCCAGGTCGATCCAGACCAGATTGGTGTCATCTCGCTTCATGAGCCGACCTGTTCAGCCAACTGGGCGGGCAAGGGAGCCGCTCCGCCGCTGCCCTCCCTGATTCGGCGCCCTGCGTGTTCATCTGACACGACCAGCGCTGCCCAGCACGGCGGTATTCTTGTGGATGATCATCGCAACCAACTCGTCCCGGGCAGGGCCAAGATATTTTCGCGGGTCGAATTCCCCGGGCTTCTCGGCAAAGATCTTGCGGATCACCGCGGTCATGGCCAGCCGGCCGTCGCTGTCGATGTTGATCTTGCAGACCGCTGAAGCAGCCGCCCTGCGCAGCTGTTCCTCCGGGATGCCGGCGGTGTTGTCCATCTTGCCGCCGTAGCGGTTGATCATTTCCACATGCGCCGGCGTCACCGTGGAGGCTCCGTGGAGGACGATGGGGAAACCAGGCACCAGTCGCTCGATTTCCTCCAGGATGTCGAACCGCAGCGGCGGCGGCTCTTCGCCGGGCTTGAGCTTGAACTTGAACGCCCCGTGCGAGGTGCCGATGGATATGGCCAGGCTGTCCACCCCGGTCTCATGGAGAAACTGCTCGACCTCCTCGGGACGGGTGTAGTTGGATTTTTCCGCCACGACCTCGTCCTCAATCCCGGCAAGCACGCCCAACTCAGCCTCGACGGTGACATCGCGGTCGTGGGCGTAGGCAACCACCTGCCTGGTGAGGGCGACATTGTCGGCAAAGGAGTGATGGGAGGCGTCGATCATCACCGAGGAGAAGCCCGAATCGATGCATTCCCTGGCCAATTCAAAGCTGGACCCATGGTCGAGGTGGAGGGCGATGGGAATGACAGGACTGGTTTCCCGCGCCAGTTCCACCGCCGCCCGGGCCATGTTTGGCAGAAAGGCGGCGCCTATATAGCTGCGGGCGCTGCCGGAGACCTGCACTATCACCGGCGAGGCCGAGCGGGCGCAGCCGGTGACGATGGCCTGCAACTGCTCCATGTTGTTGAAGTTGTAGGCGGGGACGGCGAACTGCCCCCGCATCGCCTGCTGAAACATGGCCCTGGTGTTGGCCAGCCCGAGTTCAGTAAAATGACAGTTGCCCATGACATCGCTCCGGGAAATATGGGGGGGGACTGTGCCGAGACGCGGCCCAGACAACTCCCCTGTCGCCGCGGGCGTCGGCCCCGGCCGGAGACAGCACACAACAACGCCTCCGACTTATTATGGAAAAATATACATCACCTGAGCCGGCGGCTCTATGAATTTCTTTCGTATCCTCGGCGGGCGGTCCACATCAAGTCGGATTTGTCGCCATCGGGGAATTTGCGCTGGTCAAACCCTCAGAAGTGTGGCAGAACAGCAGCCGTCCGGCGTTCCTGGACAGCGCCTGCGGAATTTCCGGGATGCAATCCGGACAGTCATCCGCCGTCATACATGGCAAATATAGCCCGATATCGGCAAGTGTTCATGAACAATCGTTTCATCGCAGTCCCCGGCAGCGCCTACCGGCCCAGCATTGACGGCATCCGCGCCGTGGCCGTGCTCTCTGTGTTCCTCTTCCACCTCTCGCCGGCGCTGTTGCCAGGCGGATTTCTCGGCGTCGATGTCTTTTTCGTCATCTCGGGCTACCTGATCACCGGCATCATTCTGCGGGAAACCAGGGCCGGCGCCTTCTCCTTCGCCCGATTCTACGCCCGCAGGGTGAAACGAATCTTTCCGGCGCTGTTTGCCGTCTTGGTCCTCTCGGTGGTGACCGGCGTCCTGCTGCTTTCTCCCCAAACCTATCTCAACTTCATCAAATCCGCACGCTACGCGGCCGCCCAGCTGGCCAACTTTTTCTTTGCCCGCAATGTGGGGTATTTCGATGAGGGGTTTGCGGGCCAACCGCTTCTGCACACCTGGTCGCTGGGGGTGGAAGAGCAATTCTACCTGTTCTGGCCGCTTTTGATTTTCTTTTTCTTTCTGGCGACAGAGCAGATGCGGCGGCCCGACGCCGCCATAACGACAGGAAGCGGCCCGTGCCCCGCGCCCGGCTCCGACCGGGCCGTCGCCACCCTCTTTCTTGTCCTGACCGCACTCTCCTTCCTCGCCTGTTTTTTCCTTGCTGGCGTCAGAGAAAATACCGCCTTTTACATGTTCTACACCCGGGCCTGGGAATTCAGCCTCGGCGGCCTGGCGGCCCTGCGGCTTGCTCCGGC
>JBGSPP010000381.1:0-5161 GCA_041738515.1 Desulfobulbus sp.
CGCCCGGTTGCTGGCCTCAAGCACACGGTCGAGGGCCCAGGAGATGGCCGAACCGGAGGGGCTGTCCTCCCGGGCCATCTCGGCATAGCCGATCAACGCTCCGAGGATGTTGTTGAAGTCGTGGGCGATGCCGCCGGCAAGGGTGCCGATGGCCTCCATCTTCTGGGCATGGATCAGTTGCGCCTGCAGACGGCTCCGCTCCTCCTCCATCCGCTTGCGCTCGGTGATGTCGATGTTGATTCCTATGATGCCCAGGATGTCCTCTCCATCACGGACAGGAGCGACAATTTTGTGCCACTCGAACTTTTCGCCGGTGGATGTAATAAACGGGGAATCCTCGACGACAAGGTTCCCGACAAGAGCTTGACGGTTATTCTTCTGCCAGCGCTCCACCGTCTGCTGATCAAACTGCCAATCGGCCTGTGGATTCCGGACCAGATCACCCCAGAAACGGACAGATTGATCGCTCTGCATGATGATGCGTTGTGATGGATCACGTACCCAAAAGTCTAGAGGTATGTTGCGTAGAATGGCTCTGAGTTGGGCATCTCTGCTCGCCAGTGCTTCTTCTGTCAGTTTACGATCGCTTATATCATAGTGATGCCAGAGGCGGCCGTACTGTTGCCCCTGTATATTGATTGGCATATAGTCGCGCAGAAATGTTCGCTTCCCCGAGATAGCGATCTGTTCATTCTTAACAGGCTGGTTTCGGGAGATAATTTCCTTGATTCGAGTGATTGCGCTTGGAGGGTCGGCGTAGGTGTTGCTGATTTTGGCAATACATTCGGCAGCTGTAATTCCGAGCAAATCAGCCGGGGCTTCTTCAAGTTTGAAGAGGTCGCAAAAGGACTGATTGACAAATTCAATACGGTTTTGATCGCTAACCAGAAGGATACCGGGTTGGATATTCGATAGTATGATTTGAGTTCGATGTAATGTGGTTCGCAGCGCCTCTTCCATCCGTTTGCGCTCGCTGATGTCACGGCATACGCAGAAGACTAGTTTCTCGCCGCCACAAATTGAACCATTGGTGCTGATCTCCACGGGAAAGATGGTGCCGTCTTTCCGCCGATGGCAGGTTTCAAAGAAATCCCCGGTCGCATCTATTTGCTCGACCGCCTGTAGCAATTCTTCCCGCGTCCACTGCGTATCCCAGTCCCAGACATGGAGGTGCTGGACTTCCTCTGATGAATAGCCGAGCATGTCGGCAAAGCGTTGGTTGGCTTCCCGCACCTTGCCCTGGTGGTCAAGGATGACGATACCGTCCCGCGATTGCTCGATCAGGATCTTCTGGCGGGTGATATCGAGATGGGTGCCGCAGGCGCGCAGGGGCTTGCCCTGATCGTCACGCTCGATCACCCGGCCTTTGTCCAGGACCCAGATCCATTCGCCGGATCGATGGCGCAGGCGGTGCTCCGATTCGTAGCGCTCTGTCTCGCCTGCAAGGTGGCGTGCGAGGGTTTCCTGTGTTCTGCCATAGTCATCCGGATGAACCCGCATCGACCAGAATTCAAGAGAAGGTTCCACCTCATCTGCAGTATAGCCCAGCATCTCCGCCCACCGTTGATTGGTGACGATGGTGCCGCTGGGGATGTGCCAGTCCCAGGTGCCGAGATCGGCTCCACGGATGGCAAGATCCAGGCGTTGCTCCCTTTCCCTGAGTTCTTGTTCCATGGCCTTGAGTGCGGTGACGTCCCTGGCCGAACCCACTGTCCCTATCATGGCGCCGTGTTCGTCGAGGAATGGCGCTTTATGCACATCGAGAAAGAGAAACTGCCCGCGGATGTTGCCGAACTCGTCAAACTGCATGGGTGCGCCGGCATCCATGGTGGTCGCATCGGAATCGCGGCACAGCTCGCCAAAGGTGTGCCACTGCGGATCGTTTGGATGGCTCGCCCGCTCGCGCTCGGCGAAAAGGAGATCGGATTTGCCAAGCGGTTCCTCGGTGTCGGTGGCATTGAGCAGGCCACGGCACAGGGCTGCATTGGCAAACAGGTAGCGCTTGTCGAGGTCCTTGGCCCAGATCATGTCCGGGACATTGTCGCAGAGCGAGCGCAGAAGGGTATAGGCGGACCGGTACTTGGCCTCGCTCTTGGCAATTTCCTCCCTTGCCCGCTTATGCTCACTGATGTCATCAAAGAGACAGGCGAACTGGCCGGGTGTCGGACAGAAGGCGCTGATCGTGAAATACTTGCCGATCTCCCGGGAGTAAAACTCGAAATGCACAGGTTCACCGCTGAGGGCTACCCGGCCGTAGGTTTCGATCAGGGAGGATGTAATCCCAGGGAAGACGTCGAGGACGGTACGGCCGATGACCCGGTCCGCAGGCAAACCGGTCATCCGCTCGAAGGCGGGGTTGACGGCGAGGAAGCGGTAGTCGACGGGCCGGCCCTGGTCATCGCAGAGAATCTCGTGGAGGGCGAAGGCGTTGAGCATTTCGCGGAAGAGCATGGCGTACTGCTGTTCCGATTGACGCAGGGCAGTGATATCGTCAAGGGTGAGGATGGCGCCCTGCCGGTCGTTGATAACCAGTGGTCGGATTTTGTAGCGGATCCACAGGGGAGTACAGCCTGGCTCGCGGTCAAGCCTCGTCTCGCCTTCCTGGTCAGCAGGCGTTGTCGTGCCGGCGAGGGCGGAACGTAGGCCATGGAACAGCGGACAGTTAGGGCAGGCGTCGGCATGGCCGCAGCCCTTGTCGGTTGTGAGCCGGTTGGCGCAACGAATGGCATCGCCACAGCGGCCAAGAGATGCGCGCTGCGGGCTGAGGCCGAGCATTCGTTGTGCCAGCGGGTTGGAGAGGATGACCTCCTCGCGGTGGTTGAAGACCAGCATGCCCACCGGCGAGGCATCGAGCAGCGATTGAAGATACAGATCGGTGGCGGCCAGCGGCTGGGGGTGAGTCATGAGTGCGCTCTGCTGCAAAAAGGGGGGCGGGAGGCTGTGCGGCCCTGCCTCTGGAACAACCGGCCAAGCTGGGCAAGAATTCACGGTTCGTCAACCATTTTTGTACCACAAATGGAGAGGAAACAACAATGGTAACTGTCGGTTGCGCCGTATAGCACCGTTGTTTCAGGGTACCCGTTAAAACAACCGCATCTATTTTTCCTTGCTCTAAGCTGTCTTAGTGGTCACCTGTTTATTCACAAGCACGCGCAGCTGAGTACGAACGTCATCGCGGATCGTCCAATCTATGGTCACATTGCGACGAATTGTCGCCAACAACTCCTGGGCTCTGGTCTTCAACTCTCGGCAGGATGACGGGGAACCGAAACGAGCAATCTGGAAATCATCCATCACCCAGCGCATTCCTGATGAGGAAGGCAATATCTTTCTTGGTCAAGGGTTTGTGTGCCAGCGCTCGAATGCCGATGGCCTTGGCTTTCTCTTCGGAGACCAGGGCGCTGAATCCGGTGCAGAGGATGATTGGCAGATTTGGTCGAATCCGGAGCAATCGTCTGGAAAGGTCCATGCCGGTCATTCCAGGCATGGTTTGATCGGTGATCACCAGATCGAATCGATCCGGGTGGTTCTGAAAGGTAGTCAACCCCTCGAGACTATTGTTGCGTATTGTGACCAGATACCCCAGACGCTCGAGCATGGTCTTGGCCAGTTCCGTCAACACCTCCTCATCGTCGATGAAGAGGATCCGTTCGCTGCCAAGCGGGACAGATTCTTCAGAGGAAACCTTGGCTGGCGTTTCGCTGGCAGCATGGGGGAGAAAGACATGAAAGGCGGTTCCCTGTCCCAGGGAACTGTCGACGGTAACAAAGCCCCCGCAACTCTTGGCGATTCCATGGACAATGGAAAGTCCCATGCCTGTGCCTTTGCCAACGCCCTTGGTAGTAAAGAATGGATCGAAGATCCGATTGATGATATCCGGTGGTATTCCTTGGCCGCTATCCCCGATGACCAGTTCAACATAGGGGCCAGGGTAGAGATTTGGTCTTCCCCCTAAGGCAATGGCATCAAGTTCAACATTGCGCAGAACGATTTCCAAGGCACCGCCTTGCTCCTCCATGGCGTGATAGGCGTTGGTGCAGAGGTTCATGAGTATTTGGTGCATCTGGGTCGGGTCGATGCACACCGGCCCAGCTTTCTGGTCAATGTTCTGCTGTATGGCAATAGTGGAAGGCAAGGTGGGGCGAAGAAGCTTGATAGTCTCTTTGACCACCACAGCAGGATAGAAATTGATTGGGTCGGTATCCCCCTGATGGCTAAAGGCGAGGATCTGCTTCACCAGGTCCTTTGCTCGTTCACCCGCATTGAGTACCTGGTCAAGGTCTCTCGCAAGGGTAGTACCTGGTTCAACATGCTCTCTCGCCATGTCGGCATAGCCGATTACAGCTGCGAGAATATTGTTGAAATCATGGGCAATCCCTCCGGCTAAGGTGCCGATAGCCTCCAGTTTCTGTGATTGAAGCAATTGGGCCTGCAGTTGCCGCTTTTCATCCTCCGCCCGTTTCCGATCGGTGATGTCACGAATAATGCCGATCGCCTGCCATCCTTCTGGTGCCTGCAGCACAGATAAAGACAATTCAAGCGATATTTCATGACCATCCTTGTGGCAGCCTTCCATCTCAAGGATCGTATCGATGGCCCTTCCCTGTCCGGTGTGCTGAAATTCTGCAAGGGCATTTTCAATGGAGCGATGATACCGGCTAGGAGCAAGGAGCTCATGCAAGTTTCTCCCGATTGCTTCGCTCCTCGTATAACCAAAGATTTGTTCTGCCGCTGGGTTCCAATAAGAGATGATACCATGCTGATCCATCATGAGGATGGCATCTCGGGCAGAGTCAGTAATGGTTCGAGTGCGGGCTTCGCTCTCTCGCAAGGACTCCTCGGCCTTCATGCGCTCCAATTCTCCGGCAGCCCGTATGGCAACGTTCTTGAGAATCGTTTCAGCGAACTGTCGATTTTCAAGAGGCTTTTTCCCGATAACAGCGATCAGGCCGATCGGCACCCCTGTATGACCCCAGAGGGTCACACCGATATAGCTCTCTGCGTACAGTTCTTGTAAAATCTGGTCACGCGGAAATAAGGTGCTCACACTTGCAGGAAAACAGCAGATCTCTTTGCCCACCACCTCTCCGCAGGGAGTATCAAGCAGAGAATAGGTTACGTTGTCCTCAAAGTGACCATTGTGCCAAACGGCTACAGTCCG
>JBGSPP010000383.1:0-5045 GCA_041738515.1 Desulfobulbus sp.
CGCCCGGTTGCTGGCCTCAAGCACACGGTCGAGGGCCCAGGAGATGGCCGAACCGGAGGGGCTGTCCTCCCGGGCCATCTCGGCATAGCCGATCAACGCTCCGAGGATGTTGTTGAAGTCGTGGGCGATGCCGCCGGCAAGAGTACCAATAGCCTCCATCTTCTGGGCATGGATCAGTTGCGCCTGCAGACGGCTCCGCTCCTCCTCCATCCGTTTGCGCTCGGTGAGGTCGCGGGCGATGCCATAGTAATAGATGGTGTCTCCAGACCGGAACTTGGCGCCGCAAACCTCGACAGGAACAAGGCTGCCATCCTTGCGCAGATGGGTCGATTCAAACAACTGCGGCGTGTCCTCTGCAATGACCTGCCAATAGCTGATGAAGGCTTCGAGGTTGAAATTGGGGTCGATGCGGTCGATGGTCATATTGGCCATTTCGCCGGTAGTGTAACTCAGCATCCGGGCAGCGGCGCTGTTTGTCCTTATGATCGTGCCATCCGCGCCGATCAGATAGATGGCATCCGCTGCGGTTTCGATGAGCTGGCGATAGTTGCGCTCACTTTCGGTGAGTGATTTTTCCACCTGTTTACGTTCGCTCAGGTCGCGGAAGAAGCAGACGAAATGGCCGCCTTGCTCAGGAACAAAGGTGACGGACACTTCCATCGGGAGAAGGGTCCCGTCTTTTCGGCAATGTCGGGTTTCGAATAGTGCCCTGCCGTGACTAATGATCCGACCGATCCGTGCCGCGGTCAGCTCCGGCGCTTCATCGGCATCGATTTCGTTGATATGCCTGCCGACCAGTTCTTCCTTGGAAAAGTCCGACATGGCGCAATAGGCTTCGTTCACTTCCGTTATTATGCCTTTGGCATCGACCACCCAGAAGCCGTCGGCCGTGGTCTCGATGACGCTGTGGAGGAAGCGCTCGCGCTGTCGTATAGCCTCCTCAGTCTTCCTACGTTCGGTGATGTCTTGCACCATACCGACTGAACGCTTTATGGAACCAGCCATATCGAATTCATGTACACAGCGCTCTTGGACATGACGGATCTCGCCGGAGTCCCGACGAACGATCCTGTGTTCGATCTCGCCGCCGTCCCAACCTTCACGCACTGACCGGGTATAGATATCATCCACCATGGAACGATCATCCGGGTGAACGGCATCGAGGAAGGCTTCATAGGTCGCGGCGAAATCCTGCGACTCGAGTCCGAAAATCCGGTAGACCTCATCCGACCAGGTTAGTCGATTTGTGGGCAAGTCCAGAACCCAACTGCCTACGTGTGCGATTTGCTGCGAGCGCGCCAGCAGTGCCTCGCTCTTTTGCAGCGCCTCCTCCATTTGCTTACGCTCGGTGATGTCAAGGGAGATGGAGAGCAAGGCCCTAGTCTGCGTGCGACCATATTCAATCGGCTGTAACCTGTTGAGAAACCAGCGTTCGCCTTCCGCCAGGCTGACCGAGATCTCCTGGATCAGCGGCTGGTCGGAATCGATAACACGGTCATAGGTCGCCACCAGCCGTTCCCCCTGGTCTGGAGGAACAAGGTCGCGTATGTTCACCCCAACGAGGTCGGGCAAACGGCCTCCGGATAGTTTCTGTGCCGCACGCTGATTGGCAAAGAGGAAGTTACCTTCGGCATCAATCACCGACAGGCTTTCCTCCATACTGCTGACCACGAAGCGATAGTTGGCCTCGCTTTCTCGCACAATATCTTGAGTCCGCCTGAGTCGTTTCACTAACAGCACTAAAACCAACAGAAGCAATCCCATGACGGCAATGATTACTCCCGCAGGCAGCAGGACAGCGCCGTGGCGTTCCCAGAAGGAAAGGGGCCGATTGATCACCCGAGCATCTTTGGGCCAAAGATGCTGCGGGATGTGAAAACGGAGCGCTCCTTCATAATCAAGAATGGGTCGTGACCGGCTCACTTCTACTGGCATCTGGCCTGGATCCGCTCCTTCCAGAATACGGAGAGCCATAGTGGCGGCCTGACGACCATGCTCCTTGCCCTCCAGCAGCAATCCACCAACGATCCCGAATCCGAGTCGTGTTTCATGCATGGCATAGACGGGTGCTGGGCTGAGCGAGGTAATCAGCCGCGTGCTTTCCTCCCTGGTAAAGGTCCGGCCTGCCTTGTCGGTGACATAGGTAAGAATGAGGACCACTCCGTCCGAGGGCATGGCTTTCAGTTCTTCGCTCAACTGGCTAAAAGGGACATTTGCCGAGTAGGAAATGTCGACCTTGCCCGTAAACTGGGCCAGGGCTGTTTCAGCCTCCTGCCGTACGGCGAGCCCGCTGGCGGTATAATCATGGACAGCCAGTACTTTTGAAACTCCGGGACGTAACGAAAGCGCCATTGCCAGCGTGCCGGCCACATCCTGTTGTTCAATGACACCGGTGACCTTCTCTCTGCCTGCAGTCATTGCCGGGCGATAGCCGTTGATGCCAGCAAAGACAACTGGCACCCCGGGAAAGAGACTGTCTGCATGGCGAACAAGCAGATCGAGGGCAGGGTTATCCAGGGCCAGAATCAGGTCGATTGTGCGGCCACGGTACTTGCGTGCTAGGATTTCTTTGAGCGCATCAAGATGGGCAGGTGACGGAAAACGCTTGGTGTCCAATGTTTCGACCATTGGAATGAGATGGGAATAATCCTTCCGTAATCGACTGAAGATTCCTGCAATCTCGTTGTCCGTCCAGTCTTCGCCCTGATGATAGGAATTGAGGATGAGAATCTGCGGTTGATGATGATCCGCCACAGCCATCCCGGCAGCCAGCAGAACCCACAAGGCGAGGGATAGGAAGCTGAATGGCCATTTCATCGAAGGGACGATCGGTCTCATCTTTGCTCCACGTCTGTCCTGGTGAATGATGCCTCAACGGTTGCCAAATTTGTTGGGATCACCACACTGCATCCTCGACAGACTGCCAAAGTTAGCATTTCATCACCCTTTCTCCAGCACTGCATTCAGTTGGACGGCGATGTCCCTTTTGGTAAACGATGGTTTCATGGCAAACCCCTTGATATCGCCAATACTTGGCCTGGCCGCGTTGAATAGGTTGCTATAGCCGGTGCAGAGCATGATCGGCAGCTCGGGACGGATCTGGAGCAGGCGCCGGGCGAGGTCGAGGCCGGTTACCTGCTTGATAACGGAAGCCGTTAAGATTGCTGACATCATCCATCACCCAGCACATTCCTGATGAGGGAGGCAATATCCTTCTTGGTCAGTGGCTTATGTGCCAGCGCTCGAATGCCGATGGCCTTGGCTTTCTCTTCGGAGACCAGGGCACTGAAGCCGGTGCAGAGGATGATTGGCAGATTTGGTCGAATCTGGAGCAATCGTCTGGAAAGGTCCATGCCGGTCATTCCTGGCATGGTTTGATCGGTAATCACCAGATCGAATCGATCCGGGTGATTCTGGAATGTAGTCAACCCCTCGATACTATTGTTGCGTACTGTTACCAGATACCCCAGACGCTCAAGCATGGTCTTGGCCAGTTCCGTCAACACCTCCTCATCGTCGATGAAGAGGATCCGTTCGCTGCCAAGCGGGACAGATTCTTCAGAGGAAACCTTGGCTGGCGTTTCGCTGGCAGCAATGGGTAGAAAGACATGAAAGGCGGTACCCTGTCCCAGGGAACTGTCGACGGTAACAAAGCCTCCGCAACTCTTGGCGATTCCATGGACAATGGAAAGTCCCATGCCTGTGCCTTTGCCCAAACCCTTGGTGGTAAAGAAAGGATCGAATATCCGGTTTATTACTTCCGGGGGGATTCCCTGGCCGTTATCTCCGATTATCAGTTCAATGTAGGTTCCGGGTTGGAGATTAGGCCTGCCTGCCAAGGCGGAAGCCTCGAGTTCAACATTGCGCAGAACGATTTCCAATGCGCCACCCTGCTCCTCCATGGCGTGGTAGGCGTTGGTGCAGAGGTTCATGAGTATTTGGTGCATCTGGGTTGGGTCAATGCACACCGGCCCAGCTTTCTGGTCAATGCTTTGCTTTATGGCAATAGTGGAAGGCAAGGTGGGACGAAGGAGCTTGATTGCCTCCTTGATCACTACCGCAGGATAGAAACTGATCGGGTCAGTATCCCCCTGATGGCTAAAGGCGAGAATTTGCTTTACCAAGTCCTTTGCTCGCCCACCGGCATTGAGTACCTGGTCAAGGTCTTTCGCTAGGGTAGTGCCTGGTTCTACATGCTCTCTCGCCATGTCGGCATACCCGATCACGGCTGCGAGAATATTGTTGAAATCATGGGCAATCCCTCCAGCCAAGGTGCCGATGGCCTCCAGTTTCTGTGATTGGAGTAATTGGGCCTGCAGTTGCCGCTTCTCTTCCTCTGCCCGTTTTCGATCGGTGATGTCACGAATAATGCCGATTGCCTGCCATCCATCTGGTGTTTGAAGAACAGATAATGACAATTCAAGCGATATTTCATGACCATCCTTGTGACAGCCATCCATCTCAAGGATCGTATCAATGGCCTTTCCTTGTCCGGTTTGCTGAAATTCTGTAAGGGCATTTCCAATGGATTGATGATAACGGCTAGGAGCAAGGAGTGCATGCAGGTTTCTGCCGATTGCTTCACTCCTCGTGTAACCAAATATTTGTTCAGCTGCGGGGTTCCAATAAGAGATGATACCATGCTGATCCATCATGAGGATGGCATCTCGGGCAGAGTCAGTAATGGTCCGAGTGCGGGCTTCGCTCTCTCGCAAGGACTCTTCGGCCTGCATGCGCTCCAATTCTCCGGCAGCCCGTATGGCAACGTTCTTGAGAATCGTTTCAGCGAACTGTCGATTTTCAAGAGGCTTTTTCCCGATAACAGCGATCAGGCCGATCGGCATCCCTGTATGACCCCAGAGGGTCACACCGATATAGCTCTCTGCGTACAGTTCTTGTAAAACCTGGTCACGCGGAAATAAGGTGCTCACACTTGCAGGAAAACAGCAGATCTCTTTGCCCACCACCTCTCCGCAGGGAGTATCAAGCAGAGAATAGGTTACGTTGTCCTCAAAGTGACCATTGTGCCAAACGGCTACAGTCCG
>JBGSPP010000021.1:0-17461 GCA_041738515.1 Desulfobulbus sp.
GGCGGGCGTGATCACGCCGCAACCGCCGGAGGATCTGCGCGGCTCCTGGCGGAACGTCAATACCCCTGGTGACCTGAGGCCGCAACTGGCCCAGTGGTCGCACAAATCCGCGTCGGCGAACTGAACGGCAGGGAAGCCATGGCAGGGGTATTCGCAGGCAACCGCACTTGCATTCCCACGCCGAGGGTGCGGGCATGACGGGCAGGAATCAACCGCGGGCTGAAGCCTCGGCTGAGCTGGACGCCAGTTTTGAGCGGTATTTCATCGATATCGCCTCGGAGTGCCCCTATGGCCTGGAGCAGCTGGCGGTCTACCATCAGGGGGTGTTTGGCCGGCTTGACGATGTCGCCATGGGACAGTTCCTGGCCAACGGCTACCGCCGCAACGGCAACTGCATGTACAACATGCGCTGCCCCGGATGCGGTCTCTGCGTGCCCATCCGGCTGCAGCCGGAACGCTTCCAGCCCAACCGCAACCAGCGTCGGGTATGGCGTAAAAACCTGGATGTCAGCGTCGAGATCGCGCCCCTGACCATGTCGCGGGAGAATCTGGCCCTGCTGCAGCGGTTCCTTTCCACCCGCTTTCCGGCCGGGCGCAGCAGTGCCGAGAGCTATTACACCGGGTTTTTCATCACCAGCATCAGCCGCTGCTTCGAGGTCCGGTATCTCCTCGACCGGCAGCTGCTGGGGGTGGCGGTGGTCGATGCCTCACCTGGCTGGCTGAACGCGGTCTACTTTTACTTCGACCCGGATCAGGGCTGGCGCAGCCCGGGCACACTCAACATCCTGACCCTGAACCATATCTGCAGGAGCCAGCGGATCGAGTATCTCTACCTGGGCTATTGGATTGACGGCCTCGCCGGAATGAGCTACAAGAACGCCTTCCGTCCGCATGAGCTGTTCCTGGACGGAGCGTGGCGCGAGCAGCGGTGACAGGGTGCGGGCGCGGCCGTTTCTCATTGACCAATCGTGAAAATTCCTTGCAGGGAACGGAAATTTTCTGTATCCTTAACCGGCCTGCCTGCAGGCGGTCCGCCACCCGTCTTTGCTTGAGCATGCGGCCTTTCTTGACGGCATTGGGCAAGCTTTGCCCCCGCTTGAACCTTGGCGGCAGTTGCAGGCTGACGCGTCCGGAGGGGAAAACGGGTGCTCCGTGCTCGCCCTGCAGCACCTTCGGAAGAGGATATCATCGCTATGCAGTCGTTTTCCCTTGCGCCGCAAGAAATGCTCGTCAGTCTGTGGCGCAACCGCTACCTCATCAAGAAATCGATTCAACGGGAGGTGGTCGGTCGCTATAGAGGCTCCTTACTCGGCACCTTCTGGTCTTTTTTTCATCCAATGTTCATGCTCGCCGTCTACACCTTCGTGTTCAGCGTGGTGTTCAAGGCACGGTGGCAGTCGGGCAGCGATTCGAAAACCGAGTTCGCCCTGATTCTTTTCGCCGGCCTGCTGGTGTTCAATCTCTTTGCCGAATGCATCAATCGGGCGCCGGGCCTGATTCTTGCCCATGCCAGCTACGTCAAGAAGGTCGTCTTTCCCCTGGAGATCCTGCCGTGGGTGAGCCTGGGCGGGGCCAGTTTTCACATGGCCATCAGTCTGGCCGTCTGGCTGATCGCGTATCTGTTCCTGTTTGGCCTGCCGCATCCCACCGTGCTCCTGTTGCCCCTGGTGCTTGTTCCCCTGATGCTCTTCACCGTCGGCCTTTCCTGGTGGCTGGCATCACTGGGCGTGTACCTGCGCGACGTGGCCCAGTTTGTCAGCATCATCACCACCGCAATGATGTTTCTCTCGCCAATATTCTATTCGACCGCGAGCCTGCCCCCGCAATTCCAGGTGGTCATGCGCCTGAACCCGTTGACGCCGGTGATCGAGCAGACGCGGGATGTATTGTTCTGGAACCGGATTCCCGACCTGACGACGTTGCTGTTGTGTTACTGTTTTTCAGTGGCTGTCGCCTGTCTTGGATTTGCCTGGTTCCAAAAGACCCGGAAGGGGTTCGCCGATGTCCTCTGAGGTGGTGATTGCCGTCGAGCATCTGAGCAAGTGCTATCAGATCTACGAAAAACCCAGGGACCGCTTGCTGCAGATGTTTTTTCGCGGGCACAGGAAGTTCTATCGAGAATTCTGGGCGCTGCGGAACGTGTCGTTCGAGGTTCGCGAGGGCGAGACGGTGGGCATCATCGGCCGCAACGGCAGCGGCAAGTCGACCCTGCTGCAGATGATCTGCGGCACCCTCAACCCGACCGGCGGCGCCATTCGCACCGAGGGGCGCATCGCCGCCCTGCTCGAACTCGGTTCCGGTTTCAACCCCGAGTTCACCGGCCGCGAGAACGTATACATGAACGCCTCCATCCTTGGCCTGACCCATGAGGAGATCGATGCCCGCTTCAATGATATCGCCGATTTTGCCGATATCGGCGAATTCATCGAGCAGCCGATCAAGATGTACTCCAGCGGCATGGTGGTGCGACTGGCCTTTGCCGTGCAATCGCAGGTCAACCCGGACATCCTGATTGTCGATGAAGCCCTCAGCGTCGGCGACGCCAAGTTCCAGGCCAAATGCTTTGATCGCCTGCATCAGTTGAAACGGCAGGGGACGAGTATTCTTCTGGTGACGCATTCGGGCGAACAGATCGTCACCCACTGCAACCGGGCCATCCTGCTCAACAATGGCGCCATGGTCGAGCAGGGGGAGCCGAAGCGGATGGTCAACCTGTACCTGGACATGCTGTTTGGCCGGGAGAAAAAGGAGGTTCCCGCGGAAAGCGAGTCTCCAGCCCCGGCAGAGCCCGACGAGTCGGCCGCGCTCGACTACCCGCTGGACAACGCCCACGACGTCTTTGCCACCAGGCCTGGCTACAATCCCCATGAATACCGGTGGGGAGACGGCGCTGCGGCAATCCTTGACTATTATCTGGAGGCCGATGGCGTAGCCTATCCCGCATCGGTCTCCACCGGCCAGGCGATCACCCTGGCCGTAGCAGTGAAATTCCTCGACGATCTGGTCCGGCCTATTCTGGGCCTCACCATCAAGAACAAGGAGGGCGTGACCATTTACGGGGTCAATTCGGAAACCCTCTCCCTCGATGAGTTCAAGGCCTACGGTCAATCGGGCACGGTTGTCCATGCGGTGGCCCGCTTGACCTGCCGGTTGGCCCACGGTGACTACTTCATCTCGCTCGGCATTGCCACGCGGTCCGGCGAGGAGGTCGTGCCCCATGACCGGCGCTACGATGCCATCCACCTGGTGGTGATGCCGGAGCACGCTTTCTTCGGATTGTGTGACTTAGGGGTCAAGCTTAACGCCTATCAATATACTTTATGATGTTTGACGCATCACTTTCTCGGTCAGGCTATATCCTCAGAGAGCCAGAGGGGATTTGGCTCCGCCCCGGCTATGAGGGCATCGCCTACAGCGATGGCGAATCCGTCGAGGGGCGCATGGGCGCCATCATCGCTGGGGCCTCCGACCTTTCCGTGTTGTCTGCCGACTTGGCACGCCATTGCGTGGACTGGGTTTCCCACTATCATCTCTGCAGCAACCGGGCGAATATTCTGCGTCCCTTCGGCGAGTTACTGATCGACCGGGACGTGCTGGAAATAGGCGCCGGCTGCGGCGCCCTGACCCGGTATCTGGGAGAGTGCGGGGCCAGGGTTCTGGCCCTGGAGGGAACGCCCCGGCGCGCGGCCATAGCACGTTCACGGACCCGGGACCTTGACAAGGTGACGGTGGTCGCCGACCGGTTTGACGGGTTTTCCTGCGCCGATCGTTTTGACATTGTCACCCTCATCGGAGTCCTGGAGTATGCACCGATGTTCACTGCGGGTGACGATCCCGTGGTGCGGATGCTCGAGCAGGCGCGTGAGATGCTCAAGTCGGATGGCACCCTGATCGTGGCCATCGAAAACCAGCTGGGACTCAAGTACTTTGCCGGCTGTGCCGAAGACCATCTGGGGCAGGCCATGTATGGCATCGAGGGGCGGTACGGAAGCGGTGAACCGCGAACTTTCGGCCGCAAGGAACTGGTTGCGCTGCTTGAACGGGCCGGCTTTGCCGACCAGGAGTTCCTGGCGCCCTTTCCGGATTACAAAATGCCAGTCTCTATTATCACCGAGCAGGGTTTTGCCTGCGACACCTTCGATGCCGGCGCTTTGGCCTGGCAGAGCACACGGAGCGATTTGCAGTTGCCACGGCATCTGGCGCTGGCACCGGAACTGGCTTGGCCGGTGGTGGCGGCCAACGGGTTGGCGCTCGATCTGGCAAACTCCTTCCTCGTGCTTGCTCGAAAGACGCCGCGAGCATCCCTTGGTGGAGAAATTCTGGCCTACCACTACAGTACAGCTGGCCGACTGGCCGCATATTGTAAGGAAACCCGTTTTATCAGGCAGGAGAACGGCACCATCGATCTGCAATATCTCCGACTGGGCCCAGACCAACTCCAGGCCGCATCGGGGCGGTTTCGTTTTTCAGTGCCCGCGCGGGCCGACTATGTCACCGGAACCGCTTTGTCTCGAGACCTGATCCGCATTGTTACCCGCGACGGCTGGACTATGGAGGAACTGGGTCGAGCTCTGGGACGGTTTCTTCGCATCATCGAGGGATTCGTTGTCGCTCAGGGCGGGAATCTTCTCATCGAATCGGAGGCAACCCCGCTTCCAGGCGCGTGTTTCGATCTGGTGCCGCAGAACATCATCATTTCCACCGATGGCGGCTGGCGGGTCATCGACCAGGAATGGGGACTGACCGAGACCATGCCCGCCGGCTGGCTGCTGTTTCGCACCCTGCTCGGTCTGGTGTCATCCCTGACCAGATTCGGCCGGCCTGGAAGCGAATTTTTGCGCACCCGTTCGGGGTTCATTACCGCTGTGTTCGAGCAGGTCGGCATGCCGGTCGACACCTTGCAACTGCTAGGATATGGGACACTTGAGGCGGGCATTCTGGGAGAGGTCCGTGGCGTGGCGGTGCCAGAGACCTGGTGGGGCCCTGACGAGCCGCTTGCCTGCCAACTGCTGCATGAGGTCAGCGCGGAGCGCGGCGACGAGATCGTTCACTTGGAGCAACGCAATCTCGATCACAAGGCGGAATTGGACGGATTGAATCAGGCTATAAGCCTTCGCGATGCCCGCATCGCGGCTCTTTCGCGAACCGTCCAGGAATACAGAAGACGGATCGAAGCCCGGACACCGGGTTGTATGGGGGGGCGCATCCGCACCCGTCTTCCCAGGCTAGTCGACCGTGGCATGGCAGCGCTCGCGGCAGCCATGCCTGAACGGCTCGGCCTCGGTGCATTGCTGGAGCGCTATACTTTACGGAAGGCCCTGACACAACACCCCCTCCTCGACGTCGCCTGGTATCTGGCCCAGCATTTCGATGCTGATGAAATACCGATTGATCCTGTCCGGCATTATTGCTCCCGTGGCGTGAACGAACGAAGAAACCCAAATCCACATTTCCACACCGCATGGTATCTGCAAGAGTATCCTGACGTAGACGCCACAGGAAAAAATGCACTGCTCCACTATATCCAATACGGTGCTGCCGAGGGCAGAAATCCAAACCCCTATTTCGACACCCGCTGGTATCTCGACCATTACCCTGAGGTCGAGGCCCAGGGCATGAATCCGCTAGTACATTACCTCCAGCATGGCCCTGCCGGGAGGGCGAATCCCAACCCTTATTTCGATACCGGCTGGTATCTTCAGCGATACAAGGATATAGCCAGGAACGGACTCGACCCTTTGCTCCATTACGTCCTGTTCGGGGCGGATGAGGGCAGAGATCCCGGCCCCTGTTTCCGCACCCGGTGGTATCTGCGTGAGTACCCGGACGTGGAAGGGACTGGCATGAATCCGCTGCTCCATTTTCTGCGCCATGGCGTGTATGAAGGAAGGCACCCCTGTCCCGCCGTTTCTGGCACTGTCAGTCAAGGGCCGATCCGGGCGGACGATTGCCGGGATATTACTGTCGGCAAGGATATAACGGGCAAACCGGCCGGAACAGCGACAACTTGTTCCACTCGAGTTGCAAGCGTGAACAAGGCGGGAGCGAAAGAGTATCGGGTGTTGATCGTTGCCGATCTTCAAGTACCAGCCCTGACCAAGTACCGGGTGACGCAGAAAGTCGAGATGCTGGAACGCCTGGGCGTTCCCTGCTCGGTGTTTGACTGGCGGGACGCCAAGGCTGCTATTGCCGCCATGCCGCACCATTGCTTGCTTATCCTGTACCGCATCCCGGCCTTCAGCAAAGGGCTGGATTTGCTGGTCGAGGCGGTTGCCCAGCAAATCACCACCGCCTGGGAGACGGATGACCTGGTCTTCGACCGGGATCTGCTGGCTGGCAGCAGAACCCTGGCCGCCCTCGAACCGGATGTTCGTGAGGCCATGCTGGACGGGGCACCGCTGCTGCGCCGGGCCATGCTGATTTGCGACCGGGGGATTGCCTCGACGCCCGGTCTTGCCGAGGCCATGCGGCGAGCCGGGGTAACCGAGGTCGATGTGGTGGAGAATGCCCTGGACGAGCAGACGATGACCTTGGCGGAACGAATTCGGGCCGAACGCGGCGCCCGGGAGGAAGATGTGGTCCGCATAGTATACGGCTCTGGCAGCAACACCCACAATATTGATTTCCAGGAGGCTGCCGGGGCGGTGCTGCACATGCTGGAAGCCTTCCCGAACGTACGATTCCGGATCGTTGGGCAACTTGCACTGCCTCCCGGCTTCACCCCGTATCGAGACCGGGTTGAGCGGATGCCGCTGTGCTCATTTGCCGAATATCTCCGGTTTCTTGGCGAAGGCGACATCAGCATTGCCCCTCTGGAGGAGCACCCCTTCAACGAAGCGAAAAGCAATATCAAGTATATTGAGGCGTCCATCCTCGGCCTCCCTTCAGTCTGCTCTCCCCGGGCCTCGTTCCGCCAGGTCGTCTCCCACGGGGTCAACGGGTACCTGTGCGCAACCCAGGAAGATTGGATCGATGCGCTGGCCATGCTGGTGCAGGATAAACCACTGCGTGGGCAGGTCGGTGGTACCGCACATCGTCTGGTTCTGGATCGCTACTCGCCGGACAAAATCGCGCAACAGCAACTGATGAAGGCATTGAGGCTGTAATGAACAACACGGGATCATTTGTTGCTCGCAAGGGAGCAACCTGTGTTGCCGTGTTGTTTTTTCTCAAAGCTATATTCCTTGGTTTCTTTATTGTTCCCCTGTGGGATATTCCGGACGAGGAGGGGCATGTGGATTACGTCCGGAGCCTGGCCCGGTTTGATGGAATCCCAACCCTTGGTGTCGATGCGATCGATCTAGAGATACAAAGCAGCATCCATCGGACGCCAAAAGGAGAGGGACCCCGCAACTGGATTGCCCAACACCCCCCGTTCTACCATTTGCTGGCTGTGCCAGTTTATTGGCTTTTCAATGCATTCACGGACGACGATGAGTGGCTGTTTCGTGCGCCACGCATAGTTTCTGCAATCTCAGGCGCGTTGTCCCTGTTGGTTTTTCATGCGATCCTTCTCCGATTTTCCCTGCCGGTTTTCGTCCGCCTTTCCGTTGTCATAGCCTTTGCCAGCGTGCCCATGTTCTCGTTCATGTCCGCCGGCGCCAGTCACGACACCACGGTGGCGCTGCTTTGTGCCGTGGCCACCCTGTCTTGGGTGCGCTTTTTTCAGGGCAGGAACCATGCCGACGCCTGGCGCTGTGCCATGTGGCTGGCTTGTGCCGCGGCCACCAAAATGACGGCGCTCGTCTTTGCCTTTGCGATGATGTTGACGCTGGTATGGGAATTGAAAGCAACCGGTTCATGGCGGCAGTGGATTTTGCGGACAGTGGCTTTGGGTGCGGTGTCCCTGAGCCTGCCAGGCCTGTGGATGATCAGGCAATACAACTCGTTCGGCAATCCGTTCGCCACCGCCAGCGTATATGTGAAGACCCGGTTGAGCGAGCCCCTGCCCGTATCGTTATTAGAGTACTTGAACACCAAGCCGGTCTTGGAGGATCTGTTCAATCATTTTTACGGACTGTTCGGGTGGCATGGGACCGGCCACGGGAAGGTTTTGCTGTTGCGGATTATGGGGTTTCCGTTCTCTTCGTTTTCCATTCTCTTTTTCTGCTTTGTCATGGCCTTGTTGGTGGCCCTACACATCCACCTTCGCCAGCGCGGCGGAGTGCGATTGCCATGGCTGTATGCTTGTTCCCTGGTGGTCCTGACCGCGTGGTTTCTGCTGCTTTGGCCGGGTGAGGGGCTTTTTGCGCTGGTGAGGCGTTCCGGTTTTGCCCTTGGGTTAACCGCAATGCTCCTGCCCCTCTATGCGGTTCCCGTCACACGAAGGTTACCGGACCGGCTCGTGGGATGCAGCCTGCTGATCTGTTTTTTCTTTCTGGCAACCCTGCTCTCCCAGGTGTACAAGGCGTACATCTGGGATGGCCGACTGCGGGGGATGCACGGCCGCTATTTTTATCCTCTCCTGAGCTGCGCGGTCGTTCTCCTGGCGTTTATCGCCCAGTCCTTTCCCCGTTTGGCGCGGGTTTCCTTTCCCTTGTCCGCACTAGTTCTGGCAGCCATGGAAGGGGTGGCCTGGTTCGATCAGGCAATTCCTTTTTTTGAAGACTAGAGGGGCGATATGAAGAATATGCTCTGGATTTGGTTGGGCTGCCTGATCACGCTGGGTATTGTCTGGGTAAAGCCGGAAGTGGTGTCTTCACTTCGGGAACGAAGGGATGTCCTCGTAGCCACCAAGGGAGAGGGAAAAAAAATTCTCGCGGGAAAAATCGTCGACGGCGTCGTTATCTCGCAGGATATCCATCTTGATTCGTTTATGCAATCGTACGTCCTGGGGTTGCATAATCCTTCATTGCATCTGCGGCTGCACCTTGCCAATCTGCACGAGGACAACCGAAAAGGGTCATTGGAGGCCACCCTGTGGCTGGCGGGCAAACGATTCCAGGCCCGGAGCAAGGTGCGGGGAAAGAATGGACAGACCTATCGGTTTGACTTTTCCCAAGGGGTTGAGGCTGTTGGTGTTCCGAAATCGCTCACTCGTGTCGAGATCCGGGGTGAGGGTATTCCGCGGGACAAGTCGCTGGCCTGCCTGTTGACCAGCGACCTGACCACAGGAAGGGCGGCTTTGAATGCCGTTCCCATGAAGGGAGCGCTGCGCTTTTCCCTGGCCAGGATGCTGCCCGAGCCGTGGTACCGGTACTGGGCCGGGGTCGGCTTGCTCGCCATGATCTGCATGACCTGGGCGCTGCTGGCGCAGGTGTGGTTGACAACCCTGCGCGATAAACATGCTGCTGGAGAGGCGGTTTCATGAACAAGCTGATTATCCAGATACCCTGCTATAATGAGGCCCGGACGCTGCACATTGCCCTTGCGGCCCTGCCCCGGCAGGTTCCCGGCTTCGCCGTGGTCGAGTGGCTGGTCATCGACGACGGCAGCGTTGACGAGACCGTCCAGGTCGCCCGCCAGTGCGGGGCCGATCACGTGGTCAGCCACACCGGCAACCAGGGGCTGGCGAGGGCCTTCATGACCGGCCTGGACGCAGCCCTGCGCCTGGGGGCGGATGTGATCGTCAACACCGATGCCGACAACCAGTACAACGCCGCCGACATCCCCGCCCTGACCCTGCCCATTCTTGAACACCGCGCCGATATCGTCATCGGCGCACGGCCGGTGGCGACCATCGAGCATTTCTCGCCACTGAAAAAAATGTTGCAACATCTAGGCAGTTGGGTGGTGCGTCTGGCCAGTAAGACAAACATCCCCGACGCACCGAGCGGTTTTCGGGCCATCAGTCGCACCGCGGCGCAGCGCCTGATGGTGTTCAACGACTACACCTACACCCTGGAAACCATCATCCAGGCCGGACAGAAGAACATGGCCATCACCTCCGTGCCGGTAAGGGTGAACGAGGATCTGAGGCCCTCCCGGCTGGTGAAGAGCATTCCCTCCTATGTCCAGCGCAGTATCGGCACCATTCTGCGCATCTTTGTCATCTACCGGCCCTTCCGATTTTTCGGGACCATCGGGGTGGCGCTGTTCGGGGCCGGGTTTATTATCGGCCTTCGATTTCTTTTTTACTATGTCCAGGGCAGCGGCGCGGGCCACGTCCAGTCGCTGATCCTGGCCAGCATCCTCCTGGGCATGGGGTTCCAGGCGGTGCTGATCGCCTTTGTCGCCGATCTACTCGCAGCCAACCGCAAGCTGCTGGAAGACCTGCGGACCCAGGTGAAGGTGCTGCACACCGACAGGCACGCCTCCGGGTCCTCCGACAAGCCATGATTCCGTCCCACCTGATGTACCCTGGCAACCGATGACCGAACTGAACTGTGTTGATTGCACTTGGACCGCGCAATGAGGATCGTCCTCTGGGGCACCTATGACACCAGCAAGCCGCGGGTGCGCATTCTCAGCGAAGGGATTCGGCGAGGCGGCCATGAACTGGTCGAGTGTCATGCAGAGGTCTGGCGGGGGATCGCCGACAAATCGCAGCTGAAAGGACCGCTGCGAAAACTCTTCCTGCTCCTGACTTGGCTCAGTGCCTATCCGAAACTATGGTGGCGGTACTGGCGGCTGCCGGCCCATGACCTGGTTTTGATCAGCTATCCCGGGCTGCTTGATGTCCTGTGCATTGCCGGTCTTGCCTGGTTGCGAGGCGTGCCGGTCGTCTGGGACGTATTCATTTCCCTGTATGACACCATGGTCGAGGATCGGCGACTGCTCGGTCCGGGAACCCTGTCGGCGCGAATGCTCTGGTGGCTTGAGCGGTTGGCGGTCCGGGCTGCGGACCTGGTGTTCATGGACACCGAAGCGCACGCCAGGCGTGTGGAAGGGCTGTTTGGCCTGCCTGCTCAGGCCTGCGGCGCAGTTTTTGTGGGGGCGGAGACCGATCATTTTGCCATCGACGCAACGCGAAATACCACTGCACCCGCCACCGGCCCCCTGCGGGTGCTCTTCTACGGCCAGTTCATCCCTCTGCACGGGATCGGCCACATCATCGAGGCGGCCCATGTCCTTCAGGATGAGGCGGTGGAATGGGTGCTGATTGGCATTGGCCAGGAGGCCGATCGCATCCGCGACATGCTGGCCCGGGACCCATTGCCCAAGGTTCGCTGGCTCGACTGGGTCGAGTATGACCAACTCGTCAGCTGGATCGATTCCGCCGATGTCTGCCTCGGGATCTTTGGCGGCTCGGTCAAGGCGGCCTCGGTCATCCCCAACAAGGTGTTTCAGGTGGTGACAGCGGGCAGGCCCCTCATCACCAGGGATTCGCCAGCTATCCGTGAACTGTTATGCCATGACCCGCCCTGTGTTTCACTGGTGCCCGCGGAAAGTGGCGCTGCCCTGGCCTCGGCAATCCGCGAGTTCATGGTGATGACCAAGGGAAAACGGGTGCGTGGCTGTCATCAGGAGTTGCGATACAGGATCGATGCCGCCGCCGTGGGCGAACAGTTTGAAAGATGTGTCGAGGGATGCCTCGGGAGCAAGCCATGAATGCGTACCAACCTTTTTTTGGTCCGGCGGCGCCTGAACTGGGTTGGATTCCAGCCCCCCGCTACCTCCTGCGCCGGGATCGGATCCGGCGGATGATTGCCAGGGTGCAACCCGGCCGCTTGCTTGAGGTCGGGCCGGGCGCCGGGGCGCTTCTGGTTGAGTTCACCCGGGCCGGTTTTGTTTGCGATGCCCTGGAGCAATCTGCTTCGGCCCGGCAACTGGCCTCTGCTTTTCTTGCCAGATTCGGGGCGGCCGTACCGATGCATCAGAACCCGCAGGAGCAATGGTCGGAAGGATTTGATCTGGTCTGTGCCTTTGATGTCCTGGAGCACATCGAAGAGGACGGGGCGGCTCTTGCGCAGTGGCGCTCCTGGCTGAAACCAGGCGGGGTGCTGCTGCTTTCCGTGCCGGCACATGTCCAGCAGTGGAACGCCCGTGATATTTGGGCCGGGCACTATCGCCGCTACGAACGTGGCAACCTCATTGCCCTGTTGGAACAATCAGGCTTTTCCGTCGAGCTGTTCGAATGTTATGGTTTTCCTCTGGCGAACCTGACTGAGGTGGTTGGCGCACCCGGTTATCAGAAAAAACTGCGCCAGGCTGAACTGTCAGATGAGGAGGGGCGGTTGCAGGGAACCGATCGCAGCGGCATCGATCGTTCTCGCGACCTGCGTTTTTATCGAATGTTGACCTCAAGAGTCGGCCGAGGCATCCTCTGGGGATGCATGGGGCTGCAGCGCCTGTTCCTGCGCTCGGATCTGGGCAACGGCTACCTGACGCTCGCGGTCAGGAGATGACCGGCTGAACAGCCGTTATCCGCACAGCCGCATGGAAAAAGCAACCGGTCGGGGAAGAGGGTACAAGGTGGCGGCGATTGGTGTTGCCGTTCTTTCCTTGTTGTTTTTTCTGCAGGCGGCCATCCGTCATTTCCGCGACATCCCGCCCCTGCCCATGAATGCCGTCTCGTTGATCGTGGCCGCGGCCTCGATGCTGCTTGTTGTCGTCAACGCCTCCTTGGGAGGCGTCATCTGGCGATTGCTCCTGGGGGATAACGGGGTGGCCACATCCTGGACCCAGGCTCTGCGAATATTCCTGGTCTCCCAGTTGGGAAAGTATCTCCCGGGCAATGTGGGGCAGCATGTGGGGCGGGTGGTGATGGGACGCGAGGCAGGCTTTCCCGCGGCCGCCGTGGTGGGAACCATGGTGGTGGAGACCCTGTGGAACGTGGGCGTCGGCGCCGGACTGGCCCTTCTGTCGGTATTGCTGTTTGTCGATGGTCACCGGCTGGGACAATCGTTTTGGATCGGACCGGTGGAGTTGGGCGTGGCGGTGGTGATCCTGATGGCGTCGCCGTGGCTCGGCCTTGGTTTGCTGAACCGATGGCTGCCCAAAGTGGCACACCGACTTTCCGGGCACGGGAGTCTGCCTCTGCCGCGGTTGGGCACGGCCATGGCCGTTGCCATACTGTTTGTCCTCAACTTTGTGGTCATGGGCCTGATCCTGCGCCTGCAGGCGCAATTCTTTTTCGGCAGCACCGCGATCGGGTTGGCTGAATTGACCTGTCTGTTTGCCGTGGCCTGGCTGGGCGGCTACCTGATGCCGGGAGCGCCGGGCGGGCTCGGCGTCAGGGAATCGCTGATGGTGCTGCTGTTTACCCCCGTGCTCGGCGCCGGCGTGGCGGTGGGGCTGGGCATCACCCTGCGGGTAACCACCACGGCGGGGGATGCGCTTTCCTTCTTCTGTGGTCTACTGCTGCGACGTTCCGATCGCGGCAGCGCGGAAAAGGCGACCTGACCTCGGTTTTTTTCTGCAACCATGCGAGGTTTATGCTGAAATCGTTTGCCGCCCATCGTATGCTCCACGTCCAGTTCTATCGGATGCTGAAACGCAAAGGGAAACGCCTGTGGACCGATTTGGCCTACAGGCTTGCCTGCATGAGCGGTTTGTTCGATGAGGAATACTACCTCCGCTCGAATCCCGACATCGACCCGATGGAGGTCGATCCGCTGGGTCATTACCTCGACCTGGGCTGGCGGGAAAGCCGCAACCCCAATCAACTGTTCGAAAACGATCTCTACCGGCGCACCTATCTGGCGGACAACGATCAAAACCCGCTGCTGCACTACATCAGGACCGGCTGGCGGTCCGGCTGTCGGCCCGTGCCGCTCTTTTTCTCCAGGGAGTACGTCCGGCGCTACCAGCTCACTCTGACCGGCGTCCGCACGCCGCTGGCGCATTATCTCAAACACTGGCGGCGCGGGTTCAACCCGAATCCCCTGTTCGACAGTATTTATTATCTGAAACAGCATCCCGAACTCGACCAAACCGGCGAGCATCCTCTGGCCCACTATTTACGCCGGGGCAGCACCGAATTGTTCAGTCCGTATCCCCTCTTCGACCTCGCTTACTACCTCGAGGTCAATCCTGCCGTGGCCAGGGAGTGGCAGTACCCCCTGCTGCACTACCTTGCCCATGCAGACGAGGAGGGGTGTCGCCCCCACCGGCTGTTTGATCCACTGTTTTACCGCGACACCTGTCTCGACGCGTCCACACCCCTGCTGGAGGCCTTTGTTCACTACGTCGAGCACGGCGTCGACCGTGAGGCGCGGCCCAACCCGCTGTTTGATCCGAAGTTCTACCGGCAAACCTCCATGGAAGATGGCAGCGATGAAATACCGCTGGCCCACTACCTTCGCCTCGGTGTAGCCCAGGGCGCGTATCCCTGCCCGGAGGTGGCCTCGCTTGCGCGCAAACCGGTGATCTCGATCCTCACCCCGGTCTACAACACCGAGGCCAACCTGCTGCGTCGCTGCGTCCACTCGGTGCTCTACCAGCCCTATCCCCACTGGGAACTCTGCCTGGTGGACGACGGCAGCAGCGCCGATCATCTGCCCGCCCTGCTCGAAGCGATTGCCCAGAGCGATCATCGTATCAAGGTGCGGCGATTGACGACCAATCAGGGGATTGCCGCGGCCACCAACGCGGCGGCCGCATTGGCCGAGGGCGAATATCTGGCCTTTCTCGACCATGACGACGAACTGGCCCCGGACGCCCTTTATCGGATCGCCGCAGCCATCAACGAGGCGTCGCCCGATGTGCTCTACAGCGATGAGGATCTGGTCAATCTGGAAAGCCGCCATCTGGATACCTTCTACAAGCCGGCCTTCAATCGGGAACTGCTCAGGGGCCACAACTACATTACCCATTTCCTGGTGACCAGACGCGAACTGTTTCACCAGTGCGGCGGTCTGAGCTCGGCGTTTGACGGCGCCCAGGATTACGACCTGGCGCTCAAACTGACTGAGGGAGAGCGGAAGGTCGCCCATATCCCGCGCTCGCTCTACCGCTGGCGGGCCCACGACGACTCGACCAGCGTCAATCATGCCCAGAAGCGCCATGCCGATGAGAACGGCCGCCGGGCGCTGCAGGCGGCGCTCGACCGGGAGGGAATCGCTGGTGAGGCCGAACTGACCGATCTGCGTTTCTTTTACTGGCCCCGGCGGACCATCAAGGGGCTGCCTGCGGTGAGCGTGGTGGTCTGCGGCCAGCCAGCTCCGAGCGCATGGCAGCGCCTGGTTCGACAGATTGCAGCGGCCTGGGCCAATGTCGAAGTATTGGCCATGGCCGGGGGGATCGAAAACGGCCAGGACGACGCCAACCTGCGCCTGCTGCCGCCGCTGGTTAACGAGTCGGAACCCGCCTGGCACAACCGGGCAGCAAAGCTGGCCACGGGCGACTATCTCTGCTTTGTCGATGGCGCGGTTGGTCTTGCAGATCCCGCGTGGCTGCGTGCCTTGATCGAATACGGGCAGGAAGCACAGACCGGCATGGTCGGCGGTTGCCTGGAAGAAGGCGAGGGTGCCCATATCCACCGGGGCTCGCTGCCCGATTTGACCAATCCGTCCTGGCTGTATTACGCCTCCTTTGTCCGCGATGTGTCGGTGCACCACAACGGTATCCACTGGCCGCAGCAGGTGCTGGCGGTGCATGCAGGGCTATGCCTGACCGGCCGCGACCGCTTCCTCGAATGCGGCGGCTATGATCCGGCCTTTGCCACCATGGCCTTTGCCCAGTTGGATTATTGTTTTCGTCTGCATCACCTGGGGCTGACCAATGTGTTCACGCCCCATGCGGCAGCTGGGTTGCCGGGCGTTATAAACAAGGCGGCAGGGTACATGCTTGACGAAGCCGGCAACTGTGACCGCGCGCTCTTCCAGCAGCGATGGTATGCCCAGTTACTGGCCGGCGACCCCTGGCACAGTCGTCATCTGTTAGCGGACAAGGGGATCCCGACCGCCGACTTTGCCCGCTGGTATGCCGGTGAAGGCCAGGGGGCGACCTCCTCCCCTTTTGCCCCATAAAGAGGGTGCGACTGACGGTATCTTGCCGGTCTTTCGTTCTCCAAGGGAATTGCACATTTACCCGGAGTATGCTAATAACCCCTGTTCGCAAATCATGCGAATCGGGGAAGCATTGCACCCCGGAAAAAACAACATTGGCGACCGCGACTGACGGTTTGCCGGCAGCAAAGGGATGATCATGAAGGTACTTGTGACGGGCGGCACCGGTTTTACCGGCAAGGCCCTGGTGAAGCGACTGATCGACGAGGGCCATGCGGTGGTCAGTCTCGATTACCGGGAAGGGTTGAAGACTGACGAGATTCGCTCCTGGGGCGCCAAAGTGGTGATCGGCAGCGTGGTTGATCGCGAGGTGGTGGCCCGCTGCATGGAGGGCGTGGACATCGTCCAGCACATGGCGGCCGCCTTCCGTGAACTCGATGTGCCCAACAGCCACTATGACGAGGTCAATGTCGGCGGCACCCGCATCGTCATCGAGGAAGCCTTCAAGGTGGGGGTGAAGCGATTCATCTACACCTCGACCTGCGGCGTTCACGGCAACGTCGACAATCCACCGGCTGATGAAAATTCGCCGATCAAACCCGCCGACTATTACCAGCGGACCAAGTACGAGGCCGAGCCTCTGGTGCTGGAGTACCACCGCAAGGGCATGCCGGCGGTCATCCTCCGCCCGGCCGCCATCTACGGCCCCGGCGATCCGGAGCGGTTTTCCATGATCTTCAGGCGGGTCAACAAGGGCTTCTTTCCCATGTTCGGCTCCGGCAAGACCACCTATCACCCCCTCTACATCGACAACCTGGTGGATGCGCTGATGCTGGCCATGGAACCGGGCAAGGGCGACGGCGAGGCCTATCTGATCGCCGACGAGGAGTATGTCGAGATCGAGACCCTGGTGCGGAAGGTCGCCAGGGCGCTTGGCGTCGAGGTGAAGATCCCGCATTTTCCTGTGATGCCGCTGGTCATTGCCGGCCACATCTGCGAGAAGCTGTGCAAGCCCTTCAAGATCACCCCGCCCATCTTCCCCCGCCGGGTCGATTGGTACCGCCAGAACCGGGCCTTCAACATCGCCAAGGCCAAGCGGGATCTGGGGTATCAACCGAAGGTCGGGCTGGATGAAGGCCTGCGGCGCACCGGCGATTGGTATCGTCAGGAAGGATATTTCTCCTGAGACCGTTCGACATGCTGTATCCAATCCCGAGAGGCCGCCATGCAGCGCCGACTTGAACGTCTGGCCGACGCTGAATACGATCTGTTGATCATCGGCGGCGGCATCACCGGGGCCTTTGTCGCCCACGATGCCGTCCTGCGCGGTCTGCGGGTGGCGCTGGTGGAGAAGAGCGATTTTGGCGCCTACACCAGTTCGGCCTCTTCCAAACTGCTGCACGGCGGCATTCGCTATCTGCCCAAGGGGCAGGCCTGGAAGGTGCGCGAGTCGTATCGCGAAACCGCCATCTTCCAGCACATCGCCCCGCACCTGACCCGCTGGCTGCCCTTTCTCGTGCCGACCGAAGCGGGCTCGCTCATGAAGGGCAAGGAGGCCATGCACCTGGCCATGCTGCTGTACGGCCTCTGCGGCGCAGGCCTCGACCGGTTGATCGCTGACGCGGGCAGAT
>JBGSPP010000029.1:0-38660 GCA_041738515.1 Desulfobulbus sp.
CCAGCACCCGGTCGCCGTCGGCCAGCATGGCGTAGTCATGCATGGCCCGGCCGACGCGCCGGTTCACATCCCGTGTCAGCCGCACTCTGGCCGCCCGACGACCGCGCCGCGTCTGTCGATCAGGCGATCAGCGTTCAGGAAAATAGGCGCACTGCCCCAGTTTGGCCTTCAGCCCCTCGCGCATCAGCTGCTCGGCGGTAATCCAGGAAAAGCCCCGGTTGCTCGCCTTGTTGAGCGACAGCAGGTTGTCCATGACCGATTCCTGTTTTTCGTCGAAACGGCCGCGGCAGAGCACCCGGCCCTCGCCCACCTCGTAGAGCCGATAGTCGAAGGTGACCGCGGCCGGCTCCTTGACCCCGTACTGGCCGCCAACCCGGTCGGCATAGCGGCTGAGGGTGGTTTCCATGAGGACATTGCAGCTGATCTTGCCGGCAACCTTTTTGGCGCCTTCCAGATCGCCGAGCCCCTCGCCGCCGGTGGCGGTGTTGACCTGCTGCGCAGTGACGAACCGAACCTCGGACCTCTTGCCCAGGATTTCCTTGAGCACCCCGTCCATCACCAGGCTGCCGTCTTCAAGCTGCTTGGCCTCGGCCGGGGAGACGGTCTCATCCATGTCCACGGCCGGCCGCACCGGCAACACGCCAATGCACGCCACCGCGACCCCGGGGTCCTTGCCGACGGCTGCCGGCTCTTCCTTGGCGGCGCAGCCCGCCAGCCCGATCAGACAACATGCGACCAGCACCGCTTGTGTGTTTCTTCCGGTAGCCACCCTGCTCCTCCCTTTGCTTGTTTCTTCTGTTCCCATGGTTCTTCCTCTGCGCGCCCGCCTCGGCGGTTCGGGCAATAGGTTTCGATATATTCCAGGTGTTACAGCGTCCCCTTGGAGGAGAGCTGGCCGCTCACCCGGGGATGCGGCGCCACGGCCACGGCCAGGGCCCGCCCCAGGGCCTTGAACACGGCCTCGATGATATGGTGACCGTTCTCGCCGTGGAGCAGATCCACATGCAGGGTCAGGCCGGCGTGCTGGCTGAGCGCCCGCAGGAACTCCTTGGTCAGGGCCACGTCAAAGGCGCCGATCTTCTGCTCCGTCACCGCCACCGCATAGTGGAGATAGGGGCGGTTGGAGCAGTCAACGCAGACCCGGGCCAGGGTCTCGTCCATGGGCACGTAGGCATGGCCATAGCGGCAGATGCCGGCCTTGTCGCCCAGCGCCTGGGCAAAGGCCATGCCCAGGCAGATGCCCAGATCCTCGACGGTGTGATGGTCGTCGACCTCGGTGTCACCCTTGGCCTGGATGGTCAGATCGAACAGGCCGTGCACCGCCAGGAGCACCAGCATGTGATCCATGAACCCGACCCCGGTGCGGATGGTCGCCTGTCCGGCGCCATCCAGGTGCAGGTCAAGCTGGATGTCGGTTTCCCTGGTGTGGCGATGAATGGACGCGCTGCGCCTGGCAATCTCTGTCATGGTCCAATCCTGGCCGGCGACGGGCCGGCTGCTGTCTTTTTTCGGCAACATCGTCCCCAAAACCCGGCGGGGACCAACACGGCCGGAATGTAGTCAATTTTCGCCGTGTGCTCAACAGCAGACATCCCGTCCGGATCATTTCCCGCAGTCGAAAGCTCCAAGGCAAGGCGGCGGACCGGAAAGAATATCAAGATATTGAACACCTTAAGTGGCATACTATTCGCCTTTCCCCGGATTGGCAACTGTTCTCCGTGCAGACGACACACTTTTCCCAGGCCAAAGAGCGGGTGAATCCATTTTTAGCGCAAATTTTTTATTGACACACACCGCCAGGGCCTGTTAAATTCGGCGGCTGTTGTACGGAAAAACAAAAGCGGGAATAACTCAGTGGTAGAGTGCAACCTTGCCAAGGTTGAAGTCGCGAGTTCGAATCTCGTTTCCCGCTCCAAGAGACTCCAAGGTTCGGACCTCTGTTCGAGCCTTTTTTTTTCAAGTACCGAGGCGCAGAGAATGAAAACCTATTATACGCCGGTCAACGACATCGAACGGAACTGGTATGTTGCCGACGCCGACGGCAAGGTGCTCGGCCGCATCGCCGCCGAAATCGCCCATCGCCTGCGCGGCAAGCACAAGCCCACCTTCTGCAATTTCCAGGATAACGGCGATTTCGTCATCGTTGTCAATGCCGACAAGATCCACCTCACCGGCAACAAGTGGGACGACAAGAAGTATTATCGCCATTCGGGATATCCGGGCGGCATCACCACCCAGACCGCACGCGAAGTGCTGACCAAGAAGCCGGAAGAACTGATCCGGATGGCGGTCCGGGGCATGCTGCCGAAGAACAAGCTCGGCCGGGCGCAGCTGAAAAAGCTGAAGATCTACACCGGCAAGGAGCATCCCCATCAGGCGCAGAAACCCGAGAATCTCGAGATTTGAAACGGAGCATTATCATGGCCCAGGAACAGACATACGCTACCGGCAGACGGAAGACAGCAATCGCCAGAGTCTGGATCACTCCAGGCAGCGGCAAACTCGCGATCAACAAGATGGAACTGGGGGAATACTTCGGCAACATCTTTTTTGAGCCGAAAGTTGCCAAGCCTTTTGCGGTCACCGAAACCACTGGCCAGTACGATGTCAAAGCCACCGTTATCGGCGGCGGCAAATCGGCCCAGATCGACGCCCTGGTGCATGGCATAGCCCGTGCCCTGCAGGAGGCCAACCCCGAGATGCGCCTGCCCCTGAAGCGGGCCGGCCTGCTCACCCGCGACCCGCGCGCCAAAGAACGGAAGAAGTACGGTCAGCGCGGCGCCCGCGCCCGGTTCCAGTTCTCGAAACGTTAATTCGGCGCCCGCGGAGCTGGCCGCCGTCTTTGCCAGCATCTTACAGTACCTTCAGGGGATAACGAATTTCGTTATCCCCTTTTTTCATTCAGCTCGCCCGTCTATCCTCAGGGGAGGAACCGAACATGTTGACCGTCGGTATTGTTGGCGCTTCCGGCTACACCGGAGTCGAACTGGCCAGGATCCTGGCCGGACATCCCGAAATCCGCCTGACCGTCGCCACCTCGCGGCAGTACGCGGGCAAGCAGTTAGCCGAGGTCTTTCCCAACCTGCGCAAGCGGGTCGATCTGCGCTGCGAGAACCTGGGCGTCGAGGAACTGGTGGACCGGGCCGAGTTTTTCTTCACCGCCGTGCCCCACAAGACAGCCATGGACATCGTGCCCAAACTGCTTGCCGCCGGCAAGAAGGTGGTCGACCTGAGCGCGGACTACCGTATCCACGACGCTGCAGTGTACGAGGCCTGGTACCAGGAGCACTCCAGCCCGCATCTGCTGCCCGAGGCTGCCTACGGCCTGCCGGAACTGTACCGGGAGCGCGTCCGCGCCGCCTGCCTGACCGCCAATCCCGGCTGCTACCCCACCTCGGTGATTCTGGCCCTGACGCCGCTGCTGCGCCGAGGGCTCATCGACCCGTCTACCCTGATCATCGATTCCAAGTCCGGCACTTCGGGCGCGGGTCGGGCAGCCAGCGTCGGCACCCTGTTCTGCGAGGTCGCCGATGGCTTCAGGCCCTACAAGGTGGGCGGCAGCCACCGGCATATCCCGGAGATCGAGCAGGAACTCTCGGCCGCCGCCGGACAGCCGGTGACCGTCTCTTTCACCCCGCACCTGCTGCCGATTTCGCGCGGCATCCTCAGCACCATGTACGCCAGCCTGACCAGTGCGGGCGCGACCGCTGACCTGCAGCAGATGTACGAGGAAACCTACGCCGCCGAGCCCTTTGTCCGCGTCCTGCCCGCCGGGACGCTGCCCGCGACCCAGCACGTGCGCGGCTCCAACTGCTGCGACATCGCCCTGCAGCAGGATAAGCGCACCGGTCGGCTGATCGTCATGTCGGCCATCGACAATATCGTCAAGGGCGCCTCCGGTCAGGCGGTGCAGAACATGAACCTGATGTGCGGCTTTGCCGAGACCGAAGGCCTTATGGGGGCGCCGTTCTTCCCCTGATGGCCCGGACCATCCGCCTGCTGATCGCCTATGACGGCGGCGGTTATCAGGGCTGGCAGCGCCAGCTCAATGGCCCAACCGTCCAGGGCGAGATCGAACGCGGCCTGGCCATCATCTGCGGCGATCAAGTGACCCTGCACGGCGCCGGTCGCACCGACACCGGGGTGCATGCGCTTGGCATGGTGGCTCATTTTCACACCGAAACCGCCATACCCCTCGTCGCTTTTACCAGGGGGCTCAATTCCCTGCTGCCCAAGGACATCCGCATCCTCCGCGCCGAGGAGGCGGAACCCAGTTTTCACAGCCGCTTCAGCGCCCTGGGCAAGGCCTATCGCTACGACTTCTTCACCGGCGAGGTGCAACTGCCTTGCACTCGCCGGTACATCGCCCATTTTCCGGGCCAATTTGAAGCCGCTCGACTGCGCGAGGCGCTCGCAGCCCTGACCGGCACCCATGACTTTTCCAGCTTCGAGCGTACCGGCTCGCGCGACAGGGAGGCAGAGGGTGGTCGCGGCGCGATCCGAACCATCTTTTCGGCCAGCTGCCTGGCCAGGCCCGAACCGGACTGCTGGTCGATCCGCCTGGTCGGCGACGGTTTTCTTCGCCAGATGGTGCGCAACCTCGCCGGCACCCTGATTGAGATTGGCCAGGGCAAGCGCTCACCTGAAGCCATGCCCGCCCTTCTCGAAGCCCGCGACCGGACCAAGGCCGGACCCACAGCCCCGGCCTGCGGACTGGTGCTGGAAACCATCTTCTACACCGCCCTGCCGGGCTGGCCGCCCCCCCCCTGCTGATATGTTCATTGCCCGCCATCCCATAGTTCTGGCCTCGGCCTCGCCGCGCCGACAGGAGTTTCTTGACCAGTTGGGCCTTGGTTTTGAAGTTCGCCCCGCCGACATTGACGAGACCCCGCTGATCGACGAACTCCCGGAACACTTCGCCCGCAGGATGGCCCGGGCCAAGGCGGAACAGGTCGCCCTGCCCTGCCCCGAAGCCTGCGTCATCGCCGCCGACACGGTGGTCGCCCTGGACCAGATCATCTTCGGCAAACCCCGCGACCGAAACGACGCCCTCACTATCCTCAAGACCCTCCAGGGCCAAACCCACACGGTCACCACTGGGTTTGCGGTTCTGTGCCCAAGGCTGCATCTGACCGAGGTGCAGGCCGTCACCACCCAGGTCACCTTTGCCGCCCATGCAGACGATATCCTCCAAGCCTACGTCGATTCGGGCGAGCCCATGGACAAGGCCGGGGCCTACGGCATCCAGGGCAAGGGGGCCTTTCTGGTCCAGAGCATTCACGGCTCACATAGCAACGTCATCGGCCTGCCGGTCAGCGAGTTGGTGCAGATCCTGCTCCGCCACGGCCTGATCGCGACGCACCTCTAAGCCGACCCCACGGCTGTCGCACCAATACGCCTGTCGGCAAAAGCCTGCACCCGAACGCCAAGGCTCGCCGCACGATCGTATATCCGCCTGTATTCGGGTGCAAGCCCCACCGCCCTTGCTGTCTCTTTCAGGCAACAGCAAGCGGCTGTCGCCCACTGCATCCTCTCCCCCGACGATCCTTGTGCACCAATCGATTCGCGGAATGCCATCAACCGCGGGCTTCCCTTTTTTTTTACCTACCTCCCCTTGCTTTTTTTGCCAGTCGTGCGATAATTGAACCAAGGGTTGCTGGAAATTGCGATTTCTCAACCTGTTAGCAACTCCTCCCCGGCCTACCCCAACCCATTGTTTTCTCAAGGAGAACCATCATGTCGTCGAAGAAACGCCTAGGCGAATTCCTGATTGATGCCGGCCTGATCACCGAAGAACAATGCAACCGGGCACTGAAAACGCAGGTTGGCGGAAACCGCAGGTTGGGCCGGATTTTGGTCAAAATGGGGGCGATCACCAGCGACCAGTTGCTGGATACGCTCGCCACCCAGTTCGATCTGCCGATCATCGATATCGAGCGGGAGCACGACCCCGCGACCAGGAAACTTATCCCTCGATTTCTCTGCAAGAAATTCGAGGTTTTTCCGCTCGGGCTCGAGCAGGAGACGATCCTGAAAGTGGCCATGGCCGACCCCTCGGACAGTGAGGCCATTGTCGATATCGAGAACTACACCGGCAAGGCCGTGCAGCCCTGCCTGGCCCGACAAGCCGACATCCAGCGAGCGATCAAGCGGTATGTGCCCATATCCTGGAGCGACCTGTTCAGCCCGCAAAGCTACACCCCCTACGCCAAGGTGGCCTCGTCCGTGGCCCTGATCCTGATCTTGGTGGTGGGAATGTTCACCTATCGCTTCTATATCCACGCCAAGTACGGCACGGTCAGTCGCAGCGGCGATGTCACTTTTTATAAGAATCACGACCTGATGGTCGGCATCGACCAGACCGGCAAGGCCACCCTGCTGGGTCGGGGCGCCTACGCCAACGGCTACTACTCCATCTCCTTTGATTCCACGGCCGCGCTGGCCACCTTCGTTGATAATAAGAAGACCGACCTTTCCAGCGATCAGTACGAGTGGGCCAAATGGGCGGTTACACGCTCGCGATAACCAGAACAATCATCACAATCCTGGAATTGTTATTCAACACCCCCAACCTCACGGAATGCTAGCGTATTTACTGAACGCTGGAAAGAAAAAAATAATCGAGGCATTGGTACGGCCCGTGCATAACCAACGCGACAGCGTACGTTTTTCACGACTCTTCATTCGGGCCCACCGATGTATCACACTATAATCCGCCTGCTCGTTGCCCTTTGTTTATGCCTGCCGGTTGTTGCCACGGCAGCGTCCATCACCCAATCCATCCATGTGGAATGGGGATACACGCCGCCGAGCGAACCGGCGGTGACCGGCTTCAAACTGTACCAGGAAGGGGTGTTTGCTTGCCAAAGCACTGATGCCAACGCGACTGCCATGGATTGCCAGGTAACGCTGACCGCCGAGACCACCAACTTCACCCTGACCGCGACCTTCGGCGACGGCACCGAGAGTCCCCACTCCGCGCCCTTTGCCTTCTCCCTTGCCGGCCAGCCCACCACGCCGCTGGCAGCCGCCATCACCACCAGTGCGGTAAGCGGACAAGTGCCGCTATCCGTCCAGTTCAGCAGCAGCGGCTCGACCGGATCGATCACTGGCTCTCTCTGGGAATTCGGAGATGGTGCATCCGCCACCACCGCGACCGCCACCCATGTCTACACAACTGCGGGTACCTACACGGCCAAACTGACAGTCACCGACGGCAGCAGCAACAACCAGACTACGGTTACAATCACCGTCAGCCAAACCTCTACCCCGCCGAGTTCCGCCACCCCGCCCCGTGCGGTCATCAGCAGCTCAATCGCAGCCGGCCCCACTCCCTTGGTCGTCGGCTTCGATGGATCCGGCTCGACTGTCACCAATGCCACCATCACCACCTATGCCTGGGAGTTCGGCGATGGCGCCACCGCCACCGGCCCCGAGGTTACCCACAACTACACCTCGGCAGGCGTCTATACCGCCACCTTGACCGTGACTGCCAGCAACGGCCTGAACAATGCGGTGAGTACACCCATCGTGGTCACCGCATCCTCACCCACTGCCAATGTGCCGCCAACGGCCGTGGCTACGGCTACACCGCCGAGTGGTCCGCCACCGCTGCCGGTCAACTTTGACGCTTCGGCCTCGACCGACCCCGACGGCAGCATCGTGGCGTACAAATGGAACTTTGGTGACGGTTCCTCAGCCACGGGCAAGACCGCCAGCCACATCTACGCCGCTGCGGCGAAATACACCGCCACCTTGACGGTGACGGATAACCGGGGCGTATCGCAGGTTAAAAGCATCCCTATCACCATCCAGACCGGGATGGAAACGCCGACAACGAAGGAACCACCAGTTCAACCCCTGATCATGATCTATCAACTCCTGCTCTTTGACGAGGAGAAACCGAAGTCAGCGGCCGAGTAGGCAACAACTCTTATCCTGTTGAAAGCAAGCAATCCTGTGCTTTGTATGCAATGTCCGGCACGACGCGACCCAACGGCGCGATTGTAGAGGCGGGACGTTTCTCCGATTCCACCTCTCTTCTTCTCTTTCTTCAAGAAACAATAATGACCATGACTCGGCGATACGAATTTGGAATCCAAAGAAGGACTGATTACGATTTCGAGATCTGTGAATTGACAAACCCTCAACAAAATATATAAATTGCTGTATCCAATAGATAAAATCACAAACTGGCAATGGCATGCAACATGCAGCCTTCTTTCTGAGGACTTTATGCAAGCAAATACCTTCATCCAAGGAAAGACCATGTATCGTGTGCTGATCCGGCTCCTTGTCCTAATTCTGTGCAGCCTGCCCGCGTTTGTTACGGCAGCCACCACTCAGTCCATCCATGTAGAATGGGGCTACACGCCGCCAAGCGAACCGGCGGTAACGGGCTTCAAGCTCTATCAGGAGGGGGCCTTTGCCTGCCAAACGCCAGACGCCGCCGCCACCGCCATGGATTGCCAGGTGGCGCTGACCGCCGAGACCACCAATTTCACCCTGACCGCAACCTTCAACGACGGCACCGAGAGCCCGCACTCCGCACCTTTTGCCTTTACGACACCCACCAGTGGTGAAACGACTCCACCGCCATCGACAGAACCACCCACTCAGCCAACCGGCAGCAAGCTGTTCACCTTCTCGTGGCAATCGACCGCCGATCCTGCCTCGCTGCAAGGATACCGCATCTACCTGAACAATAGCTTGCTCTGCGAAACGACCACTCCAACAGCCACGACCCTCGCTTGCCATGCTGATCTGATCAAGGGCGTCATGACCTTCTCCATGACCCAAGTGGCCACTACTGGAACCGAGAGCGCCTCATCCAATCTCCTCGTCTTCGACCCGACCGCCTACCCGGAACTATTCAACACCAAACTCGTTACCTTCACTTGGGAATATAGCGGCACAACGGACGTTTCCGGCTTTCGCTTCTACCAGAACAATGTTCTCATCTGCCAGACCACAGATCATACCGTGCGGGAACTGGGCTGTACGGTTGAAATCAGTAGCAACCCTGTTACCTACGGTATGACCGCCGTGTATGCCGATGGCACGGCAAGCAACCCCTCTAACCTGCTCACCTACAACAGCGTCACATCAGGCGGCGACACAAGCGGCGATGCTCCGCTCTTGGCGATCATCGTCGCCAATACGGTCAGCGGCCCGGCGCCTTTGGCCGTGGCTTTCAACGCCTCCACCTCCACCGGTGACATTTCCACCTATCAGTGGGATTTCGGCGACGGCTCCGTTGCCTCCGGAGTCAGTGCCAGCCATACCTACGCCATAGCCGGTGCCTACATCGCCAAGTTGACGCTGACCAGCAGTTCCGGCCAGACCAGCAGCGCCACGGTCACGGTCACTGCCAGTCAGACGACAACGCCGCCACCACCGCCAAAAACTCCGCCCAGCGCGGTCATCAGCTCATCCGCCGCAGCCGGCGCCGCCCCGTTGGCTGTTAACTTCGACGGCTCGGGCTCCACCGCAAACAACGCCACCATCACCTCCCACGCCTGGAGCTTTGGTGACGGCTCCTCGGCCACCGGCGCGAGCACTGCACATACGTTTGCTTCGGCAGGCACCTTCAGCACCACCCTGACCGTCACCGACAGCAACGGCCTCACTGCTACGGCCTCCACCCCGGTGGTGGTCACCGCACCGGTCAGCACCAACAATGCGCCTACCGCCGCAATCAGCGCCACCCCGGTCAGCGGCACCGTCCCCCTGACGGTCACCTTCAACGGCGGCGGCTCCACGGACAGCGACGGTTCGATCAGTTCCTTTGTGTGGAACTTCGGTGACGGTTCCTCGGCCACGGGTCCGACTGCCACTCATACCTACACCACCGCAGCCAGCTTCACCGCCACCCTGCAGGTCACGGACAACCAGGGCGCAAAAGGCACCGCCAGCGCCACCATCACCGCCCAGACAGAGGAGCAGAAGCCAGCCTTGAATATGGAGATGGCCGAGATATCGGTCAGCGATCAATGGGTGCGTGTGCCCCTGCAATCGACTTTTGCCAATCCGATCGTGGTGGCCGGGCCGCCAGCCTTTGCCAACGCCGAGCCCTGCGTGATCCGACTTCGCAACGTCAGTAACACCGGTTTTGACATCAGGCTGACCGAGTGGAACTACCTAAACGGCCCCCACCCGGCCGAGGTGATCAGCTATCTAGTTATGGAAAAAGGTCGCCACGCCCTGCCCGACGGCTCATCGGTGGAAGCGGGCAGCTTTACCGGCACCACCAGTATTAAGACCGTCAAGTTCAGCAAGGCCCTTGCCAAGACCCCGATCGTCCTGACCACGGTGGCCTCAATGAACGAGGCGGACACCATCTCCGGCCGCATCAAGACTGTGACGACCACCGGTTTTGCCTACTACTTCCGCGAGCAGGAAAAAAACACGAACACCCATGTGAACGAGACGGTCAACTTCATCGCCTGGGAACCAGGCAAGGGTACCGTCGGCCAGGTGCAGTTCGTGGCCGCAGCCACAGCCAAGGCGGTCACCAACACTTGGTACAAAGCCGCCTTCCCAAGTTCATTCACCCAGTCCCCTCTGGTATTGGCCGACATGCAGACCACGGCCAATACCGACACCTCGGCCCTGCGACAGCAGCAACTCACTGCCACGGGATTCCAGGTGAAGGTAGAGGAAGAGCAGTCCAAGGACAGCGAGGTCACCCACCCTGCGGAGACAGTGGGGTACCTGGCGATCAGCCAGGTGGAAGTAAAGGCGCTGGCCACCTTCACGTGGGAATTTGACAGCGCCCAGGAAGCGAGCATCAACGGGTTTGAAATTCAGGCCAATGGCGAAACCATCTGCATCAGTAGCAACCCGACCGCCCGGAAACTGAGCTGCGAAATCAGTCAACCCTACGGCCAGACCGCCTTCACCATTCTGGCAGTGGAAATTTCCGGCTCCACTAGTAGCGTCTCCAATAGCCTCACTTACACGCCATGAAGCCGCAACCGACAGTCGCAATGACGAGCAACCCCGCCCTGACGAATCAAACCGTCATAGCCCCTCACTCCGTCATTATGAGCGCAGCAAAGCAATTGCCCATATCCAGAGCCATCGTAAAAAAAACAAACAATCCCCCATCAACCCAAACCCAACCCGTCCAAACATACCCCCTACCAAGTTCCGGGAGCGCACCAATGAAAACACCCACCAAACCCAACCTCAAGCCCACGCCCCCCGCCCTGACCGGCTTTATCTTCGTTGCCCTCGCCTCTTCAGCCATCGCCGCCGACTTCCCCGGCACCCTCAAAGGCGTAACCATCACCGACGCCCAGACCACAAACCAACCGCCTGTGGCCTCATTCACCTATGCAATCGAGGGTAGCACCGCAACCTTTGATGCCAGCAGTTCCCATGACTCGGACGGCACCATCACCAAATACAAATGGGACTTCGGCAACAACGTTACAGCCGAAGGTGCATCCGCAACCGCCACCCTCACCGAAGGTACTAGCCTCAACGTCACGTTGACCGTTGTGGACAACACCAACGGTGTGGCGCTCAGCCAGCAGACCGTCCCCCCTCCCTTCGGAGGAATTTTCGATGATTTTTCAGCAGATACGGCAACCAATTACAAAAGCTTCGGTACCAATTCCTTGGCGATCACTGGTGGACACGCTGTGCAGAATGGCATTTGGACAGGCCGAGGTATTTATTATCACACCACGTCTCTTGAAAGCGCAGATCAAACTGTGCAGGCAAAGATAGGCAACCTGGCCGAAAAAAGCAGTTCTTCCGGCGTGCTGGTGCGCGCAAACGGTACAACGGGATACACTATTAGTCCAAATGTGAGTACAAACGACAAATTAATAATCTCAACCGTCAACGGCCAGAGCACATCATATGTGTCCGGCATGAGTTACACCGGTGGAAGAACCTGGACCACGGGAACCTACCATTTGATCGAGGTCACTATAAGAGGCTCTTCCCTCTCAGTGAAAATAGATTGGAATGATGACGGAGATTTTTCTGGTTTAAACGAAGCGGATATGACTTCAGTTACAAACTCAGCAATAGCCTCGGGAAATTATGCTGGGTTCACGTTCTACAACAATGGACTGCAAACGCAAATCGAAAATTTCAAGGCCAAATCGCTATGAAAGCTATTATAATTTTATCCGTTTGTTTATTCTGTTTTTCAACAATCAGTAATGCCGCTGGGTTAACCGACACCACCGTTCGTCCACGACCGACATCTCCTCCTACATTCAATGCAGACCATAAAACTATCGACCCCACATTTGGCACAACCATTATCAGGGTAACGGGTCCGTCTGGCTCGAATGCGGTCTATGAGAGCGCAGAGACACAAAACCTCGCGCCCATACAACACTTCCATAATCCATGGAACTGCACTGGTGATATGTTCCTGGTGTGGGCGGACAGGTTGAGCAATGTCAGTGGGTCTGGAGTTGATCTATATTCTCTCGACTCGTCTACATTTACCGTCGCCAGAGTAAGGCGGTTTGTGGCCGGGACGCCAAGCCAAATGAACTATAACCGAGGAATAAAATGGGCCACCGCACCAAGTCTGGCGGAAGCAGATCGAAAATGGATCGTCTATGCTGTTGACTCGTCAGTTACGCCAAATGCTATAAAAAGATGGAACTTGGATTCATCATCGGCGCATGATGGGTTGGCCGCGAGCAGTTCAGAAACTCTACACACTGATAGCGAAGGGATCGACCAGCTCACTGTTTCTTCTGATGATAACCACTTTAGTTATTTTACGGGCAATAAAAAAGTAAAGGTATGGGTAAAATTGACTGATACGCTTTATTCTGTTGATTTGAGTGCTTGGTACTCATTTGATGAAAGTCAGATTACACCAGATGGGCAATATGTATTTGTTAAGGGTCATCAAAATTATGGAGACGATTTAACGGCAAGATATGACTATACATTAACCAGTAAAGTTGAATACTCGTCATATTCAGGATCTCCCCCAGATGATTTTGCCGGGAAGCATAGCGGAAATGGGGAGTGGTGGGTCAATGAAACCACACAGTCAGGCTATAGACTCGCCAGAAGGCGTCCATCAGATGGAAAAGGGACTCCATCTTATATTTTTTCGACCGCTAGTGGAAACGGATCTATGCACCCGTCTTACTCAACTGCTCATTATGTGTATGGAGGTATGTTTCGGACAACTACTTATGAAAGCACAAAAGTCTATCTTGACGAAGTCTTAATGATAAAAACAGATGGTTCCTTAGTTAGACGGCTCGCTCACGCATGGAGCAATTTTTTTAGCAATAGCTACGACGAAATCCCATGTTACGGTTCTCCTGACAACAAATATGTTCTCTTCTATTCGAACTGGAATGGGGTTAATGCAAATACAAGACATGATGTTTTCCTACTTGCAACCCATATACCATCTATTAAGATGATAACCCTCTGAATCAGTAACGGTGGGGCTCTTACAATTTTTTTCATGTATGAGCCCTGCAACCACAACATTCAGAGATATGCAAGACGAGCAGGAGACTTGCACTTTTAGCCCACGCCTCTATAAAATTTCTCGTATTTTTTTTTCATAACGGTTATCGAAAACGAATTTCTCACCTTTTCCATTGCCGTTTTCCCCATTGTGGACGTCGTGGTCTTGTTCTCCATCAGATAGAACAGCCGATCCGCAAGCGCACCATAATCGCTGTTTGCAAACAAAAAGCCCGTTTCCCCGACGCGGACGATTTCACCGCATCCGCCAACATCGCTGGCAACAACAGGAAGCCCAGCGGCCATATATTCCAACAATGCATTGGGCAGCCCCTCATGGGTTGACACCAGCAAACCAACGTCGGCTGCTCGTAGATAAGGCATGACATCAGAAACTGTGCCCTCAAACCGAATTTCTCCTTCCAAATTCAGCCTGCGGCTCAATTCCTCAATATCATTTCTCAAAGGCCCATCCCCCAGCAAGACCACCTTAATGTCTCGGCTCTTTTGTTTTACAAGATTTATAGCTTCAAGCAGGCAGGGATGATTCTTCTCCGGCCGAAAATTGGCCACCATTACAACCACAAAGGCGTCGGGATCAATGCCGAGATGCTCCCTAACCTTATTTTGCCCATCCCCTAGATCAATTCCAACAAACCTCGCCGTGTCGATACCGTTATGGATGACCGTAATTTTCTCGCCCGCCACATGACTTAGTTCAATCACACGGTGCTTCACTATCTCCGAATTGGCCAAAATAGAAGCGGCTCTTCGCAACAGCAGCCCTTGCATCCAACAGTGGACAAGCGACTTGTTGGGGAACAAATTTCTGGCAGAGATGACATGAGGGATGCCGGTGAGTATCGAGACAACGGCCGCCAACACATTTTCCGTAAAAAAAAATGATTGAATAATATCAATGCGTTCATTTCGGCAATAATCCATCAACAGCTTTATGAATCGACACGTTCCCAAACTTTTGAACCCCGCGAAGGGCCATTCCACCCACACACCGTTTCGAAGCACTATCTCCCTCTCGGTCATCCCCTGAAAGGTAACTATATGGAGACGAAACTCGACCGGGTTCAATCGGTTGACAAGCTCAATGAGTTGGTTCTCGGTCCCGCCGCGGTTGAGGCTGGAAATGAGAAACAGGATATTTTTCATCGATCGACCTGACCATGAATTGAATGCGACCCGATTGTCGTCATGAATTTGGGAAATAGTTTGGATTTTTAGCGGTAAAGCCTTTTTCGAACGCGGCCCGCCAATATTTGATTGCCTCCCTGGGACGATAGGGTGCAACCATGGCTCTCGCCGCAAGCCCCATAGTGCGGGCAGTTTGACGCTCCGTGATTTTAACCAATTGTCGGGCGAGATCTCGATGATCGGCCGGATCGAATAGATACCCATTCCGTCCAGGTTCAATGATCTCCTTGTTACCGTCTATGGCGGATCCCAAAAGCGGCCTGGCGGCCGCTCCGGCCTCCAGCAATACCTTGGGAAACCCCTCGGAAAATGAGGGGAGAACCAGCACCAGGCTCTTTTCCAGCAACGTTGCCAACTGGTCGTTGCCGACATACCCTAAGAAACGTGCGGCATCAGTTAGGTTCAGATCCCCGGCCAACCGCTGGAGGCGTTCAAATTCAGGCCCGTTGCCAGCCAGCAATAATGCGCCGTCGAAACCTTGAGACTTGGCCAGACTGAAACCTCGAAGAAGGGTTTCGACATTTTTATTGCTGTCCATGCGCCCGACAAAAAGCACATTGGTGGGGGTCTGGTCGGTTAACGGATCGAGATCAAAGAGAACATCCTGTAAGGTAAAAGTAGTCCGGAGAAGAGAGATCTCGCAAAGAGGAATACCAGAAAGCGATGCCAACTGTCGGGCAAATTCCGTGCTCACCGTTGCCGTTTGATCGGCTCGCCTGCATACCACGCCGAGCAACCTCTTTCGATACGACCAGATAACGGCCCGGTAACCCCAGAGCAATGCATTGAGAACATACCCCTTGTTCTCTTTGACCTCGGGTATCCAATTGTAGGAATAATGAAAGATCGAATGGCATCCTGTTGCCCGAGCGGCGAAAACGGCCGCCATGCCAACCTCGCGCGGCGCCTTGCCGACAATGATGTCGAATCGATATCTTTTCTGAAGCCGAACAACGCGAACAAAGGTCCTAAACATTATCCACAAGGCCGGAAGCGCATTCCAATAGCGGATATACCCATTCGAATACACCTTGATGCCTTCGGACAACTGTTCGTATCCTTTCGGGATCTCGTAGCATTCTTCCACTGACACCAAAACCGACAAATCACAAACCTTGGAAAGAGCCTCAAACTCCTTCTGCGTTCCGCCGTAGGAATAGTAGCACCCTTGAACAAGGGCATAATGCTTATCGGTGACGATCATTACCCGCGCCCTATTAAGATCACTTTCGGTGTTCATGGGGTCATCTTGGTTCAAAATTGAGACAGCTCCGTTGGTTTGAACAGAGATTAGCTAACCATTAACCGGCTAGCGCCACCAGTCTCGATGGCTCCTTGCCGGCTTGAGGCAAAAACTTCAGTAATATCTTCCCCTTGAATAAAGAGCTTATGCCAGAGGACGAAATTCAGCAAAAGCCAGATGTGCGTTCCCAGTCCACCGCTTCGCTTATGCTCATTCAGCAACTCTTCAATTTCACTAAAATTAAAAAAATCCTCCAGCGCTTCTCTGGAGGAGAGGATCACCTTTACCACAATGTCGAACAACTCGTGGCGCATCCAGGCATGAATGGGAATCGAAAAACCTTTTTTCCTGCGATCAATAAAATCAGGCGGGAAATAATCAGCGGCGAGCGCCCTGAGAATACGCTTGTTTTCCACGAAGCCGATCTTGGACGAAAGCGGCAATCCCATGGCAAAGTTGACGATGTGTTGATCCAGAAAAGGCACCCGCACTTCGAGCGCATTGGCCATGCTCGCCACATCCACCTTTACCAGGATGTCATCGGGCAAGTAGAGCGCGAAATCCGTACGCGCCGCCGTCTCCACGGCCTCGCCAGTATCGACCCCATCCCAAATGCGTGAATAATGCCGCCAGGGATGATCATCGGCCAGACGCTCTACCAGTTGCCTCGAATACAACCTCTGTCGCATGGAATGGTTGAACACCGTGATCCAACCGAAATTCCGGGACTTGGAATCCGCCAACCGTATCTTGAGAGAAGTCGCAATCCTGCTCCGCAAATTCCTGGGCTTGGACTCGATATTGGAAAAACTCATGCCGAGATGGTCCAGAAACGACATTTTCTTCAGATCAACATAGCGCTGGTAGCCGCCAAACAGTTCATCGCCGCCATCACCGCTCAAGGCTACCGTTACCTCGGAACGGGTCACCTGGGAAAGGTAGTAGGTCGGAATGCAGGAACTGTCACCGAAAGGTTCGTTGTAATGCCAAATCAGTGTCGGCAGGACATGGCAAATATCGGGATGAATAATGAATTCCCGGTGTTCGGTGGAGCAAATTTCCGCCGCTTTTTTCGCAAACGGCAATTCATTGAACCGCGCATCCGAGAAGCCAATGGAAAATGTCTTCACTTTTTCCCGCGAAAGCTCGCTCATGATGGCGACAACCAGGCTCGAATCAACCCCGCCGCTTAAAAAAGCCCCGAGGGGCACGTCGCTGACCATCCGCAGCGACACGGCTTCATAGAGCATATCTTTCAATTTCTTTTGAGACAAGGCCAAGTCAGTATCTTGCGGCTCCGGTTCAGGCGCCCAATACCGCTGAATCGACAACGGCGACTTTCGACCGAAGAGAGCATAATGCGCCGGCGGCAATTTGCTGATTCCCTCAAAGGCGGTCATGGGGGCGGGAATGTATTGCAGTCCGAAAAAACAGTCGATAGCCCGCCAGTTGACCTCAGCCTTGACCCAGGGGCACTCGAGAATGGACTTGATCTCGGAGGCAAAACTCAGGGTGTCGCCGTCGAGATGGTAATACAAAGGTTTCTTGCCAACTCGATCACGGGCGAGCAAGAGGCGGTCAAGCCGTGCATCCCATATGGCAAAAGCAAACATGCCCCTGAGTCTTGCCAGGCAGTCGAGACCGTATTCCTCATACAAATGGACGATTACCTCGGTATCGGAGCGGCTTTTAAAGATGTGCCCCCGAAGCAAGAGGTCTTCCATCAACGACTGGAAGTTATAAATTTCACCGTTGAAAATAATCGCTATCGTGCCGTCTTCATTAAACAGCGGCTGATTGGCCACGGCGGACAGGTCGATGATGCTGAGCCGCCGGTGGCCGAAACCGACCCCACCCTCAACCCACACACCCGCGCTATCGGGCCCGCGATGCACAACTTTATCCGTCATGCGCTCAATCAACCGTCCATCGATGGCGCGCTCGGACGTGATTGACACGATTCCCGCTATTCCACACATAATGATGAAGTTCCTTTTTCCTTGTACCGGAGAATTCGTGCCGGATTGCCGGCGCAGATCGCCCGGTCGGGTATGTTTTTCGTTACCACGCTGGAAGCGCCGATGGTTACATCATTACCGATGTGAACATCGCCAATCACGACCGCACCTGCGCCGATATACACATTGTTCCCAATCTTGGGGTAGCCTCGCTTGTCGCCGCTGCCGGCGGCCCCCAATGTGCAAAAATGCAAAATTATTCCATTTGAACCGATGTGAACACCTTTGCCGATCACGACATGACCGATATGGCCGATGACGAGTCGTTCGCCGGTAATTGCCGAAGGATGGATTTCTATGCCATAGGTGAGGTTAGCGATTTTTCTGAGAAAACGACCAATTATCATCCACCTGCCATTGCCTTGGAGGACCCGATACGCTGCCAAGGCTAGGGCGGACCCGTCAATCTTCAAGAGCGCCCGCAACAAACCAGAGAGATCGGCTGAATAGCCGTACACGGGAAGGTCAACAAAGGGATTCATTTACGGTATTTCAGTATGCGGGCCGGCGTGCCGCCGACAATGGCATAGGGAGGGACATCCTTGGTCACGACGGCACCCGCGCCGACGATGGCTTTTTCGCCTATAGTAACGCCCGGCAAAAGAATGGCCCGTGCTCCAACCCAAGCATAATCTCCGATCAGCACATCTCCAATCTCGCCGCCGGCATAGGTCTCGGCAAGATATTTATGGTTTTGAGTTATGATCATAACTTCAGGCCCCATCATTACATGCCGGCCGACATGAATTCGACCGGGGCCATACAACCGGGCGTCAATACCGATATTTCCACGGAAATCGATGGTAATCTCCCAGCCGCTGCCGAAGTCCGCGCCTGTTTCGATATTGAAAAGATCAGCACTCTCAATAAATAGCCTTTTGCATGCGATTCTTCTCAAGACTCCGGACCATCGTCCGATTTTCCCATAGGAGTAAGTTGACGGCAGCAACTTTGCGAAAAAATAGTAAAAACAATACCAGAAATATCGCCTTATTTTTTTAAATTGGTAACTATTGTTTAATTCCATAGTATATGTTTCTTGATCTGCCGTAAAGCTGCACGCTCCTCTTCCGCCAAGATTCCTGGCAATATCCAAACACCTATGAAATAGGCCAGGGAAAAAACGATTGCCGCTGCAACAAGTTTAATGATTCCGGAGAATGACAGGCAAGTGACGAGAAAAGCCAAAACTCCGGATCCGATTGAAAGCAAAAATATTTTGGCAAGATTACCCCATGGAAACAAGCGAACCATGGAAACGCTCAGTAATGATGAAATTTTGATAAGCATCAGACCGTTTGAAATATAGGCCGCAAGAACCGTTGCAAGGACAGCACCCATTACGCCGATCACTTTAACGAGTGGAATCAACAACACGATCGTTATCATTAGCATGATTGTATTGTTTTTAAAAATGAAGGATGTTTCTCCAAATGCTCTCAAAACGGAATGGCAATTGACAATATAGGTAAGGTATTGCGCCAAAGAAACCATGAAAATAGGTACGCTGTTCGCGTATTGATCGGTAAAGAAAACAACAATAAACACTTTGGCGACAATGAACATGAAAACCATCGCCGGAATAAAAACCAAGGCAAGCTTTCGTATGGAACTGAGCCAAAGATTGAGCACTTCTGATACAAGCCCTTGGGCCCTGAGCTCGGTCATCCGGATCAGAATGACATCAGCCACAGAAGAGTACCAAATACGCACGACAGGAAGCTGAAAGGTGCCAACAGAATAAATGGCAAACATGGCCGCATTAAAAAATATCGATACAGTGAACTGATGGAGATAAAATTGTACCATGTTCACTATATTTGCAAATCCAAACGGAAGGGCATAACGCAACTGCATCCTCATCAGATCTTTTTCATAAATTAAAGGGAAATACTGTCGAATAGCCCACAATGAAATAATGAAAAATATCACCCCGCCCGTCATCCAGCCAAACATGACCCATGAAGAACTTCTTCCCAAAAACGAGAAAATCAAGATGACAACAGCAATGATTACATCCGATAAAGCCAAAAATTTCGCGCCCGAGACGGTCCGGTTGTCGGCAATCAAGAACGGAGCAATAACGCTGTTGAAAAAGGTGAGAATAAATATTACAAAAATTATAAAAATCAAAAAACTGCTCAACCCTTTTGCAAACCAGAGCAAATCAATTTTATAGAGGGTAAAAAAGACGAGGAGCAAGAATATCGCACATCCAACTAAAAAAATTATGGTATTGCTCAAAATCTCCCGATGCCGTTCCTTATACGTGGGCAGAAAATAATAAAGAGACTGAATCATGCCCAAGGGCAACGTGGAGGCAGTAAATATGGCCACCGTTCCCACAATCTTATAAACACCATATTCCTCGACGCTGATGAGTCGAACCAGGATGATCGGCAACAGAATATTGACTAGTAGACCAATTGTTCGGGCGGCGGTCAAAATTATGGTTTTTTGGGTTAAGGATTCGTTATTGCGCATCAACTACCCTGTCCCAAAGATTGAATATTTGCCCGGCGACTTTCAATAATCTCCGGAACCACGAGCAGAGCAAACAGGGTCCATGTCGGGATGGAAAACGCATGGTGGTCAAAAAACATGCATGCAAAATAAGCGACCGCAGAAATCACAACACATTTTGCATACAACTGAAACTCCTCCTGCCGCCGCATGGTTCGCCATGCGCTCCTCACCGACGTAATGAGGACCATCATAAAGGCTATAAACCCTAGACCGCCGGTCTCGGAAAAGACCTGGACAAAGATATTGTGTGGCCGCAAATACGCGTTACTCCCAAACTGCTTCGCGAATTTCTCCTCCCACTCAACCCCGCGGTATTGAGTGCCAAAGGCGGTCCCAAACTGACCGATCCCGACGCCAACCACAGGGTGGTCCCCCCACATTTCGACGCCCTTGCCCCAGGCATAGAGGCGACTGGACGAACTCGGATCCATCTGTTCTTTTTCAACGCTAAATATTTGAAATCTCTCCAGTTTATCCGGAGGAATAAAGGTGAGAGTGAAACACCCAATTACAAGAACAAGGATGATTGTCTTCATCTTGCTCCGAGACAAAAAAATAGCAAAGCAAATCAAGGCAACCAGGCCGACCAGTCCTCCTCTTGACTGAGTGGCCAGAAGACCCAAGAGCAATACACCAGAAGAACCGAGCGCAAACAATCGTCCCAACTTGTTTCTCGCCTCGACAAAAAGATATCCCGCCAAAGGCAAGGAAAGGATAAAAAAGGCAGCCAGACTATTCGCGCCGATAAAATCACCGCTGACAAAACCTTCTACTCTTGTAATATAACTGCCGGTAAAAAAGGCATGACTTACATAAAGTGCATGGCAATCTAATACAAGAAGCAGTGCTCCAAGGACAACATGCAAATTTTTTTTTGAAAGTACACCTGCCGAGATGGCGATATAGAGAGAAAGTGAAATAATAAATTTTTGGAACCCGATTAAACTGTCGCTTTTATAAATTGAAAAAAAAACTGAAATAAAAATGACAACCGTGAAGTAGATGGCCCATTTGGTCGTCTGATTGGCGAGAACCAATCTTCGGCCGGAATTTTTCGACAGAAGAAACCAGCCCAAGGTCAACAATGACAATAATGCGGACAGATGGAGAACATTAAGAACGGGGTACAGATCCCACGGCCTTAAATAATAAATCAAAATCAGGATAATCGGCAAACGGACAAGCCGTCTTCCACGCTGGCTTACTAACCATTGGGCACGAGTCGCCAACGACAGGCCCCCCTCGGTGCCTTCCCCAAGAGGTGTGGTTGTGATGGGTTCCCCCTCTTTCATCTTTTCTCAACTCTCAACGATTCATTTTTGCCGTCTATTTGGTAGTGCCGGATCGGGAGACCTTACTCAGAATATTCTCTCCATTTTTATCGACTAATCCCATCTCACGATAAGATTTATCAATTTTTGAAGAGAAAACAGTTTCCATTATGATACGCAACCCGCTTGATGCTATTCCTAGTAGCAGGCGTTTGACGCCTTGATCCATTGACAATTTTGCCACCAATTGCGCAAGGTACCCTCCGCAAAGAAGAGGACGAGCAAAATACAAATCTCGGTACAACCCGACCAACTGCTCCTCTTGCCAGCGCATCCGAGCCAGATATTTCCAGTAATCCTTGAAAGTCGGAGGTTCATAAAAAAATCTATGGGAAATTATGGAAAATCTATCATGCGGTGTCGCCAACTGAAGAAATAAGTCTTCTCCTACAATCCCAAGCGGAACTCCGGAAATATTATTCTTCTGAAACTCCAGCAGCAGAAATTCTCGGCGCACTCCGTACAACCCACCAGCAAGAAAAGTCTGCCTAAGAGGGATCTGCAAAAAACCGACAAGCCTCTGGCCAATGCTCAGGCCTGATCTTCTAGGCCACAAGGAACAACCAACCAGAATTACCTTCGACCTCGGCTCGTTCAATGACGCCCACAAGGCTTGGACCGCGCCGTCTTCCGGGACAACATCGCCATCGGCGAATATAAGAACGGCATGAGAATTTTCACGAAAAGCAACGTTCCAAGAATGTGGTTTGGAAGCGACGGACAACTCCCGAAGGAACAGATTCGGCAGTTTATGGGCAAGGTCCCGCACAATCGCCACGGTATTATCCGTACACCCGTTGGCATAGACCTTGATGTCGCAATCAAGACCAGTAGCGTTTGCCGCAATCGCCTTGATGGTTTCAGCGATATGCTTCTGCTCGTTGTGCGCAAGGATACAGATACAGATATCTTTCACTATTTTTCTGGCGATCCTTTTGGGAAAAAATTTTTTTTCTTCTCGAACAGAGGTGCCGAAGAGTTGTTGCCACATTATGCTGTGGCTAGCAGGATAGACAGTACCCGACAATAATAAGTATACGCCCGCAATCTTTAAATGGTAATCATATTTCTTATTGCCTTCCCACCTTTTCCCAGAGCGGGCCCTGCTTTAAGCAAAAAAATCTAATGAATCCGCATAAAGCCGCGATGTTAACAATGCAAAAATAGTACGGCACATACACTATGTATTTGGTCCGCCAACTTTTCACTAAAAAGCCAAGGACGGCCAAGAGATAGAAAACGCCCTGGCCGACAAATAGCATCCCATACCCAGAATTTCGGATTAATGAAACGTTCGCCACAAATAGCGCTAGCAGCAGAAAAGGAGCCAACCACCTGAGAATTTTGTGTGAAACAAACGCAAACCACAGTTTGAAAGGAAACGATTGGGAACCTCTGAGGAAATTCGCCAGAAACTGGTACGCACCGGCGACGATCCTCGCCTTTCTCTTGAATTCGTTTTCTGCCGAAGGCACCACTTCTTCCATAGCCTCGGCCTCGGGCTCATAGACTATTCGTAAACCGTTCGCAGGGGCCTGCATGGAAAGTACGAAATCATCGAGAATCGTCCCCGCGGACAGCGGTGTGAAGAGATGGCTCCGCATGGCGAAATAGGCCCCATCTACACCGACCATGCTATACAGTAAGGCCTCGGCATGTTGTACCATTGCCTCGTATTGCATGTACAAGCTTTCGCCAGCCACCTCCTTATCACCGCGAGCCTTCACCAAGACCCGCCCGCACACCACCCCCACCTCGGGATCGGCAAAAGGCGAAAGCAGATGCCGGCTACTATTTGTACCGATCATGACATTGGCGTCGCTGAAGACGAGCACCTCGCCTTGAGCCTGAGCGGCGGCTACATTGAGCGCATTGGCTTTCCCAACTCGCGGATGATAGGTGATAACCCGGAGCCGGTCCGACTGGCCGGCAACGCTCTCAAGAATGGTATTGGTCTTGTCTAGTGAACCATCGGAGACAATAAAGATTTCCGATGCCGCTGGACCAAAATCCAAGGCAAGACAATTGTCCACTTTGTCACGAATCACCTCTTCCTCATTATGGGCCGCCACAATCATGCTGACCCTTCCGGAGAACACTTTTTTTCGCCAAGGCCGGGGGGAAATTTTGACCCAAAGAACGGTGACCAGCGGATATCCCACAAAAGTCCAACAAAGAAGTAGCAAGGAGATCCAAAACAGAAGCATGAAGAAAAGCATCAGCTCTTTTCCGAAAGAACGTCCCGATATAAGGTCAAGACCTTGGCCACCCGCGCTTGAATGGAGAAAGCTTCCATCACCTTTTTTCTCCCCCCAGCCCCCAACCGGTGCCGGAGCGGCTCATCGGCAAGCACCTCGGCCAAAGCGGAGGCGATCAGGTCCGGCCGCCCCGGTGGTACCAAACGGCCGCTGACGTCATCCTCAATGATCTCCGGAACCCCCCCCACTTTGGTCGCAACCACCGGCTTGCCCATTGCCATGGCCTCCAACACCGCATTGGGAATCCCCTCGGAACGTGATGTCAACACCAGCACATCGGCCTCGGCCACGAAATCACCAGGCGTCTGGGAATAGCCGACAAAATGCACGTTCTTCGCAACCCCAAGTCTCAAGGCTTGCCCTTCCAAGGCTGGGCGCTCCTGTCCATCTCCCACCAGGAACAAGTGCACACTGTCCATCTGCCGCAAAAGGAGCGAAAAAGCCTCTAGCAGTATATCGATACCTTTTTCGGGGCTGAATCGTCCAACGGCAACCACAATTCGAGAGGCAGCCGGCAGCTCATAGGCCTCCAGCAACGGGTAGGAAGCCAAGGAGATCGGCATGGGATGGTCCATATCCACAGAATTGTGCAGAACATGAACCCGACCAGCGTTCCGGCCGCCAAAAATCCGGGACCGTTGCGCCTCGGAGACTAGCACGGTCCTATCGGCAGCCATCTGCAAAATATTATCAATAAAATTATAAAACCTAACTTTTAAATTTTCACTCGTGGTGCCGTGCATGAAGCAAACCCACTTTACCTTGCAAATCATCTTTGCGAAAAAACCGAGAAAGGTAGGCTTGAAGCCATGTGTCTGCACTATCGGATAGTTGTATTCACGCACTTCGGCGACGACCTGACGAATAAGTAAAAAATAAGATTTATTTTTTTGAATGAGAAATGTTACAGGAAATTCTTTTTCTTTGACTTTTTTATTGAATGAATTATTTTTTTGGTCATTATATTCAAAATTATATAGACAAGCGAATGTATCCTCTGGATTGAAACTTTCAATCAACTGAAGGATTCCTTTCACTGGACCGGTAACATCATCGGCAGCAACAAGAATCATGATTTTTATCGTCATAAGAGCCTGTCGCGGAAGTTCCCTGTGGGAATCTTGAAATTTAGCTCATCAACTCCCGGTAGCACTCACCGGCAATTGTTTTCACAAAGACCATGTTCTTCTGGCTTTTAATCCGATCGTTTTCGTATCCTGGCAGCGCTTCACTCTGCGCTCGATGGCGTTCTTTTGCCATTTTGCTGCTTCCTGGGCGCACTTCACCTGCTCGTCGCCAGCAGCATGCCCATCCGGTCAATGTTGTACGCCAAGTTGCGCAAGCCGAATTTTGCCTGGGCTCGACCTATGCGGATCGTGCGCAACAGCAAATTACCCGCTCTCTGGGCCTGCACACCGAAGATGTGCTCGATCCGCGAACGGATCCTGGACCTGGTCTTGTTGCCTTCCTGTTCTCTGGGACTCAAGGGACGGTTACGGCTCCCCTTGCGTTGGATGTGTTCACGAAAACCGTCCTGCGCAAGACGCTCCAGTCGGTCCGCCGATCGATACGCCGAATCAGCCCATACGTCCTTGCTCGTGTTGTCGGCAAGGAGTTGCTCAAGCACCTTGCTGTCGTGCAGGGGCGCATCCGTAACCGCATAGCTTCGAATCAGCTTGTGCTTCACATCCGCCGAAACGTGGTTCTTGTATCCGTAAAAGGACCTTTCGTTCTTTTTAGTCCAGCGCGCGTCCACATCCTTTCTTCGCCGCTTGTTCTCGGGCCAGTCCTCCGGGATTTCGCTCTCTTTTATCCGGGCATTTTCTTCCCGGCTATTTCGCTGCTTGGGCACGTTAACGATACTGGCATCCACGATCTGCCCTTTCATCGCCATGAAGCCGTTGTCCCGAAGGTGCGCATCGAAGGTCGCAAACAACTCCTCCACGATACCCGCCTTGACGAGGTCTTCCCGAAAACGCCAAATGGTGGTGGCGTCGGGAACCTTCTGGCTGATGTGCAGACCAAGAAAGCGGCCAAAGGAGTGCCTGTCGAGAATCTGAAACTCGGTCGCGTCATCCGACAGATTGTACAGCGACTGCAGGATAAGAATCTTGAACAGCAAGATGACATCGTAGCCCTTCGGACCAACAGTAGACTGCCGACCCTTGTCGCGGGCCTTTTCAAGCGCCGGACGAAACAGTTCCCAGTTGACCGTCTCGTTGATCTTGGTAAGCGGATCGCCGTTCTTGTCGATTTTGTGCAATCGGTCGTGTAGGTCAAAAAAGCCAGGCTGGATCATGGCTGGTCTCAATCGGATGATGATTGTCGGGCACCCTTTAAATGGAGAAATTATAATATACGAACGACAAATCAACAATTTAAATGAAATTTAGCAGCGACTTATTGCATTAAATTTTCGAGAAACCCTGATGCCAATAAAAACCGTCCACAGGGTATCCGCAGCCCTTTCAGCCGCTTGGTTTCGCCCTTTTCCTCCCTCTTTGATCATCCATACGCCGCCTTGTACAGCTTGCGGAGGTTGAAACAGGCGCAGATCAGCGACCATTCCGACTGTACCGCCTCCAGTCCACGACGAAGAAAGCCCCGGCAGCCCATACCGCTTTTGATCTGTCCGAAAACCGGCTCCACCGTCTGGCTTCGCAATTTGTAGATTGCTCGCCCTGCCTTGGTCCGCAGTTTGCGCGTCATCCGTTGCTTCGGGGCGATATCACCCGGGATTCGTCCCAGAGGAGCCCCTTCCGCCTGGCACGCCTGCGCTGCGTGCAGACGACTCGCCGTGGCGATGAACAACTCGGGACCTGCCTGCTCCAGCTGCGCCATATCAAGCTGATCATGCCAGTAGCCCGCATCCGCTGCCAGCGCCTGGGGACGGTCCTCAATCCCAGCGGCGTCCAGGGTCGCTTCCAGGGCAACCAGCATCGGTTCCAACTGGTGGACGTCGTTTTCCTCCTGGGTGATTTCCGCGCTGACAATACATTGATCCGCCGTCACGATCGCCTGGGCATTGTAGCCCTGCACATGCCCCTGACGGGTTTTCATGATCCGGCTCGCCGGATCCGTGGTGTTCGCCTTGCGCTCATGATTGACCACCTCGTCGGGACTTGCAGGTTTGCGACCGGGTTTCTTCTTGCCGCTCTGTTGCTCCTCTTCCGCCCGCCTGGTCAGTTTCTCCTCCTGCTCCACACGCTCGGCTGCCGCCGCAAGCTCAAGGCGCTCCCTGGCCTCCTGCAAACGGGCCAGACGCTCCTGCTTGCCGCGCAATGCAGGCGGCAACTCGTCGCCCCGGCGATCCTTGCCGTGCAGCGCGTCTTCCGCTGCGTCCGCTGTCTTCATCTCCTCGTGCATTTTGCCGATCTCTTCTTCCAGATGCGAAAGCGTGCGGTTGGCAGCAAGCGATCCGTTGGCCTGCATCTTGGTCCCGTCCAGGTAGACCTTGCCCACCCTGGCCAGGCCCGCCTCGTGACATAACGACAGCACCTGCGCAAACAGGTGGTTGATCGCCGCCTCATGCCGGCTGCGGAAACGGGCGAAGGCACAGTGATCTGGCCGGATATTGCCGGTCAGCCAGCGAAACGGCACCTGGTCCTCGCAGGCCTTGGCGATCCGTCGGGACGAGCGGATGCCAAGGCACCAGGCATACAGCAAGGCGGCCAGCATCATCTCCGGATCATAGGGAGGGGCGCCCTCATCCCCATAGGCCGCGTAAAATTGCCCCAAATTGAACTGTTCCACACAGTCCCACAGAAATCGGGCAAGATGATTGTCCTCCAACCACTGGTCGATCGATATCGGCAGCAGATGGAGCTGACTCCGGTTGGCTTTGTGAAATCGGCGGCGCATGCGGCTTTCCTGATGTTGAACGAGAAACAATAAAACTCAATATATAATGTTATTTCAATAACATATTTTAAATTTTATTGCACTAGTTCTGCGACAGGCTCATAAATCCCCTTAACCAAGATGGATGAACTAATTCGACCGGCTGCAACGAAAAATGATAGGCTTGATCTCCGGTATGGCATCGTGATCCAAGCCAACATTTCCCAAAGTATTGACATGACTCGAACTAAAATCCACTGCTCTCCTGACGCGGGAAAAGATATTGTAAGGGGTAGATCATAAAAGGAACAGGATCATTTGGTCGCAGGTCATCAAAAAATGTGCCCTTCCACGATGCGAAATGATCATTCAATACCGCCGCCATCCCGCCCCCTTTGAGTCGATGCAGCAACACCATAAAATCACCCCAGAACCAAGTCGACGTCCTTTCCTCACCATTCTTTTCATCAATAGCCGCAGGCGTTCTGCCCTTTCCAATCTCATAAAGCAGGAAAGGTACATTAATTCCGCAGGCATAGGCATGGGCGACACTCCCCCAGAAACGGGGGTTGGCGTCCAAGAGGCACACCCGGCCATCTTTTTCATCCAAAATAAAATCGATTTGGCCCACGCCGGTCCAATTAAGGTATTGATAAATACTCTGGGCAGCCGAATTCATTTCCTCAATATTGGCGCCCCGTCTATGGCACGGAGTTCCTCGGGCTAGGGGGTATTGGCGGACAATTTGGTAGGTACTTGAGGCAATGATCATACCTCGGTCGCAAACTGCTCCAAAACCAAACAATGGTCCTTGAACATGTTCTTGGGCAAAAAGACGATTCCGGTGCAGCTTGGCGTCAAAGGCTCGCCAGGTTGTCTTCAACGAGGCTTCATCTTCAACGAAGCTCACCCCCCAGCCACCACCGCCCCTTTCGGGTTTAAGGACCAACGGATAGCCCAGGATCTGGGCGGCCTTGGTCAAATCGGTTTCCGATTCGAGAACAAAGGAACGAGGCGTCCGGCAATGCAGATGCTCACATAACCTGTAAAAACTGGGTTTATTGTGCAGCATCTGAATATGCTCTAAGGGTGGAAGAATAATCACATCGGGCCGGAATAGACGTTCCCGATGTTGGGCCAAAAAAAAGGCCTCGTCATATGCCGGGAACAAGAACTGGATGTCATTGTCGGCAAGAATATCGTTGATCGCGTCAAAGTAGGCGTCCGGTTGACAGTGGGGGCTTGGATAGACAAAAGACTGGCAGCAGTAACGAGAAAAACGGGAAGGATAAAACCGTGAGCTATCAGCGCAATAAACAGGAATCCCCATGGATCCCAGACTGTAAGTTATGACATAGCCGTTCCGCGTTGCTGCTTGAGTGACAAGCACGGCACGAGATGTTTGGTCTAGCACGGTCATCGCTTTTCTCCTGTTTCCGCTGAACAAGCATGGCCGGGCCATAACACTGGCCGACCATCCGAATCATCACGAGTGACGTCCCCTTTGCCCCAACGCTCCCCCCACAGCCGGCCCAATTATTCCGCCTCATGTAGTGCGCCTTTAAAATTGATCATATCGCACCTCACTAAATCTTCGTAGGTTTCTTTCCTGCGAATAACGCGAACCCCCCCCACTTGGTTAACCAGAAGAATCGGGGGCCGGGGAAACGCAAAGGTATTGGCGAACGAAGTAAAATAGGCACCCGCATCCATGATGGCTAGTATGTCTCCAGCTTTGATGTCATTGGGCAATAGCTTCATTCTGGCCGCCCAATCACCGCTGGCACAGACCCGGCCGACGAGGCTAAGGCATTCGGAGCGGGGCGCTCCCGGCCGATTGATATCGAAGATTTCATGATATTGAAAATCCATGGGCAAGGCGATGTTCAGCCGCCCAGCCTCTCCTATTAAAACGGTGCGGCCATCGGCCCTTTTTTTTCTGCTGCGAACTTCCGTCAGCAATATCCCGGAGGAACCGGTGATGAAACGGCCCGACTCGAAAAGTATTTTCGGGATCGGCATCTGGAGCGCTTGACACTTGTTCGATATCTGCGCCACCACCTTGCCGAGAAAGATTTCAATCGGCTCAAAATCATCTGCCCTTGGCGGCAGAGGATGCATTTGCAAAGCTCGGGAGAGCAGAAACTCCAGCCCATCGTACTGTTTGCTCGTCGGAGAGCCAATACCCCCACCAATATCAAGATAAGGAACAATCACACCAGTTTCAGCGAACAAGTTCTGCATGAATTCCAGCGCTTTCATCGCATAAGCGACATGAATCCTGCTGGTTCTCGCCCCACTCGTTACATGAAAATGAATGCAGGAAAAATTAAAATGTTCCTTGTCAAGGGCGAGCGACTTGGCGACATCCAAAGCCTCACCGGTCTCCAACGAGAGTCCGAATTGATTTTTTTCATTGAAGCCCAGCCGTATCCCGACGTTGGCCTTTGTCCCAACCCTTTTCACCGCCTCTTTTAAGGCGGCGACCTCCTCCATCGCGTCGACATTAATGGCCAGCACACCGTGTTCAATCGCTAGGTCCAGACTGTCTGGGTCTTTGTTCACACCGTTATAGACTATCTTCTCCCCCGGAACGCCAAGCTGACAAGCAAGCCAAAGCTCGTAAGGAGAAATAACCTCTGCTCCGAGTCCCAAGGCGTGAATTTCTTTCAACACCCCAGCAACAGGAGTTGTTTTATATGAAAATACAGCAAAAGAACCAGGATTCAATGAATTTAATGTAGAATTAACAATAATTGAATTAGTTGAAAAACGCTCCAAATTAAAAATTAGCAAAGGAGTTCCATATTCATAAGCAAGGTCTTTAAGCAATAGACTCCCTATAGCCATTTGGCCTTTATGCACTCCAACCCCCCAGAGCTCAGGGCTCGGAAGGGGGAGATTTAACTGCCTTTTAATATTATATATAGAACAACAATTAGTTAACAAATTGACAAGTTGAGCGGCAACATTGTTTAACATACAATAATTCCCTCTTGAGTCTTTGAACTCTAAAGCTAGATTGGTTCGGTACCGGTAGCTTTTTTGAAGACTTCATCATCCCGTATTCTATTCCTACCGCAGAGCCCTACCCGATTTTATCCCACGTTAGCCGTCTCCATTTCGGTGGCAGCGGTGGACACGAGCCCAGTGCCCCCCGGCCCAATAAGTTGCAAAACGCCAAACCGAGTACGTAGATGATAACAGATAGCCTGAGCGCATTGGCTATCAACGGTCCGATGTGTTGGCAGAGTCACCAATCGTTCAGCGATTTCCCGGGCTCCGGGCAACGCCTGCCCCTGCAGCCTAAGATGTTTGTCCAGGGGTGGCAATTCACAGAGTGCAAGCGGATACAGTCGTCGGACACCAAACCGCGCCATTCCAGCGACATCGTTTTGCTTATGCACCAGGACGGGAAAGCGGACATGGGCCAAATCCTGTTCAGAAGAGTCGCCCAAACAGGTGCGATAGGTTCGGCTGATCTCGATACGATGTTGATTGAGTTGCGGCAGTTCGGCAAGAGCCCTCGTCCCGATTCGCTGATAGAGCGTTGGCATGGAAGCCACTGGAAATTCTGGGTCATACACAGTTCTGCCCAAACCCAAAGGCAACCGCTCCAAAACCCAATAGAGCTTCGGCCAAGAAAACAGCCGAATCGCAAAGGGGAGCAACGGGTTGGCCGACCGCGGCGTTATGGACTGAAAATATTCCGCCATCCGGGACAACATCCCTGTCTCCTTGCCAATGAGGGCTCCGCCACCACCCAACGGCAGGGGTTTGCCGCGACCAAAACTGAACAGGGTGTAGTCGGCCGCTCTTTCTCCCGCCATGCCAACCTGACCGGCACTCAGGCACTGCGCCGAATCTTCGATGCAGCAGGTTCCCTGTTGTGCGGCGATCTCTACCAATTCTCTCATGTCGGTCCGCACCCCAAGAAGGTGTTGACCGATGACCGCCAGGGTCCCCCCGCTGATTTTTCGTCTCAAATCATCAAGATCCGGCTGCAGGGTGCTAGGATCGAGATCATACAGTTGGACCTTCAAGCCGGCCTTGACCACTGCGGCGGCTACCGAATAGCAGGTGTACCCGGGTAGCAGCACTTCCCGGCCCCCATAGCCCTCCCGCTGGTCCCGCAGCGCACACAAGAGCACATAGAGCAGGGTTCTAGCATTGGCTGCAAGGACGCACTGCGCAACACCAAGGAAAGCGAGCAACTCAGCGGGGAATCGTCCCGGCAGGGGAAGAATCCCCCGAACAAGTGCGGCAAGAGGCAGATGCGTTTCCGCTGGCGGCAGGGCAAAGGGCATTATTTATCGATATATTTCCGAACAAGCGGACCAAGGGTGTTGACGACAGCGAGCGGTGCCAGTTGCCACACCTTTTCCAGGATGGGCCGCAGCGAGCCGCTTCTGGCGCCCGACATTTGTTGACCTACAGCCTTACCAACCGGAATGTGCCGGTACCAAAACAGTGGAACAGGTTGCGCTCCCCATTGCTGTTTGAACGCATAGGTGCCTTCCCCGGGTGTGGATCGGCCAAAGTCAAAAACTTGGAAACCGTTGTCCGCCGCAAACTCCATCATCGACCAGTACAGCAGCATGTTCGGGCTCATCCGGCTGAAGGCGCGCAGCGAAGAGGCCCACGGGATGGTCAGAGATCGGCCATGGGCCAGGACGATTCCAGCGGCAACGGGTTGGCCCTCTTTATAGACAACGCCAACCACGGCACGACTATCGAATGCGTTTATCACCTCAAGCAGCCACGCTCTGGCGTGAACAGGCGAGCCGAGATCTCGCATATTGCGCGCAAAAACCTGGTAAAAATCAGCGAGCAATGCCGACTGACCAAGACGGCAGGTCATCCCATCTTTTTTCGCCCGATTGATCTGGCTGCGCAGCTTGGACTTGAACCCGGCCCATAGCATCGCCGAGGAGGCAGGCAATTCCAGCACCAAACGGCATTTTTCGGTAATTTGCTGGAATCGGCTGTCACCGCCTACCAAGAAAGAACTTGGAATTCGGGAGCGAATCTCAAGCCCGGTGTGCAATTGAGCCGCAAGAGCAAGACTGTGGTCAACCAACTGACGAGCCGAATCCTCATCCTCCGCCAGGCAACCACCATAATCGCAAAAGGGCAATGAAACCAGCCGCCCCCTGGTGAGCGGCGCCTTAATGAGCACCAGCGGCAGGGCGCCTCGCATGATCTGGCCATCAAAGGCGGTCAAATAATAGGTCCGATGGCCGTAACTCTTTTCCACCGCCTCCTTCCAGGCCAACGTGAGGTAGGTGCCACCACCCGGATGTTCAAGGACATACTGATCCCATTGCGCCGGATCTGGTGTGGTGGCAATTCGAAGTGCGGACATGGTTCAAGGATTGGGACCAGGATGAATCAAACTGGTTCTGGACCAGGAATAGGCAGGGGAATGAAACGAAAGTCTGCGAACAGCGATTTCAGGCGACTCCTCACCTTGCCGAGATTGTTGTAATGCCTGAACCGGGACAAGGCACGGGCCTGGCGCATGCGCGGTTGGTCCGGATCAAGTTCCCAGGGGTGCAGGTAAAAGATGAAGGGTTCGCCCTCTTTCTCATTGATGGTTTGCAGGGCATAGCGGCTGAACCGGTAGGGAAACAGGCGGAAATAGCCGCCGCCGGAGACAGGAATGGAACGGCCAAAAAAGCGAGCGGTGGAGATGGGGTATTCCAGCAGGCCGTTTAGGTGCTGGTAGGCGAAACGAGGCGCGTCGGGGATACCGTAGATATCGTGATGAATCGGAAAAATGGAGGAATCATAGGTAAAGCCGAGTTCCCTGAGGATATCAAGCGCCCAGAGCGATTTCCCGGTTATCGAATAACTGGGGGCGCGGTAGCCATGGACAGGTGCGCCGATGATGTCCTCCAAAATGGATTTCACCCTGCGCGTATCGTCGCGAAACTCCTCCGGGGTCAGGTCGTACACCTTGCGATGCCAGTAACTGTGGCAACCTATGGCATGTCCCTGACCGTGGATAGTCCTTACCAGTTGAGGGTATCGTTCGGCCACCCAGCCGACGATAAAAAAAGTGGCCTTGGTGCTGTGGGCGGCTAACAGGTCAAGCACCTTTTCCGTGTTGCGCACCACCCGTTGCTCAATGGCGCCCCAATCTTCGGGATGCACGATATCCTCGAAGGCTGAGACCTGAAAGTAGTCTTCCACGTCGATAGTGAGGTAATTTTTAATCGGGTGCATGAGCGAAGTATATGCCAACAGGGGACCGAAGGTCAAAGAAAGACAACGAGAAAATCCGATTATCGATTGGATTTTATAGAATTGATGGTTGGCTACTTCCGCGAGGAGTCGGCTCCGGCCTCTCCCTGCAGTAGTTTACTGACCAGAAGCAAGAGGGCCAAGCCAAAGATAAAGGTGAACAGTCCTGAGAAATCGTGCAGAAATCCTTGGGCGACCTTTTCCCCGTATACGCTGGCCAGTCCCGCAGTCAGGGTCAGACGGACAATATTGGCGAATATGGCAATGGGGGCAGCTGCGAAAAACAGCATCCATTTCTTCCAAACAGGATGCCCGCTGAACCAGGCAAGGGCAACGCTCAGGGCAAACATGGTGGTCAGGGAGCGAAGCCCGGAGCAGGCATCGACTACCTCCAGGGTGGTCTGGGCCAGATGCAGGACATTTCCTTCGCGGAAGACCGGTATGCCGATCGCTTGAATCACGATTTCAGTGATGGCGCTGGAAAACAGCTGCATAGGAAAGGCAATCTTGTTCCAGATAATCGCGGGCAACGGCACCATGAAGAGCAGGTAGGCGATCGGCAACAGCAGTCTGCGAGTCACGGCCGTGCCCAAAAGGAAAAGGGCCATGCCAAGCAGCACTAGGATAATCGAGGTTCTCTGCAGGAAATATTCCGATCCGACCCGAGCGATGTATAACTGTCCCAGGCCGGCAACAAAGAGGAGCAGTCCCCAGTTCACTGGACGCAGCCTGATTTGTTCCAATTCGGCGCGCATTGCGTAGATCATATACCCGCTGATCAGAGGGATGAAAAACCCGTGGGAATAGTTGTCGTTGGTTTTCCAATCATGGACCATGTAGGTCAAAACAGGAAAGTACAGCGCAACGAGCGCTGCGAACATGATCAGCAGCGCTGCGGAATTGACGGGAAAGGTCTTGGGCAGGGTATATCCTTGCTGCATTTTGCCTATCTCCCAGGAAGGAAATTGTCCAGTTCGGTCACGGCCAAGGCGGCAAATTGCTTCAGCGTCTCCTCTGCCTGCGGGATATTGCCGCCCGGTGCGGGCGCAATCAGGCGGACAAAGGTGCCGTCCCGCCGCTTGAGCAGGATGGCGTCGAGCACCTGATAGATTTTCTCCCAGTATTCTGAATGGATGACCCGCCCCCGGTTCTGATACCAGTACATCACCAGCTGGTACTCGTTGCGATTTCTAATGATCATGGTCATGACAGTCACCGGCGTTTGGCGTCCATGCGGAACGACCTGTACCTCCTTGACTGAATCGATACCCCAACCACCGCCGGGGATGCAGTTTCTGGGGGAATGGTATCCGCCGCCCACACCCACCGATTCGTAAAAGGCAACGTACAAATTCACCCCTTGCCGATTTGGGGCCGAATAATTGTAGTCGAGGTAGTCATCCACCCCAAGCATCTCCACGACCGAGTTCGAGGATTTGTTGGTGGAAAGCACTTGCCAGTCGCCCAGTTTGGCGGGAAACAGGGCCAAGGGTTGCTTAATGGGAGTGCGGTGAACACCCGATACGTTCTGCAGCAGAAAAAAAGTGCCGCCAATAAGGACCAGAAGTATGAAAACCCGAGGGAGGGAAATATTCATAAGTGGAGGCAGAGTCGCGCTACCATTCTGTTGTTGTCCAGCGTTGATTGGCCGGCCTGCCCATCATTTGGCAAAGACCGGAGCGATGGAGCGTCACGGGAAAACGCATTACAAAGCAACATAACCCCAAACCCTGACGGAATCAAACCATGATTCATCCCTTAGGTGATCCCTCACAAGCATCGCCGCACTGTCAAATTAAGAAAAATGAATTATTTCTTGTGCATACAACCAAACCGCAATCGACAGCTTGACTTATCGGAAAACGCTGTGCTACCGTTTAACAATCTTTCATTATTCATCTTTCCTATTTTGTACTGCATACATGCCGACTTTATTTAGAAAATATTACCCGGTGCGCAAGATTCTCTTCTTTCTCGGAGAGGGTTTTTTAATCTTTTTCAGCGTCTTGGCCGTGCTGATTCTTTACTCCAGCTGGAATATTTTTCTCGTTGTCCCATTCGAATATTTCCACCGGGCCGGCTCGGTCACTCTCGTCTTTCAACTGTCGCTGTATTTTTTCGACCTCTACGATCTGCGCAAACCAGGAGCGACTTCGGATACGGTGCTGCGTATGATGCAGGCCTTCGGCATAGGCTGCATCGTTCTGGGCATTCTCTACTATGCACTCCCCTCCATTATCATCTCCACCACCGTCTTCTGGGGCTGTTACCTCACCATTTGCTTCGCTCTGCTGATTTGGCGATCACTGTACTATCTGGTTCTGGAAAAGAAGCTGTTTTCCCGCGACATAGTCGTTATCGGCACGGGCGAGACAGCGGAGCGAATCGTCCAGGAAATCAAGGGGGATCGCGAATCAGGCTTTACCATTGCCGCCCTGATTGGAGCCAAGCAGCCCACCTTTGACCACGGTGGCATCCCGGTTGTTGGCGACTTGAGCACCTTTGAGCAAGACGGGCGCACAACCGGAGTCGAAAAAATCGTGGTTGCCTTGGACGACCGGCGCGGCACCATGCCTATTGGCGAGTTGCTTCGTTTCAAACTGCAAGGCAAGATCATCGAGGATGGGATCTCGTTTTACGAGGCGATCACCGGCAAAATCCTGGTGGAAAAGGTGAACCCGGCCTGGCTGATCTTTTCCGAGGGGTTTGACTATGGTCGCATGACCTATCTTATCAAACGCGTGCTCGACTTGGCCATGGCCTCCTTTGGCCTGCTCGTCTCCCTGCCGGTCAGCCTGCTCACCGCCATCCTGATCAAACTCGAATCCCCCGGCCCGGTGTTCTACAGGCAGGAACGGGTTGGCGAGCGAGGATCGATTTTCACGATCATCAAGTTCCGCTCCATGCGGCAGGATGCTGAAAAAAACGGCGCGGTCTGGGCCAGCCAGAACGATGCCCGGGTCACCCGGATTGGCGGTTTTATTCGTAAAGTCCGTATTGATGAAATACCGCAGATGTGGAATGTTATCCTCGGGCAGATGAGCTTTGTCGGACCCCGGCCGGAGCGGCCCGTGTTTGTCGAGCAGCTGGTTCGCAAGTTGCCGTACTACTCGCTTCGCCATTCGGCCAAGCCGGGGATCACGGGCTGGGCGCAGGTGTGCTACCCCTACGGCGCCTCCGAGGAGGACGCCCTGCGCAAGCTGGAGTATGACCTGTATTATATCAAGCACCAGTCCGTTTTCCTCGATCTGCTCATCATCTTCCGCACCATCAAGACCGTGCTTTTCCGCAAGGGCTCGCGCTAACCACAAGGAACCGCCATGAGCACCCCCCCGCAGCCAGGATCATCGGAACGAAATGCCCTCCTGCTCGATTTCCCGGCGCGGCTCTACACGGCGATGCGGACCATGCGGCTGTATCCGGCCTCCAATCCCCAGGTGCAGCGCAGCAACGAGTTTGTCACCCAGGCCTTGCAAGCCCTGCTGGAGACTGAGGGAACCGAGTCGATCAACCTCGCCCTGCTGGAGCGCCGGCTGCTGGTCTGCGGTGAGCAGTTGCCGGACAAGGATCAGGCGCGGCCGCAGATCCAGGGACTGATTACCCTGATGCAGCGGCTGAAGATGCATTCCCTCTCCTTTCACTCGACCTTTTCTCCTTCCAATTGCGTAGAATTCATCCGGGTCCTGGCCGACCTGGCTGGCGAGCGCGAACTGGAAGAGCCGGTGGCGGCCATTCTCGAGCGGGCCGGCATCGGCTCGGTCTCGGTGGACACCAAGCGCTACGTGGCCATCAGCGAGGGCGAGCAGGTGGTCCGCGAGGAGATGCTCATGCCCGGGCTCTCGGTCAGCGACCAGGATATGGTCAATTACGTCCAGGGCAAGGGCATGCCCGGCGGCGGGTTCGCCTCGCTCTCGCTCGACCTGGCCAAGGAGTTCGGCAACCAGTTGGCCGCTGCCAAGGGCGGCAAGGAGGTCGCGGACCCGGCGGATCTCACCAGGGCGGTGGGCGGCGTTCTGGGCGCCATCGACAAGCAGACCTCGGCCAGCAAACAGGCCGAGGATGTCCGCATGCTGGCCTACACCCTGGTCGACCTCGATCCCACCCTCCTGGCTGGAGTGATTGCCGACCTCCCCGCGTCCGGGACCGCCGACGAACTGCTCGGCGCGATCCTCCGCCACTCGCCGCCGCAAAAGCTCGATGCCCTGATAGCCGCGCTGTCGGCGCAGGGGGGGGCGGCGGGCGCTGAGCAGGTTCTCGAAAAGGTTCAGTTTCTCAGCCGCCTGGTCAGCTTGGAAGGCGGCAAGCAAGGGCCTGCCGGCGGCGCTCGGGAAGCCGATACCCACCGCCTGTTGCTTGACCCGGAGACCCGGCTCGCGGATCTTCCCGACCCGATCCTCTCGCGGCTCCGCGACCCCAACTGGTACGCGCCGGCGATTGTCAGCGCTGTCCAGCAGGTGGCCAACCCGGCAATGCAGCAGGCCGGCACGGTCGATATCGAGGCCTTCAACCGCCTGCTGGC
>JBGSPP010000052.1:0-3113 GCA_041738515.1 Desulfobulbus sp.
ATCGCCAGATATTGAGCTAAGGGTGCAATCCGCTCCAGCGGGGGACGTTCCTCCGACGAGCAAGAGAATGGCCCATTCTCGGAACGTCCCCCGCCTCCGCTCCCTCCGAGGGCGATGAAGGAGGTGGGCGAGAGATTCAACGATTGCTCAATGCTTGGAGGTTATGGGAAATCTCCGCTTTCCCCTTGACTATACTTATCATGGACGTCCCCTTTTCACAGGCCGAACGGCACCCCACCGATGAGCACCAGCAATCCCGAACTCGATCTGGCCGAGGCGTTTGTCGAGCAGACCAACCGCATGGTCTTTCTCACCGGCAAGGCTGGCACCGGCAAGACCACTTTTCTCCACCACATCAGGAAGCGGACGCACAAGCGGCTGATCGTCACCGCCCCCACCGGGGTGGCAGCGATCAATGCCGGCGGGGTCACGCTCCACTCCTTTTTCCAGCTGCCCTTCGGCCCGTTTCTCCCGGGCAACGAAGCTCATGACGGCCGGCATCGGTTCAGCCGGGACAAGAAGAACATCATCAAAAGCCTCGATCTGCTGGTCGTCGATGAGATCAGCATAGTCCGGGCCGACCTGCTCGATGGCGTCGACAGCATCCTCCGCCGCTACCGCCGCTCCGACCTGCCCTTCGGCGGCGTTCAGCTGCTGATGATCGGCGATCTGCACCAGTTGGCGCCGGTGGTCAAAGAGGCGGAATGGCAACTGCTCAGGCATCAGTACGAGTCTCCTTATTTTTTCAGCAGCGCCGCCCTGCGCCGCAGCGATCTGATCACCATCGAGCTGAAGCAGGTGTACCGCCAGTCTGATCAGGAATTCATCGCCCTGCTCAACCGGGTGCGCGACGGCCGGCTCGATCCATCCAGCCTGGAGACGCTCAATCGCCGCCATAGCCCCGGCTTTGTCCCGCCCGAGGATGAAGGCTATATTACCCTTTGCACCCATAACAGCAGTGCCGACCGGATCAATCAGGGGCGGCTCGATGCCTTGGCCGGCCCGAGCCGCTGGTTCGATGCGGAAATCGACGGCAATTTCCCCGAGTACAGCTATCCCACCGCCGCCTCGCTGGAGTTGAAATCGGGGGCACAGGTGATGTTCATCCGCAACGATCCAAGCCCGGACAAACGCTATTTCAACGGCAAGATCGGCGTCGTCTCCGGGATGGGCGAGGAGACGATCCGGGTGGAGTGTCCTGGAGAGGCAGCGCCCATAGAGGTCGGCAGGACGGTGTGGGAGCATATCGAATACGGAGTCGATCCTGCGACCGCTGAGATCACGCGGAAGGTCAGCGGCGGCTTCAGCCAGTTTCCATTGAAGACCGCCTGGGCGATCACCATCCACAAGAGCCAGGGGCTGACCTTCGATCGGGCCGTCATCGACGCCGAGGCCGCCTTTGCCCATGGCCAGGTCTATGTGGCCCTCAGCCGCTGTCGCACCCTTGGCGGGCTGGTGCTCAGCACCCCGCTCGGACTGCCGCGGATCGCCACAGACAGGGCCCTGGTCGATTTTGTCGCCCGGACCGAAAACAATCAGCCGACCGCGGCCCAGCTGACGGCCTCCCGGATAGGCTACCAGCAGGAACTGCTGCTGCAGTGCTTTGACTTCCAGCCACTGCGCCGGCTGCTCGCCCGCCTGGCCGGCCTGATCCGCGCCCATGCCGCCAGCGGCCTGCTGCAGGTTCGGGGCCTTGGCGACATCGCGGTCATCGAGCGGCAGTCCGAGGCGGAAATCTGCTCGATCGGCGACAGTTTCTGCCGGCAACTGCAGGGGCTCTTCAGCGACGGGCGCGAACTCGCCGCCGACCCGGTCATACGGGAGCGACTGGCCAAGGCATCCGGGTACTTTGGCGAGAAGTTGACGACCCATCTCGACTCCTGGCTGGCTGAGGCCGAGGTCACATGCGACAACAAGGAGATCCGCAAAAAAGTCGGCGATGCCCTCGCCTGGCTGCGGGAGGAAACTGCGGTGAAGATGGCGGCGGTGCAGTCCTGCGGTGACGGCTTTTCCCCGGACCGTTACCTGCGGGCCCTTTCCGCAGCGGTCATCAAGCCGGCGACGGCAGCCAAAAACCGCAAAACAGCCCCGACCTATGGTGCCGACGACATCGGCCATCCCGAACTCTTTGAGCGTCTGCGGCAGTGGCGGGAGCGGCAGGCCACCGCCGCCGGAGTGCCCCATTACCAGATTCTCCACCAGAAGACCTTGATCCAAGTCGCGATCCACCTGCCCGACACCCTGGACAAGCTGCAGGCAATCAAGGGCATCGGCGCCAAACGTGCCGAAAAATACGGGGAGGAGCTGGTCCGGCTGGTCGGAGACTATCGCCGGGAACAGGCTATCGAGGAGGTCGTGCTGCCTGAAACAGCGGCCGAAGAAGACCGTGATCGGCGGAAGCGGCGAGCACCAGATAAGGGAAGCACCAGGGACCTGACCCTCCATCTGTTCCGCCAGGGGATGACCATCGCCGAAATCGCCGCGGAACGGGACCTGAACCGCCAGACCATCGAGGGCCACCTGGCTGTGTTTGTGCGCGACGGCAGACTGGCAATCGGGGAGGTGCTGGCCGACGAAACCCTGGCAGCCATCGCTGCAACGGTTCGGGCAATGCCCAATTCCTCGCTGAAAGAACTGAAATCCGCCCTGGGCGACAACTACTCCTACGGGGAGGTCACGCTCGCCCTGGCGCACCTGCGCCGCGACCGGCAGGAGTGAGCGCATCGGGTGCATCCGCCCCCTCCTCTCTGATACTGACCCACAGGGCCTGGACCAACGGATTACCCAGATTGCGCTCCAGAGTGCAGGCGCCGATGACAAAGGGCGCGAGCCGCGGTTGCACCGCAAGGACGCGCACCTTCTCCCGCAGCGGACTCTGCTCCAGCACCAGCCGCGGCACCACTCCCACCCCGAATCCCAGGCTGACCATGGTCAGCAGGGCCTCGTTGCCAGCCACCTGGGCGTAGATATTTGGCCCCACGCCCCGCTTGCGGAACCACCCATCGACACGCACCCGCGCCGGCCCCTGCTCGGCCAGGATGAACGGCGTCGCCTGCCAGTCAATCTCCTCGCCGCGCATGACGATGATTGCCGGCGCCTCCACCGGGCCGATG
>JBGSPP010000075.1:0-17030 GCA_041738515.1 Desulfobulbus sp.
GGCATACCCTTGCAGTCCTGCCGCCACCGGCCGGGGCCAGCGAGCGTCGAAGCAGGCCCGGCCTTGAAGCCCCTCGCGTTCGGCCCACAGGCTGTCGTCGATCAGCCGTCTCGCCGTGGTCGGGTTCGGGCCGTCCAACCGGCCGACGATGAGCACCTCGTCCTTGTTCAGTCGGGTTGCTTGCCGCTGGAAACCGAGAAAATAGGGGTTGGGCAGCCAGCCGGCCAGGGGATAATCGCCGCTCAGGACCAAAGCCAACTCGGAGTCGACCGCCGCCTGGGTGTCCGTTGTTTGTCGCCGGGCCAGTTCCTGCTCCAGCCGACGCCGCTCCTGCTCGATGGCCTTCAGGCGTTTGGCCTTGGCCCCCTCCTGCTCCTTGGTCAGGACACCGATTTTTTGCCGGAGTTCGGTGGCCGCCACTTCTTCCTCCGCTATGGCCGCGGGTTCGATCGCCAGCGGCACGCCGGAGAGGACCACCAGGCAACGGATACGGCGGCGGGCGACCAGTTCGGTCAGGGCGGCCCGCACCGGCCCCTGTATCTCCGCCTCGTAAACCGCCCGCGTACACCGCTCGTTCGGGGCAGTGTCGATGCGGATGAGATGGTCCGCCGGTATGCGCCGCGCCTGCAGATAGTGTTCGGCCAAGGCCAGACTATCGGCCGATCGGACATTGGCAATCACCGCCACCTCGGCCGGCTCCAGCGCCAGCACCGGCACTGCACTTACGAACAGCCAGCTTACGAGCAAAGCACAGCCGATCAGTTTTGGATAGACGCCTGGGGTCATGCTGCCCTGCCGAAGGAGGGAAACTGGGAAGAAAACGCAACTATAGGGGAAGAGAACGATGCTTGACAAGAAGAATGCGGCGGTCATCGCCGACTTTCATCCTGGGAAACGGAAGAAGGTGAGCAGAAAGGTGGCCACGGCAACCAGCCAGGGCGTATGCCCGGGGTCTGTCCACCCAAGCAGCACCAGGGAGACGAGCATCCTGGGGAAAAGACGTGAGGAAGCAATGCGGCTTCCATGATTCCGGAAAAGATACAAGGGCTGGAAAAAATCGAGGCCGGGCGCAAACAAACCGGGAAAAACATCGGCGCCTGTTCGGACCACATTCTTTTCCCGTGCGGGAAGTTGCCCCCCCAAGCGGAACCGGCGAGTCGAGCCAGGAAAATGCGGACCGACAGGCTGCGTTGATAGGGAGGTACGGAAAAGAAACGGTAAGGTTTTTCCGGAGAAAAGAAAATAATTTCCGGGCTTGAGGAATTACGAACGCGCCAGGCTCAACTCGGAACAAATGGATTCGACCGTGTCCTTGTCCTCAAAGGCAATGCCAATCTGGTACAGTCTGGATGCTTTCTTGTGCCTGCACCATCTCACCCGCCCCACCCCACTGGTGATCAGGTTGGAATAACTGCCGGCCATGGAAAACTCGACCAGGGCGTCCACCGGGAGCAGCTTATTGGTTTCAAATCGAACCCCGCCCAGGCTGAAATCGATGGTTGAGGCCTGCACCTGGACAGACTGACGTGCCTGGCTGTCACATGCTAAATAGTTGATAATAAAAGGATACTTACCAATGGCCCGCGCAAATTTACGCCGATCGTCATTCTTGCTTGTCACCTCTTCTCCCTGCTGCCTGACGAAGTCGTGAAAGTAGACGCAAGAGGGATGCAACTCGGAGGTGCAGTACCGGCTGACGTATTCGGCCACCGGCAGAAACAGACCACCGGCATTGGCCCGGCAGGTCTTTACGCGCTCGTCCCAGTAAAAACATTCGACATCAAATGCGATGTTCTCGTCGTCAATCTTTGCCATGGCTGGTCTCATTCATCGTGGAGGCTTTGCCTCATCTTAAGCAAGAAATGCTCCAAAATTAGAGACTATTTATCTTGTTCGCCGGCGGCACAACAGCACAAGGGCCTGTCAATTCAACACTGCGACCAACCACGCGAGCGTATCCTTTTTGAACAAGAACTCTTTCCTGCAACAGCGGCCTTCAGGAAACGGCAACCGCCCTACAACCCGGTCACCCCCGCTTCAAGGCTTTGGCGGAGATGCCGCTGCGTTTCATCTTGTCATAGAGCGCCGTTTTGCCAACTTGCAGTTCCTCCGCCACTTTATTGACATTGCCGTCATACTTGCGCAGCGACTGGAGGATGATCTCGTTTTCCAACTCCACCATGATGTCCTTCAAAGGCATTGTCCCCAGCTTCTCGTCTATTCTCAACCCGTCCGACTGTGGTGTGCTGGCGCTGCAACTCTGGTCGAACAGCAACTCCTTTTCAGTGATCATCTTTCCTTTGGCCATGAGCACCGCCCGCTGGATGAGGTTCTCCAGTTCGCGAACATTGCCAGGCCAGTCATGCTGCAGGAGCCTGTTGATGACCGATTGGGGAACAAAATCGATCTCCTTCTTGAAGGCCATTCGGTAATGCTGGACAAAGTGGGACACCAACTCGACGATGTCTTCCTTTCGCTCGCGCAATGGCGGGATGTCAATGTTGATGATGTTAAGCCGATAGAAGAGATCGAGCCGAAAGTTCTTGGCTTTCACCGCCTCCGCCAGATCGACGTTGGTGGCGGCAATGACCCGGACATCGATCTTGACCGGCTCGGTGCCGCCCACCCGCACGATCTCGCCGTTCTGCAGCACCCGAAGCAGGGCTGCCTGCATCCTCGGGCTGATGTCGCCGATCTCGTCGAGAAAGATGGTGCCCCGGTTGACCACCTCGAACTTGCCGATTTTCCGCCCATCTGCGCCAGTGAACGACCCCTTTTCATAGCCAAAGAGATCGCTTTCCAGGATCGAATCGTTGATGGCGTTACAGTTGATCTTGAGAAATGGATGACCATCCCTCGGACTGAGCGCCTTGACCAGATTGGCCACCAGTTCCTTGCCCGTACCGGATTCGCCGGTAATGAGGATGGTGGCGTCCGATCCGGCCACCTGATGGATCATCTCCCGCAGTTCGCGCATCTTGCGGCTGCTGCCTATCATCTTGTCGGCCTTGTGGTAATGGCCCAGCTGATTCTTGAGGCTGTTCACCTGCCGGAGCAGCCCCAGGCGCATCTCTTCGCTCGATTGCAGTTCAGCGATCTTTCGCTGTAAAATGTCTTCGATATTGGTATTGAACTGATGCAGTTCGCGTTCGTGCGCCTTGCGCTGGGTGATGTCCCGCATGATCAGCATGGTGAGGTCTTCGCCGGTGTAGCCAACAAAGGGCACGCAGGAATATTCCACGGCTGTCGCGGCGATTTCCGCCTCGGCCAACGGATTTGCCGAGATCTGCCCCCCTTTGCCGCCCCCGCCGGCAGGCGAGCAGAGCAGACCGATACTGCGGATATCCTCCGCCACGCGGGCCGAGGCCGACGCACCGAAACAGCTGGTGGCACTGCGGTTCATGTATTGAACCTCGCCCCTGGAATTCAGCAAGAACACCATTACCGGCATGGCATCCAGCAAGGATTGCAAGTTGGTGCTCAGCCGGCTGATCTCTTCCTGGAAGTCGCCTGTTTCGGGGGGGGTCGCAGTCACAAAAACCTCTAAAATCATTGGGGCGGAGAGCAGAGGGGGCAACTCTGTTTACCACTCTTTCGCCAAAGCAACAAACAATTTTCCGGCAAGGCGGAAAAATTGCGCCACCTGTCTCGCCTGCGGAATAAATAATAGAAACAAAGGACTATTAAATGGTCATCGACCGAACAACTGTGGCGTCAGCGCGGCGATCAGTTGGCGATGACCGGCGGGGAAGGCATGGGCCGCCAGTTCGTCCAGACTGGCCCATCGATATTGGCTGGCCGCATTCAGGACCGGGACTGTGGTGGTGGAGGCCAGGATGCAGAAGAAACTGTGCAGGGTGACCCGATAACGAGTGTAGTGATGCACCACCGTTCTGAACTGCCGGGCGTTCTCAACCGTAAACCCGGTCTCCTCCATGATCTCACGCCGCATTGCCTGCTCCGGCGTCTCGCCCGCGTCCAGGCTGCCGCCGGGGAACTCCCACAGGCCGCCCCAGATATCGTCGGGCAGCCGCTGCTGGATATAGCACCGACCCTGGTGGATGATGATGCCGCAGCTCATAACAATGTCGATGCGCTGCTTGCCCGGAGTCGGCAGAGGCCGGAGCCCTACCGTGCCGGCAGCGTGCGCCTGGCAGCCGGATCGGAGCGGGCAGATGGTGCAGGCTGGGTTTTTCGGGGTACAAACCAGGGCTCCAAACTCCATCAGCGCCTGATTGTAGGCCCGGGGCTGACCCCGGTCAAGCAGGGTCTCGGCCATGGCCTGCAGCAGCCGCCGGCCCTTGCCCTGCTTCAGCGCCAGTTCCAGATTCGCCAGGCGGGCGAAGAGCCGCTCCACATTGGCGTCGATGAGGGGATGCGGCCGATTGAAGCCGATGGACAGAATGGCTGCCGCGGTATAGGCGCCAATGCCCGGCAGGGCCAGCAGATCGGCCATGGTGTCCGGGATGTTGCCGCCGTGGGTCTCCATGATTATCATGGCTGCCCGCTGCAGGTTGCGTACCCGGGTGTAGTAGCCGAGCCCCTCCCAGGCCTTGATCAGCTGCTGCTCAGGGGCTGTGGCGACCGCGGCAACATCGGGAAACTGCTGGGTCCAGCGAAGGAAATACGAGACCACCCGGCTCATTTGGGTCTGCTGCCCCATGATCTCCGACACCCAGACCTGGTAGGGGTCGTAGGTGCGGCGCCAGGGCAGGTCGCGTTGATTGGCTGCAAACCAGTCGAGCAGCTGGTTGCGCAGGAAAAACCCGTCTTCGCCGCCCCACCCGGGAGCCAGCCCCTTGCCGCCCGGCCAGTCCTGCCTGTCGTTGTACCCCGTACTCACCCTGAGTTCGGTATGAACCGACTCCACCACCAGCCCTGTCCTGCCGTTGTCGTCGGTCACTGAAACACGAACTCCTCCCGGTTGCGTTTTCGCCGGATCCAGTTCAACCCCTGCCGCACCTGGGGCATGCTCACCAACCGCCGCAAGAGTCGCCGCTTGCCGGGAAAATCCATGACGCAGACGCCGATCAGGATGGTCAAGAGTCCCTGACCGGGCAGGAGCAGCATGGTAAGGCCGGCAGCCACCAGGACCAGGCCGAGGCCGTTGCGCAACACCGCCGTCGTCAGGGCCAGAGCCGGATGGCTCCTGCGCCGGCCCTCAATTTCCTGCCAATGGGTGACGAAGTAGTCGGCCCGCATCCGCCCGATCAGCCAGGGCACCGCGATAAGGCTGCCGACAAAGGTGAGCAGCGAGACCAGACCAAGCAATTTGAGCATGTCGTCCGGGTTCATGCCGCTTTCGGGGCCGGTATGAGAACCTCGGCCAGGGAACGCTTGGGCACGTGGTGCCGGCCCTGCCTATCCCGCCAGTAGCGGATGTTTCCGTCCGGACCGACCTCTTCGAGCAGCACCTCCTCGGCCGGATAGCCAACGGCGAGCACCAGCAGCGGCTTGTACCGCTCGGGCAAACGCAGGGCCTCTTTCAGCTGGGCGGAAAAGGCACCGATGCGGCACCCCATGACGCCCTGCTCGGCTGCCCCGAGGAGCATACTCTGGGTGGCGATCCCCAGATCAAAGTGGGCTTCCGTCTCCGGCCCCTTGAGCAGTTCCCGGTCAAGCAGACAGACGATGTAGGCCGCGGGCCGCTCGCCCTCCGCCGGGCCTGACCAGTCGGGCAGATAGCCAGCCCAGGCCAGATGTGGAAAGACCATCTGGCGCAGATGCGGCTCAGTCACCAGCATGTATTTCAGCGCCTGGGCATTGCGGGCCGAACCGCAGAGCCGGGCCAGATCGACCAGCTGTTCGAGAAAATCAGCCCCCAGCGCCGCCTCTTCCCGATATCGCCGCACCGTTCGCGCCGCCCGCACCAGATCACGTATCATCGTCTATCCCCGCCGCCGTTCCGGCGGCCTTTTTGCTATAATTTTGCTGTTCAATCAGGGAGGGTCGTGCTACATAACGGTAACGTATCGGACACTTGACCCCTTCCTCCTCCGCAGCCGGCATGCTTGATACGATCAGAGCCATGAGACCGCAGGATTTCATCGACATCCTACTGGTTTCCTACATCATCTACCGCATCATTCTTCTTCTTCGCGGCACCCGCGCGGTGCAGATGCTGGCCGGCATTGCGATCATTATTATCATCTATTTCCTTTCGGGCAAGTTCGAACTGCAGACCCTGCACTGGCTGTTCAAGACCTTCCTCGGCTCCATCCTGCTGGTGATCGTCATCCTCTTCCAGGCCGATATCCGTCGCGCCCTCACCCATATGGGCAAGACGCCCTTCCACCGCACCGGCGACGTTGGCGAGCGGGACCTGGAGGAGATCCTCCGCGCCGCAACCTACATGGCCCGCCGCCGTATCGGCGCCCTCATCGTCATCGAGCGCGACACCGGCCTGCGCGACTACCTCGACACCGGTCACCGCCTCGACGCCTACCTTCGCTATGAATTACTGGTCGCCATCTTCCTGCCTGCCTCGCCCATGCACGATGGCGGCGTCATCATCCACAAGGGGCGCGTCCATTCCGCCGGCTGCCTGCTGCCGCTGTCTCAGAACCCGAACATCGACAAGCGCTACGGCACCCGCCACCGGGCTGCGCTCGGTCTCTCCGAGGAGAGCGACGCGGTGATCATCGTCGTCTCCGAGGAGACCCAGGCCATCTCTCTGGTGGAACAGGGCCGGATTGCCTCCTTCCACGATGAAAAGGAACTGACCGAGGCCCTGCGGGCCACCTGTATGCCGCGCAAGGCGGCCTCCCGCTGGAAAACCATGCTCAGCCTTGCCCGCACCCCCGATGAAACGAAAGCCTGATCTTTCCATTTTCACCAAACGCTGGCAGCTCAAGCTGCTCAGCCTGGTCATCGGCGCCAGCCTCTGGTTTTTCGTGGTCGGCGAGGATCAGGTGGACATCACCCTGGCCGTGCCCCTGGAACTGCACAACCTCTCCTCGGACCTCATCATCGCCAACCAGTACAAGAAGGAGATCGAGGTCACCATCCACGGCCCCAAACGGTTGATCCAGGAAACCAGGCGGCAAAGTATCTCCCGGCCGGTGGACCTGACCAAGGCCGAGCCCGGCTCCATGGTGATCGAGAACGATCCGGCCTCCATCCCCTTCCCTCAGGGTATCACTGTGCACCGGGTCCAGCCGGCCACCATCACCCTTCTGGTTGATCGGCTGGTACGCCGAGATTTCCCCATCACTCCGGTGACCAAGGGCAAGCCAGCCGCCGGCTTCAGCCTGGACAGCATTACCCTCAACCCGCCGAAGATTACCGTCTCCGGGCCGCAAACCATCCTGGAACAGGAACGCGCCCTCAAGACCTACACCATCGACCTTGATGGCGTGAACCAGCCCAAGAAGCTCCAGGTCCACCTGCAACTGAGCGAACCGCTCCTCAAGCTAATCGGTGAGACCGTGATCGAGGCCGATGTCGCCCTCAAGGAGACAATGGTCAAGAAAACAGTGCGCAATATCCCCATCAACCTCAAGGAACTGCCACAGGGCGCAAAAATACAGCCGGCGACGGTGAGCGTCGAGGCGGCCATTCCTGAGCTGGTGGCCCAGGAAACGCCGGAGCTGGCCATGCTGTTCCGGGCCGTGGTCAATGGCGCCGCTGTGAACAGCGAGGGCGAGGCGCCGATCATGGTCAACGGTATCAGCCTGCCAGGGCACGCGCCCATCGTCATCCAGACCGTCACCCCGGACAAGGTGCGGATTGCGCCCTGACCGGGGCAGCTTTCGTTATTCTCCCCATTTTTCAACACCAGGAACGTCGCATGAAAAAACTCTTTGGAACCGACGGGGTGCGCGGGGTAGCCAACATATACCCCATGACTTCGGAGATCGCCATGCAGATCGGCCGGGCCATCGCCTTCATCGTCAAAAACCAGGTCAAGGGCAACACCATCGTCATCGGCAAGGACACCCGCCTTTCCGGCTACATGATCGAAAACGCGCTGGCCGCCGGCATCTGTTCCATGGGCGTCAACGTCCAGTTGGTCGGGCCGCTGCCGACGCCGGGCATCGCCTTCATCACCACCTCGATGCGGGCCGATGCCGGCGTGGTCATCTCCGCCTCGCACAACCCCTTCCAGGACAACGGCATCAAGATTTTCTCCGCCGACGGCTACAAGCTGCCCGACGAGATGGAGGCCGACATCGAGGATCTTATCTTCTCGCAGAAGATGGCCGCATTGAGGCCGGTGGCCGAGGAGGTGGGCAAGGCCTCGCGCATCGAGGACGCGGCCGGCCGCTACATCGTCTACCTGAAGAACACCTTCCCCAAAAACTACGTGCTCGACGATTTCCACATCGTCCTTGACTGCGCCCACGGCGCCACCTACAAGGTGGCCCCGCATGTCTTTGCCGAGTTGGGGGCTCGGGTGACCTGCATTGGGGTGGAACCCGACGGCAAGAACATCAACCACGAATGCGGGGCCCTGCACCCGGAGGTGATGGCGGCCAAGGTCAGACAGCTGGGTGCGGACATCGGTCTCGCCCTGGACGGCGACGGCGACCGGCTGATCGTCTGCGACGAACACGGGACCATTGTCGACGGCGACCACATCATGGCCATCTGCGCCAGCGAGCTGATGCACCGGCGCAAACTCAAGAAAAAGACCCTGGTGGCCACGGTGATGAGCAACATGGGGCTGGAGCAGGCCATGCAGGCCATGGGCGGCCAACTGGTGCGCACCCAGGTGGGCGACCGCTATGTGGTCGAGACAATGCGGGCCAAGGGCTACAACTTCGGCGGCGAGCAGTCGGGGCACCTGGTCTTCCTCGACCACAACACCACCGGCGACGGCACCCTGGCCGGGCTGCAGTTGCTCGCGATCATGATCAAGAAGAACAAGCCGCTCTCCGAGCTGGCAACCATCATGTCCACCCTGCCGCAGGTGCTGGAGAACGTGCGCATGGCCAGCCGCGTCCCGCCCGAGCAGATCCCAGGTTTTACCGAGGCGCTCGCCCTGTCCGAACAGAAGCTGGGCAACCGGGGCCGCATCCTGGTGCGGGCCTCGGGCACCGAAACAGTGATCCGGGTGATGACCGAAGGCGAGGACCGCGAGGAGATCCAGACCATCGCCCTGGAACTCTGCGACGTCATCCGCCGCGCTGACCGGGCCTGAAAGCCGGTCTGTGCCGGCACGCAAAAGGGGCCTCCCTGCCATGCAGGGAGGCCCCTTTTGTTCGTTGGGTTGCAATCCGGCGGCGATTATTTCGCCAGCGCCTTGGCCATGGCCCTCTTGAAGCCTTCCGCCGAACCGGCGATCACTCGCTCGTCGACGCAGAAAGCCAGGCGGATGTATCCGGGCATGCCGAAGCCCCGGCCGGGCACGGCGAGGATTTTCTGCTCCTGCAGGAGCCGGCAGAACTCGACGTCGTCGATGGGCACCTGAGGAAAGAGGTAAAAGGCGCCCTTAGGTCGGACGTAGCTGATCCCGGCGCCGTCCAATACGGTGCAGAAGGCATCAAGTCGGCGGGCGTAGATCGAGCTGTCCACGGCCACATCCTGCAATTGGGCCACGGCCCGCTGCATCAGGGCCGGCGCGTTGACAAAGCCGAGGATGCGGTTGGCGAGCGTCAGCGCCCCCAGCACCTGCTCCTTGTCCGGCATATCAGGGTGCACGACCAGGTAGCCGATGCGTTCGCCCGGCAGCGACAACTCTTTGGAGTAGGAGGAAGCGACGATGGCGTTCTTGGTGGTGGGCATCAACGGCGGCACCACCTGGTTGTCAAAGACGATGTTGCGATAGGGCTCGTCGGACACCAGGTAGATGGTGGTGCCGAAGCGTGCGCCGGCCTCGTCGAGCATCCGGCCCAGCCGCTGCAGGTCCGCGGCCGGATAGATCTGGCCGGTGGGATTATTGGGGCTGTTGATGAGCACGATCTTGGTGCGGGCGCTGAGTGCCTGCTCGACGGCCGCGAGATCGAGGTTGAACTCCTTGTCCGTGGCCACCACCTTGACTACGCCGCCGTGGTTGTCGATGTAGAAATGGTACTCGACAAAAAACGGCGCCAGGATAATGACCTCGTCACCCGGATCAAGCAGGGCCTTGAAGAGCACGTTGAGGCCGCCAGCCGCGCCGCAGGTCATGAGCAGGTCGCCAGCCTGGAGGTTGACCTGCTGATCGCGACTGAGCCGCTTGGCCAGGGCCTCGCGCACGAACGGATAGCCAGCGTTGGGCATGTAGCCGTGGGCGCCAGGCTGCTCGTTTTTGGCCAATTCCTGGAGCACCGTGTAAAACTTGGCCGGCGGCGGCACGTCCGGGTTGCCGATGCTGAAGTCAAACACCTTGTCCGCCCCGAACTCGGCCTTCATCTTGGCGCCTTCCTCAAACATCTTGCGAATCCAGGACGAACTCTCTGCAAAGGTCTGCATCTTCTTGGCCACACCGCTCATATTGCGCGCTCCTTTCTTAGGGTTTGGGATGTGTCACGGGATAATTTTCTAAGACAGTCTCGGGATACAGCAGTCATCCCCGCGCCGTCATTGCCAGCGGCCCGAGGCCTGCCCCTCACCGCCCGGAGAACTTCTTTTCGAAATAGCCGTAGGCAACGTTAATTTCCTTCATTTTCTCCTCAGCGATCTTCTTGAACTCCTCGCCCAGATGGCCAACCTTGTCGGGGTGGTACTGCATCGACAGGGTGCGGTAGGCCTTCTTAATCTCGGCGAAATCGGCCCCCTTCTCCAGGCCGAGCACGGCGTAGTACTGTTCCTCCTGGCTGGCTGCCGTGGCGGTCTCCTGCCGCTGGCGGTACATGTACTTGGCCTCGATGCCGCGCTGATCGTGTGCCGAGATCTGCAGCAATTGGGCGATCTCGCGCGCCAGCCGCAACTCGTTTTCCGGCGGCGGCTGCTTGGTGTAGACAATCTGGTAGATCAGCTCCAGCAGGATCAGGCGGGGTTCGTAGGCAAAGCTGGTGCGGAACTCGTCGACCAGCTGGCGCAGGTCGACGGTGGCTTCCCGGGCCTCTTTCACCAGCTGCTTCACCCAGTACATCTGATCCTGATTGTAGCGCAGGTGATACTGAAAGAAGTTGAGGATGGCGTTCAGCTCGGCGCGGGTGAAGTGACCGTCCTGCTGCGCTATCTTGACCAGGATGTTGACCAGCAGGAGGACGAATCGGTTGTGGTCCTGGGTCTGCGAGGCCTCGTAGGTGGAGACTCGCCGCTGAATGTAATAGGAGAAGGCCCAGAAGGCTGCGACCATCAGCAGAATTCCGGCCAGGCCGGAGTAGAAAAAGAAGCCGAGCAGCTTGATCAGGGCCGGCATTCCGCCGGTGACCAGCGCCAGCAGCACCGCCAGGAGCAGGCAGCCGCCGCAACCGGGCTGGTTGTGTTGTCGATATTCCATGGAAAGGACGTCCGGGGATAAGGCCTAGTATGGTGGGTTGGGGTCTGTTGCCGCCAGAATCGCCCGACTATTCGCTTTGCCCGGCGAAAAGGGCGTCGACGAACTCGCGGGCATTGAAATCGCGCAGGTCGTCGACCTGCTCGCCGATGCCGATAAACCGGACCGGAATGCGAATCTCGCGGCAGACATTGGCGACGATGCCGCCCTTGGCCGTGCCGTCGAGCTTGGTAAGGGCCAGGCCGCTGACGCCGACTGCCTCGTGAAACATCTTGGCCTGGGCGATGCCGTTTTGGCCGGTGGTGGCGTCGAGCACCAGCAGCACCTCATGCGGCGCTCCCGGCATCTTTTTGGCGATAACCCGCCGGATCTTCTTCAGCTCTTCCATCAGATTGACGCTGGTGTGCAGACGGCCGGCGGTATCGATGATGATCACCTCCCGACCATGGGCCACCCCGTATTCAAGGCCGTCAAAGACCACGGACGAGGGGTCGGCACCCGGCTTCTGGGCGATAACCTCGACCCCGACCCGCTCGCCCCAGATGCGCAGCTGGTTGATGGCGGCGGCTCGGAAGGTGTCGGCGGCCACCAGCAGCACCGACTGGCCGGAACGGACGAACTTGGCGGCAATTTTGCCGATGGTGGTGGTCTTGCCCACCCCGTTGACGCCGACCACCATGATCACAAACGGCCCCTCCTCAGGCATCACCAGCTCGGCCGGCTGGTCCGAGTCCTCAATGTAAGCCAGGATCTCGTCGCGGAGGATGGCCTTCAGGGCTTGGGGATCACTCAGCTGGTCGCGTTTGACCTTCTTGCGGGCACGGTCGAGCAGGTCCAGAGTGGTCGCCACGCCGAGATCGGCGGTGATCAGGATCTCCTCCAGCTGCTCGAACAGATCTTGATCGATCTCTTTCTTGCCAAGAAAAAGTCGGTCCAGACGATAGATCAGGGCGTCCCTGGTCTTGCCCAGCCGATCCTGCAACCGCTGGAACATGGACTTGGTCGTGGGCTTCTCCTGGGTCCTGGAACTGGCCTGGTCGAGCACGGTCGCCACCGTGGCCCGCTCTTCTTCCGGTTCCCCGGTGGCCACGCCGGATTCGACAAATACTTCTTCAATTACTGGTTGTTCGGGCTCAGCCTCGACCGGGGGCCCAGGATCCTCCAGCGCTTCCGGTTCCGGGGCGGATACCGGCTCAATCGCTTCCATCACTGCTTCCGGTGCGGCAACGGCTGGCACCTCGGCCGGTTCCAACGATGGCACGATTTCGACCGCTGGTTCGGCTGCAACGGGTTCCGGTTCGGTTTCTGGTTCAGCCACCGTCACCGCTCGTTCGGCAACAATCTTCTCCGGCTCCGGCTCAACCGGGACAGGTTCCGGTTCGACCGCCTCGACCGACGCCGGTTCGGCTTCAGTCGCCGTCGGTGCAGCAACGTCGTCCAGCTCCTGCTCCACGACCTCCATTGCAGCAACGGGCTGCTGCGCAAGCTCAGCATCGGCAACGACAGCTGCTTCCCCTGCCGCCTGCCCGATTTCCGCAGGCCCCGATGGAACCGGCTCTCCGGACTTCTTGCCGAACTTCTTTTTGAACCAACCCAGCATCAGACGGCCGCCTCGGTTTTTTCCATGGCGATCTCCAGCGCTTCGCGGATGGTGTGGGGATAGTGGAAGATCACTCCCTCGCGGATGTCCTCAGGGATCTCAAGCACATCTTTTTCATTCAACACCGGCAGGATCAGCTCCCGGATGCCAGCCCGGAGTGCGGCCAGCACCTTCTCGCCGATACCGCCTACGGGCAGGACATCACCGCGCAGGGTAATCTCGCCGGTCATGGCCACATCCTGGCGCACCGGCCGGGCGAGGATCATCGAGGCCAGCGACGACACCATGGCCACGCCGGCCGAAGGCCCGTCCTTGGGGATCGCGCCCTCGGGTACATGCACATGCAGGTCAATCTCGGCGAAGCGGTCCTCGTCGATGCCGAGTTCCCTGGCGTGCGATTTGATGTAGGTCAGGGCCGCGGTGGCCGACTCCTTCATCACCTCGCCGAGCTTGCCGGTGAGCATCAGCCCGCCCTTGCCCTTCATCACCGAAGTCTCGATGAACAGGATCTGGCCACCCACCGGCGTCCAGGCCAGTCCGGTGGCCAGTCCCGGTCCCCAGCTGCGGGCCTTGATCTCGGGATAGAAACGCTGCGGCCCAAGGAAATCGTAGAGCTTATCCGGGGTGACCACGGTTTTTCCGGTCTCGCCCCGGGCAATCTTGGCGGCCGTGCCCCGGCAGATGGAGGCAAGCTCCCGCTCCAGGTTGCGCACCCCGGCCTCTCGGGTGTAGGAGCTGATCAGGGCATCAATGGTGGCCTCCGGGATCTCCAGATCGTCGGCGGTCAGGGCATGGTTTTCCAGCTGCTTGGCCAGCAGGTGGCGGGAGGCGATGGCCACCTTCTCCTGCTGGGTGTAACCGGACAGCTCCACCACCTCCATGCGGTCGCGCAGTGGCCCGGGAATGGTGTCGAGCACGTTGGCCGTGGCGATGAACATCACCTTGGAGAGGTCAAACTCAATGTCCAGGTAGTGATCGGTGAAGGTCGAATTCTGCTCCGGGTCAAGCACCTCAAGCAGGGCTGAGGAGGGATCGCCGCGGAAATCGTTGCCCAGCTTGTCGATCTCGTCCAGCAGAAAGACCGGATTGTTGGCCCCGGCCCGTTTCAGACTCTCGATGATCCGCCCGGGCAGGGCGCCGATGTAGGTGCGGCGGTGGCCGCGGACCTCCGCTTCGTCGCGGACGCCGCCCAGAGCGATGCGCACGAACTTGCGGTTCATGGTCCGGGCGATGCTCTGGCCGAGCGAGGTCTTGCCCACGCCGGGCGGGCCGACCAGGCAGAGGATCGGTCCGTGGATGTCCTGCTTGAGCTTGCGCACCGCCAGAAATTCAAGAATCCGTTTCTTGATCTTCTTCAGGCCATAGTGGTCCTGGTTGAGGTCGGCCTCGGCCTGGACCAGATCCAGGGTATCCTGGGTCGAATCCATCCAAGGCAGATCCAGGATCCAGTCGATGTAGTTGCGCGACACGGTGTATTCGGGCGAGGAGGGCGGAATACGGTCCAGCCGGGACAGTTCCTTGTCCACCACGGTGCGCGCCTGGGGCGGCAGGGCCTTCTCGGCGACCTTCTCTCTCAGTTCCTTGACCTCGACCTTGTCGTCGTCGCCCTCGCCCAGTTCCTTGCGGATGGCCTGCAGCTGCTGGCGAAGGAAGAACTCGCGCTGGCGCTCGTCCATGTCCTTCTTCATGTTGGCCTGCAGCTGGTTGCTCATCTCCACCGTCTCCAGCCGCTTGGTCAGCTCCTTGGCCACCCGGTGCAGCAGATCGTGCAGCGGTCGCATCTCCAGGAGCTCCTGCTCCATTTCGATCTTCAGATTGAGCTGCGAGGAAACCAGGTAGGCAACGTAAAAGGGATTGGTGAGGCTGTTGATGGTGGCCACCAGTTCCTGGGGCAGCTCGGTGCCGCTGACCAGTTTCTGGAACTGGGTGCGGATGTTGAACAGCAGGGCCTCTATCTTCTGGTCCTCGACGAGCTCCATCGGGATCTCGGTGACCTTGGCCCGGAGGTAGGGCTCGGCACCGACGTATTCCCCGACCTCTATCTTCTTGGTGCCGCTGACCAGAATCTGATAGAAACCCTCCGGTGCCTTGTTCAGCTTGTGCAGATACCCCACCACGCCGACCCGGTAGAGGTCCTCCGGCCCGAGGATATCGTCGTCCCCGGTCTGCTCGCGGCGACTGGGCACCAGCCCCATCATGCGATCGCCAAGGAGGACGTCGTCGATCAGCTGCTTGGAGGTCTCGCTGGAAACCTGGAGGGGAAAGCCCATGCCGGGGTAGAAAACAAACCCGTGCAGCGGCAGGATGGGCAGCGATTCGGGCAACTCCAGCTGGGTGGGATCTGTTTTCTTCGGCGCTTCTTGCTGTTCGTTTTCCATATCTTATGCTCCAGGCGTGATCCGGATGGAGACCTTGCCTTTCCTGGTCTGTTTCGGCAGGGTCACCACAAGGATGCCATTGGTATAGGTGGACTGCACCCGATCGACGTCGACTGGAGCCGGCAGGGCGATGGTGCGCTCGAACTCGCCCAGTTCGATCTCGAGCTGATGGATGCAGGCGATGGACTGGTGCGGCGGCAACTGCCGGCTGCCGCTGATCCGCAGTTGCTGTCCGGCGACCGTGACCTGGAGGCTGTCACCGGCCACCCCGGCCAGATCGGCATAGAGGTGAATGCTGTCCTCGGCCTCGTAGATATCCATGGCTGGCTGCCAGCCGCCCGACTCCAGCGGCATCATCCGGGACAGCGACATGGAGCGCAGGATGCGACCGGTATGCTGCTGCATCTGTTCCAACTCCTCGAGAAGTTTTTTGCTGAACGGATCCATCGGGTTCTCCCAAACCATGCGTTATACCGGCGGCGCCTGGTTCGCCGCGCCGCCTGCCGCCCGTACTCCTCTGCTCAGGGGGCCGGCGATGGCATACAAGTAACCACTATACCTATTCTGACAATTACAAATCAAGCAAAACGCCGGTGAAAAGTGGGGTCCGGACCGGCCGGGAGAGCAAATGCTTTTTTCATTGCTTTTCAAACCGCCATCATTAATGTATAGCGCCACGATGCCACCCGCCCTGCCCCGGCGCGCCCTGCTCCCGAGGCGCTTTGCGCGACCTGCCGGGCTGGGAGCCTGACATTTTCCATTCCACCCATTCACCACTCACTTTCTTTTTCGTGTCGGAGGCTATTATGAGCAGTTCTTGTGGAGGTTCCTGCGGAACCGATCAGCAAGGCAGTTGCGGTTCGGGCGATGCCCGACTCGCCCAGCAGGATATCGCCATCACCAGATCCCTGGGCAAAATCAAAAACAAGATTCTGGTCATGAGCGGCAAGGGCGGCGTTGGTAAATCCACCGTAGCCGTCAATCTGGCCCTGTGCCTGGCCAAGCGCGGCCACCAGGTCGGCCTGATGGACGTGGACCTGCACGGCCCGGACGTCTGCCGCATGCTTGACCTCACCGGTTCCCTCGAGGCCCCGGCCAATCCCGACGACCTGGTGCCGCCGCTCAAATACAGCGACAACCTCAAGGTGGTTTCCCTGGAATACATGATGAAAAACCGGGACGACGCCATCATCTGGCGCGGACCGCTGAAGATCCAGGCCATCCGCCAGTTCATCGCCGACATGGACTGGGGTGCACTCGACTACCTGATCGTCGACGCCCCGCCCGGCACCGGCGACGAGCCGCTCTCCGTGGCCCAGACCATCCCCGGGGTGCAGGCAGTGGTGGTCACCACGCCCCAGGCCGTAGCGCTGGCCGACGTGCGCAAGTCGATCAACTTCTGCAAGGCTGTAGACATGCCTATTATCGGCGTGGTCGAGAACATGTCCGGATTTGTCTGCCCGCATTGCGGTGAGACCGTGGACATCTTCAGCAAGGGCGGCGGCGAGCAGACCGCCCGCGATTTCGACCTGCCCTTCCTTGGCCGGGTGCCCATGGATCCGCGCGTAGTCATGGCCGGCGACTCCGGCACGCCCTATCTTTCGGCAGATGAAGAAACGCCCGCGACCAAGGCCTTTGCCGAGGTGGTCAGCGCGGTCGAGCAGCGCCTGCCGCCTGGTCCGGT
>JBGSPP010000082.1:0-2121 GCA_041738515.1 Desulfobulbus sp.
CGCGGGCGCGCAGCCTGCAGCCCGATATGATCCTGCTCGACCTCAACATGAAGGACATGAGCGGCGTCGATGTGCTGAAGACGCTCAAGGACGAAGGCCTCGATTCGCGCATCATCATGCTGACCGTGTCCGACCAGGCGGAAGACCTGATGGCCGCCCTGCAGGCCGGCGCCGACGGCTACCTGCTTAAGGACATGGAACCGGAAGACCTGATGCAGCAACTGGGCGAGGCCGCGCGCGGCAAGATCACCATCAGCGACCGTCTCACCCAGCTGCTGGTCACCTCGCTGCGCGACAAGGCCCGCCCCACCAACTTGTCCGAAGCCGGGCTGACCGAGCAGGAAAGCCGCATTCTCGAACACCTGATCGACGGCAAGAGCAACAAGCTGATCGCCAAGGACATGGGCATCACCGAAGGCACGGTGAAGGTGCACGTCAAGCACCTTCTGAAAAAGCTCAACCTGCGTTCGCGGGTGGAAGCCGCGGTGTGGGCCGACCGTTGCCGCCGTCAAAGCAAACCCTGACGCGCCTTGATCTTTCGGAGGCCGCACTCTCGAATGAAAATGAAACCTGAACAAACAATGAGTGCGAATGCCAGTGGGCGAAAGCTGCAACCGCGAAGTGGTCATCGCTGAAAAATTGCTTGCCGTGACCGAGGTGGCGCGGTTGATGCGCAATCATCACGTCGGCGACCTGGTCGTCATCGAGGTCACGGCAGATCGCAGAATGCCGGTCGGCATCGTCACCGATCGCGACACGATCTTGGGTCCTATGTGATTTCCCTGTTGTACTTTCTGCTGTTCCTCCGCGTCTGATGCCCACACCACCAGGCGCGAACTCTCCCCTTTCCAAAGCCTCGATTCTGGTTTCACTCTGCACTCTGGGCCAAAGCGGTGACCACATTGTGCGTTTCTGTTTGGTAGCCCAATGATCAACTCGATAAGAAATAACTGACTCTTAAATCTCCGCGGGGTCCTTCTGGCAGGCGTGGTGGTCGTCCTGGCCTTGATTCCCGAGGCGATCGCTTTCTCGGTCATTGCCGTTGTCGACCCCAAGGTCGGCCTGTACGCCTCATTCTGCATCGCTGTCGTGACCGCTTTTGTCGGCAGCCGTCCCGCCATGATCTCTGCTTCGACGGCCGCAATGGCGGTTCTGATGATCACCCTGTTCAAGGAGTCCGCTGACCCAAACGAAAAAGACCGTCCTGAATCAGGATGGTCTCGGTGGCGAGGACGCTTACTGGTGCTGGCGGCGCAGGGTAAGGATCGTACCCAGGGCCAGCAGGCTGGCGAGGGTAATCATGCCCCATTCGGACAGGGTGGGGATCGAGGTCGCTGCGATTTGGCGGGTCCAGGATCCATTTGCAGAAACTGTTCCGCTACCCGACTCGGTTCCCAAAGTCGCATCAACACAGGTATCGGCGACCCCCGATGGGGCAACCCCCACAGCGGTGCACGGCACTGTGTCGTAACCGAAGTCACCCACAGACGAAATGGTTTGCATGAAATTAAAGAAGTCACCTGCGCTATGGGGAGACGTCGGGGACTGCCAGGCTTCCACCGTAATTTGCCATCCATTGATTGACCCGCTCAGATCCGTTGAAATTAAGAACTGATAGATCCTGCCATTGGCATCCGAACTGGTGTAGGTGTGCAGGCCGTCCGAAAATGAATAGGAGGAGATTTGCCCGGTGATGTCACCGGAAAAGCTGGGGCCCAACGGTGTCGCAGTGGTAAAGGAACCCGTTACCTGCATTGATGTAGTGAAGGTTCCCGACACCGTCGTATAGGCGGGACCCGTATAAGTGTAGGTCGTGGCAGCGAATGCGCTTGCCGTGGCGAGCAAAGCGACCAAACCGAGTAGAAATTGCTTCATGAAACCTCCCTAAGGTTGATGGTTATTTAAGTTCTCTTTGGGATTCTATATCGTCTCCCGGCATCGACAAAATACAACAAATGATTTTCAGAAACCGCTTCTACAAGGGCAGTCGGCTCAGCATATACGCGGCAGCGGGTCGTCTTCCAGTTCGTCCAGCAGGCGGCGGCCACCGAGCTCGGTTTGCAGGATCACGCGGCGGTCGCCGGCTTCGATGCGGCCGATGATGCGGGCGTCCGCGCCTTG
>JBGSPP010000058.1:0-5674 GCA_041738515.1 Desulfobulbus sp.
GCGGCTGGCGGTCCAGGCCGGCGGCTTCAACGAATCAAGCGAAGAGGGCCGGCAGCTGGCCGCCGACCTGCTGGCCGCAGCCAAGACCCACGGCATCCGTTTCGTCGGCCCCAACGGCCTGACCGTGGCCAGCACCGAAAGCGGCCTCTGCCTGCCGTTCGTGCCTTCCTTGCCGGTGTGCCGGGGCGGCTTCTCGATGATCACCCAGAGCGGCGGCCTGGGGCTCTTTCTCTGGAACCTGCTCGAGAGCGAACAGGTTGGCCTGGCCAAGTTCGTCAGCATTGGCAACAAGCTCGATCTCGACGAGGCCGACTTCCTCGAATATCTGGGCCGCGACCCCCAGACCCGGGTGATCGGGCTGTATCTGGAGAGCATCACCAACGGCCGGCGGTTGATCGAAGCGGCCGGCCGCGCAGGCAAACCGGTGATCGTCTTCAAAGCCAACACCACCGCGGCCGGTGGCCGGGCGGCCATGAGCCACACCGCGGCCCTGGGGGAAAACGACGAGATAACGACGGCGGCCTTCGCCCGGGCCGGCATCATACGCATCGACCACCTGCACGATTTCGTCACCACGGCCAAGGCCTTCGAATTGCCGCCGATGCGCGGCCGCCGGATCATGACCATGAGCCCGGCCGGCGGCCTCTGCGTTGCCATGGCCGACCTCTGCGAGAGAGAGGGCCTGGAGTTCGCCGATCCGGGCGAGCCGTTCTACCGCGAGCTGGCCGCCATCGCCAACGCCGGCATCATCAAGCTCGCCAATCCGCTCGACATGGGCGACATCTACCAGATCGACAAGTTCCCGCTCCTGTTCAACCGGGTGCTGGCCAGCGACCAGGTGGACGGCGCGGTCTTTGCCAGCCAGTGGCCGAGGATGCCCGAAGGCGGCGAGGACGTGTTCACCGACATGTTCAACACCGACATTTTTCTGGAAACGGCAGGCGCGATCCGCACCTCGGCCAAACCGCTGGCCCTGGTGCTGTACGGTCAACCGGCGGCCACCGCCGCCATCAAGGAGCGATTGCCCATCCCGGTCTTCGATGGCCCGGAAGAGGCCATTCTGGCTCTCAATCGACAGATGCGCTACCATGCCGGCCGGGTGGCCGGACCCTTTGTCGCCGATACCGTGGCGGCGCGCCGGGACGAGGCCGCGGCCTGGTTGCGCGAACGTGAGGGCGTCATCGGCGAGGAGGCGCTCGACCTGATGCGATACTACGGCCTCCACAGCCCTCCCTCGGCCTTGGCCCGCAGCGCCGAGGAGACGGGCCTGATGGTCGAAGCCGTCGGCCTGCCGGTGGTGCTCAAGGTGGTCTCGGTCGAGGCGGTGCACAAGACCGAGGTGGGGGGGGTACTCACCGGGATAGCCTCGACCGAGGCGGCCATACGGGGGTTTGCCCAAATCAGGGAGAATCTGGAGCGATTCCGGCCGGGTGCGCGCCTGGACGGTGTTCGGGTGGCGGCCATGGCACCCGCAGGCTTGGACCTGTTCATTGGCGGCGTGCAGGATCCGGCCTTCGGACCGGTGGTCCTGTTTGGCCTTGGCGGCGTCCATGTCGAGATCTTTCGGGATGTGGAGCGGGTGCTCTGCCCCTCGTCGCTTGCTGAAATCATGGCGAAAATCAAGCAACTCAAATCCTCCGCGATTCTCGCCGGAGCCAGGGGACGGCAGCCGCTCGACCCCGAGCCCTTTGCCCGGGCCGTGCTTCAGGTCGCCCAGCTGATGGCCGACTTCCCGAGAATCACCGAGCTGGATTGCAACCCGGTGCGGCTGCTCGATCAGGGGGGCCTGCTTGCTCTGGATGCCCGCCTGCGGCTGGCACCGGAGTAACCTTCATCCGCATGCTCGGACCGGCTCCTCTCCCAACCCTGCCGGGGCTTCCGCTCTTTTCAGCCAACGCCTCATTTTTTGTGCGCCAAGGCCGCAACGTGGGTATAGTGCGAGCGACCGAAATCCTGCCGGGGCAACGACCCCTCCCCTTCAAACCCTCACCCTGCCGCGTCGTCGACCGGAGGAGTTTCCATGCGTTTGCTGCTGCTGATTGCGCTGTGTGCGCTGTGCGCGGGACCGGCCCGTGCCGAGGAAAAGATGCCTGTGGCCGATCTGGCAGGTATCAAGGTACTGGACAAGAAAACCGCCCAATCGATTGCGCTCGCGGGTAACCCCGACATGGCAGCAGCCCAGGCGCGGATAGAGCAGGCCAGGGCCAGGGTCAACCAGGCGGCTGCAGCCTGGTGGCCAAGCCTCGACCTGGTCGGCGCCGTCCGTCGGGAACAACTGTCCGACACCAGATATGAGTACAACCAGGCCATCGCCTCGCTCCTCGGCGGTTCCGCCGACCGCACCAGCGAAACCACCAGCGGTGCCATCCAGGCCACCTGGGTATTGTTCGACGGCTTTTATCGGCATTTCAAGGAGCAGCAGGCCAGTTACGACGAGCAGTCCACGGCCGCAGCCATGACCAACAGCCAGCGGTTGCTGGTCAACGCCGTGGGCGAGGCCTTTCTCAACACCCAGCTGAACCAGACCAACATCGACATTGCCAAGGCCGACGAGGCCTTCTACCTCCGCCAGTTGGAGGACGCCCAGAACCGGTACAATGTCGGCGCCGGGCCATGGGGCGACGTACTCAACATCAAGGTGCAGCTTAACTCGGCCAGGACCGGTCTGATGCGCTATCAGCGCGAGTACGAGGCGGCGGGCTACGGGCTTGCGGCCCTGATGGGGCTGCCGGAGGCCCAATTCCCTGCCGGGGTCAGGCTGCAGGAGCTGGACCGGCACACCGCGGTGTCCGGCCAGACGGAGACAGCGGAAACCCTGATAGAAAAGGCGATCGCCACACGGCCGGACATCCACCGGCTGGAGATGGTGATCAAGCAGACCGAGGCCATGGCCGGCATGGCCAAGGCGCCCTATTATCCCCGGGTACAGGTGGCCGGGGCGCTGGAGGGCGGCAGGGAAGACAATGTAGGGCTTTCGGGGGAGGATATCGGCAACAGCATCGGCATGAACATGTCCTGGAACCTCTATGCCGGCGGCGCCGACAAGGCCCGGCTGCTTGAGGCGCAACAGGCGAAACGAGAGGCGGCCATGACCCTGGCCGGGCTGCGCAACGGTGTGGCCGCCGAGGTCCGCCAGGATCTGGCTCTGCTGGCCGCGGCCCGGGAACAGTTGGATTTGCAGCGGGAAACGGTCAAACTTGTTGAGGAAAACCGCGATCTGGCGAAAAACGAGTACGAGGCCGGCGAGGCTTCGCTAGTGCGGCTGAACGAGGCCCAGCGCGACCTGACCACCACCTACGGCCGACTGGCCCAGTCCCTGGTCGCCTATCACCTGGCCCGGCAGCGGCTAATGGCGGCTACGGGGCAGAATCTGGTCGAGTTCGAGCAGGCGGCCGGAGGTAAATGATGGCCGCCATCGGTGCGGTCGAACTGGTGGTTCCGGATTCGGCCATCGACGCCAACGGCCACGTCAACAATGTCCAATACGTCCAGTGGATGCAGGACGCGGCCATCGCCCATTCGGCCTCGCTGGGCTGGTCCCAGGAGCAGTATGCGGCCATCGGCCGAACCTGGATCATCCGCTCTCACACCATCGAGTACCTGCACTCGGCTTATGCCGGAGACCGCATTACGGTCTACACCTGGGTGTCGGAGTTCCACAAGTTCCGCTCGCTGCGGAAATTCAAATTCGTCCGCCTGGCGGACAACACGGTGCTGGCGGTGGCGGCGACGGTGTTCGTTCTCTGCGATCTGGCTACCGGCAAACCCCGTTCCATCCCCCCCGAAGTGCTGGCCGCCTATACTCTCATCAGCGCGGGCGAGGAGCCATAACCCCCGGTCTACGCCCCACCCTCAATCGGCCGTGAGCTTCGCGAATTGCTCCTCGTTGATGTCCGGGGCGACGAAGTTGCGGAACCGGACCACCCCTTTCTTGTCGGCGATGATCACCGTGGGCACGCCCAGCAGGGCGTAGGGCTGGGTGATCGTACCCGAGCCGTCGAAGAGCGCCGGATAGTGCATACCAGTCTTGCGGATAAAGGCCTGGGCCCGCTCCACCGAGTCGTTGAAGCCCACATTGACCGCGACAAACTCCATACCCCGCTCCCGGAACTTTTGCGCCAAACGGTTGACCTTCGGCACCTCGGTGGCGCAGGTCGGGCACCAGGAGGCCCAAAAAATGAGCATCACCGGCTTGGATCCGATGCTCTGGGCCAGATCGAACGGCTTGCCCTCCATATCGGTGCCCTTGAAGGGGACAAGCTGCTGCCCCTGCTGCACGGCCGGCGACAGGCCGGGGAACAAGAGAAGGCAGACCAGAAGGACAAACAGGCGAAGGGACGATGTGTTCATGGAGGTCTCTCGTTGGGTGAAGGACAGGTGGGCCGGAGCGGTCAGACAAACAGCATCCCGGCCTTGACGAAGAAGTACTGGGCCAGAAGCAGCATCAATACGCCCAGTCCTTTCTTGATCTTCTCCATCCACGCCCCGGAGCGCGGCATGGAGGCAAGAAAACTGGAGAAGGTGCCGACGCCGAGCAGCAGCGCCCCCATGCCCAGGGAGAAAACAAAAAGCAGCAGACCGCCAAGGATCAGGTTTTTCGAAGCGGCGGTGTAGGCCAGCAGGGTTCCGAGCACTGGCGTGGTACAAGGCCCTGCGACCAGAGCTGAACCGACGCCGGCAAGAAAGATGCCGCCGAGTCCCCGTTGCCTGGCGCCGAACCGGCCGGCAAAGGTCGGCAGGCTGAAAACGTCGAGCATTCCCAAGGCAAACACCAGGACCAAGTTGCCGACCAAAAGGTACACCCAGGGGCTGCTGTTGATCGTGCCGAAAAAGCGACCAGTGCCGGCGGCAAAAACTCCGAGCGCGGCGTAGGCAAGCGACATTCCGGCCACGTAGATCAGGGACAGCCAGAAGCCCCGCAGTCGCGAACCGCCAATATTGGCGTGGCCGATAACCCCGGCAGTGATCGGAATCATCGGATAGACGCAGGGGGTCAGGCTGGCGAGCAGGCCTCCAGCAAAGGCCGCGGCCAGCGAGGCAAGCAGCGAGGTCTGCAGGGTGGCGTCGAGTTGGAACAGCATCCCGTCCATGGCTTCTCCAAGAGGGCGTGAGATTTGTTCTCAATGATAACCAGACTGCCGCTAATGTAAAGGCAGGAAATACTGCGCAAGACCGCCGGCCGGTCGAAAAACGACAGTTGACCGGGAGGATACCGCCAAGGACGGCGGCCAACACGCGATCTGACTGCGTGGCGGGGAATTGTTGACAGCGTCGTCCCTGCCCGATCCGCGCTCACCCCTGGGCCAGGCCGATCAGGGCGGCACCGATGGCGTTGCCCACCTCGCAGTGCTCCGGGAAGGTGACCTTGGTCTGGAGCCGCTCAGCCACGCCGGGCAGGAAGCAACGGGCCGCCGCCCCGATCCCGATCAGCGGCAGCTTAAGGGCAAATTGCATGGTGAACAGCTCGTTGTCGCGGCGATCGAGCAGCGGCACGGCCTGATCACCCTGCCAGATTGTGCGACCAAGATAGGCCAGGATGATGTTTTCGATCGCGATTTCGGTCTCGGCCACGACCCGGCGGCAGAAGGCCTCGGCGGTCATCCCCAGGTGGCCGGCGAGCACGTTCGCGCCAGCCTGGCTGACCCGGCCGTCGCCGATGTCGAGCAGCCCGAGC
>JBGSPP010000175.1:0-3239 GCA_041738515.1 Desulfobulbus sp.
GCCAACCGGGCCCCCGCGGTCCGGCCGCCGGAAAACGTACCCTGCCAGACGGGCGGTCCTTCTTCCCTTGTCCCTGTCAACATGCGAGCACGATCATGGAACAACCCTGTCTGCGGATTATCGGCACGGTGCGCGGCGACATCACAAGCCTTGAGGATGCGCCCAAGAACTACGACATCTCAGACCGCACCGGGACACTGGAGATTGCGCCCCAATACCTCGAGGCCATGGACGGTCTGGCCGCTGGACAGACTATCGTGGTATTGTTCTGGCTGCACCGCTCCTCCCGCGAGGTGCTCAAGGTCTACCCGCGCGGCGACCGCTCGCGGGGACTGCGCGGCGTCTTTGCCACCCGCAGCCCGGTGCGGCCAAACCCCATCGCCGTCTCCGAACTGCGGGTGCTTGCGGTCGAGGGCAACCGGATCGAGGTCCAGGGCCTCGACGTGCTCGACGGCACCCCGATCATCGACATCAAAAACCAGGTGCGGGGATAACGCCGCTCGGAAGAGGCACATCTTTCCCACCGGCCTGGAAAGAGCGTCTGGTTTTTTCCCGGTGTACTGCTTACCTTCGCCACGGCAGCCGCGCCTTTTGGGAATACCCCCCCGTCAACAGCAGCAGATAATCAAATGGAAACAGCAAGTTTCAACGAGTACTTCAAATTTTTCATCGCCCTGTTGGCCATTGTCAACCCGGTGGGCATGCTGCCCATCTTCATCAATATGACCGCCAATCAGGAACCCCGGGAACGCAACAAAAACGGTGCCCTGGCCTCGCTGTCCATGGGCGCCATCCTGCTGGTGGTGCTGTTCAGCGGCGAGACCATCCTGCGCTTTTTCGGTATCTCGGTGGATTCGTTCCGGGTGGGTGGCGGCATCCTCCTGCTGCTCATGGCCATCTCCATGCTCAACGCCAAGATGAGCAATGTCAAGCAGACCAGAGAGGAGGAACTCGACTCGACCGAGCGCGACAGCGTCGCGGTGGTTCCGTTGGGCACGCCGCTTTTGGCCGGACCTGGCGCGATCAGCACCGTCATCCTCTATGCCCAGCGGTATTCGTCGGTGGGGCACTATCTGTCCATGGTGGTGGTCATAGTGGTCCTGGCCGGCTGCACCGTGCTGCTGTTTCGCATGGCGCCCACCATTAATCGGCTGTTCGGCCGCACCGGCATCAACATCGTCACCCGGATCATGGGGCTGATCATGGCCGCCATGGGCGTGGAGTTCATTGCCCACGGCCTCAGGCAACTGTTTCCGGTGCTGGCCGGATAACCGCTAACGGGGTCGGAACCGCCCATTCCCCCATGTAGGACGGCCGGGAGGATTCAAAAGAGCACATGCGTAAGACAGCCTTTTTTCTTTTCCTCGTCCTCACCCTGCTAGCCGGGATGGATGACTTTCCCTCGCGGCCGAGTACGTTGCTCCTGCTGGCAGCGGTTGCCTTGCTCGGCGTCGAGGTCTTTTCCCTGCGTCGGCGGGTGAGCGAACTGGAACAGCGACGGCAGTCCAAGGCCGAGGTTCGGCAGACTGTGCCCGATCCGGCGCCGATTCTCGAATTTGACCTGGCTGCCACCGAGCCGCCAGGGGAAGAGGCAAGCGAGCTGTCGCCCCCACCACCCCAGCCCCCGCCTCAAGCCGAGACCGGCGGGCGTCTGGGTTCTCTGGTCGCGCCGCTTCTGCGCTGGCTATCCGGCGGCAATCCGGTGCTCAAGGCCGGCCTGGTGATCGTCTTTTTCGGGGTGGCCTTTCTCCTCAAATACGCGGCCCAGCGCAACCTGATCCCCATCGAGCTGCGCCTGGCAGGGGTGGCGGCGGGCGGAATTGCCATGCTGGCCGGCGGCTGGGTGCTGCGCCACCGGCACAGGGCCTACGGCCTTGGCCTGGAAGGCGGCGGCATCGGCATCCTCTACCTGGTGGTCTTTGCCGCGGCCAAGCTGTACGTTCTGCTGCCCCTGCCGCTGGCCCTGGCGATCATGATCGGCCTGGTCGGCCTGTCCTGCGCCCTGGCCGTGCTGCAGGACGCGCGCGGGCTGGCGGTTTCCGGCTCAGTGGGCGGCTTTCTTGCCCCAGTGCTGCTGTCCACCGGCAGCGGCAGCCATGTGGCGCTCTTCTCCTACTACGCCCTGCTCAACGCCGGCATCCTCGGTATCAGCTGGTTCAAGGCCTGGCGCGAACTGAACCTGGTGGGTTTTGTCTTTACCTTCGCCATTGCCGCCTTCTGGGGCGTACTGGCCTACACGCCCGCCCATTTCGTCACCACCGAGCCCTTCCTGATAGTCTTTTTCCTGATGTATGCCGCCATCTCGGTGCTGTTCGCCCTGCGCCAGCCGCCCAATCTGCGGGGTTTCATCGACGGCCCCCTGGTCTTCGGCCTGCCGATCGTGACAGCCGGCCTGCAGGCCGCCCTGGTGCGTGATTTCCGCTATGGACTGGCGCTGAGCGCCCTGGCCATGGGCGGTTTCTACATCGGCATGGCACGACTGCTCTGGAACCGGATGGGCGAAGGCCTGCGACTGTTGACCGAAGCCTTCCTCGCCCTGGGCCTGGTCTTTGCCAGCCTGGCCATCCCGCTGGGACTCGACCCGCAGTGGTCCACCGCGGCCTGGGCCCTGGAGGGCGCGGCCATGGTCTGGGTGGGCACCCGGCAGCACCGCCTGCTGGCTCGGGTCTTCGGCCTGCTGCTGCAGGTCGGCGCGGCCGTGCTGTTCCTCGATGGCAGCCATGCTTCGACACCTTCGATGGTCTTTGCCAACAGCCGCTTTCTCGGCTGCGCCCTGTTTGCGGCCGCCGCCCTGTTCTCAGCCTTCCAACTGGATCGAAACCAACAGGACCTGCACCCCTGGAAACCTGACCTGCCCCTGCCGCTTGTGTGCTGGGGTTTGCTGTGGTGGTACGGCGGCGGCGTCCTCGATCTGGACCGCCACCTGGCCGATCGCCACCTGCCAGACGCCATCCTGCTCTTTGCCACCGTCACCGTGCTGACTGCGGGCCTGCTCCTGCGCCGGCTGGACTGGCCTCGCCTCTCTCTCGCCCAGCTGACCCTCTTGCCAATGATGATCGCCTGCCTGCCGGCTCAGGTGCTGTTCCGGGGCGCACCCCACCCGCTCGCCGACTGGGGATGGCTCGCCTGGCCGCTGGCCTTTGGCCTGCAGTATGGCCTGATGGCCCGCTTTGAAGAGGAGCTGCCTAAACGGCTGACGCCGGCCTGGCACGCGCTGACCTTCTGGCTGCTGTTGCTGC
>JBGSPP010000179.1:0-4961 GCA_041738515.1 Desulfobulbus sp.
GCCAGCGCCTCGCCGATCTCCTTGCTGCCCATGGCGTGCAGCAACTCTGCGTCGGCGGCCTGGCCACTGATTACTGCGTCCGGGCCACTGTGCTGGAAGCGCTGAAGCGCGGGTTTGGCGTCATTCTGCTGGTCGATGCCGTGGCCGGGGTGGATGTGCACCCCGGCGACACCGAACGCGCCATCGGAGAGATGGAGGCCGCCGGGGCGCGGCTCCTGTCCAGCACCGCCTTGACGCTGCCCGGGCACCATTCATAACTTCCACGGAGGAATTCGATGTTCACCATGGCGGATATCCGCACTATAGCGATCCAGATCGAAGAGAATGGCGAGGCGGCTTACCGGCAGGCCGCGGCCCGAAGCACCGACCCGGAGCGGGCGCGACTGTTCACCTGGATGGCCGACGAGGAGCGCCGTCATTGCGAGCAGTTCGCGGCCCTCACTCTTGACCGGCCGCTCACCCCCGAACAGGCCGAATTGGAGGCCATGGGCCGCTCGCTGCTTCAGGACATCGTGCGCAGCCAGACCTTTTCCCTGGACGGGAAACAGTTGGACGAGGCCGCAAGCTTGGCCCAGGTGCTTGACCAGTCCATCGAGTTTGAGCGCGACACCATCCAGTTCTACGAGTTTCTCGTCAGCTTCCTCGACGATCCGGCGGTAATCAGGCAGATGGAGACCATCATCGCCCAGGAACGTGGCCATGTGCAGCAGCTTGACGCCCTCCGCGCCGCCCGCCGACCCGCCCTGCAGCCAGGCGATCGGGAGTGATCGCGGGCAATCTGCCGCCACTGGCCGGGTAGTGGCATGCAAGGCGCCATCATCGCCCCTGGCGCCAGGTTGGGGAAGGTTCTTTCCATCCTTCAACCTCATTTCGCGCTGGACAGTGCTCGACATCCTCGTGGTGGACCAGTTGACAGTGCGCGGGCGTGCGCGTCAGCAAGCCGAGGTCAGGTTTATGGCCTTGCTGGTGAAGATGGTCATTGCCGAAAAGAGCACTGGCCGGCCCAATCAACGCTCGGCCGGCCAGTAGCAGATCTGAGTCTTTGTTCGCCGAAGGGCTCGGCAGGACAGGCAGGCGGCCCGGGAACGGGCGGGGTTGAGATTCCGCCGGCAGCGGGATGCGGGGGTATCAGACGTCGTTATTCAACTCGCACATGAGACAGTCGTGGAGCTGCATCTTCTGTGCTTCGTCAGGATGGATGAACTGCACGGCAAGCATGTCGTTGTGCACCCGCACGACTTGTGCCTGCAGGGGGAATGGTGACAGGGTGGCGTCCTTGGTGCAGAGCGGAATGGTGACCGTGATTTCCATATCTGCTGCCAGGCCCGCGGTCGGTCCCTGGACGGCGCATCCACTGGTCGAGATGTCAATGACCTGTCCCGAATGCTGTTCCCCATTGATGGTGTATTCCAACTGTCTGTTGTTGATCTGAAAGCGGATGCCGTCCGGCTTGATCGGGTGCTCCAGTTCCTCTTCCGCTTCCTCCGGCGTGATCACGTACACCGGCTTGTAACAGTGGAATCGTGCCGTCATGCCAATGAGTTGCCTGAGGATGACGTTCATGTTGCCGACAATTCGCACCACCCGTCCCACCTTGTTGGCCACCAGATAGGCCATGATCTTCCTGAGCGTTGAAATTGCGCTCAAATGACCGATGCTGCAATGGGTCAGGTCGGTGACCACATCAAAGCCAGGTTTGAGGTCGGCAACGCCGAAGCGAATATCGGAATACACCTTCTCCAGCTCCTTTTTCCCAATGGTGGCAGGCAAGGTAATATACAGCCTGTTTTTCTTGATATCAGTCCTGACTTTTGCTTTGAGCGGGGCAGAGGGCGTCATCAGTTGCTGGTTCAGTGGAATGGTCATTGGAGTGATGCGGTGATGTTGGCGCTCTGGCGACCCTACCCATGTAAGACAAGCAAGAGATGAGAGAGAACGGAGGTTGCGGTATCAGTAGGGAATTATTCCTGTTATAAATAGATATGTTGACCTTGTATTACGATTGAATCATAGGCGTAGAATTTGTCAAATTATTTCTTTGTTTGTTTATATCTCTTTGATATTGTAATAGAAAAAATAAAATTGTAATACCGAGAGAAGTGCCCCCCAAGGTCGGCTGCAAGAGGCCCATTCCCAAGCAGCATTTCACGCTCAACCCGATTCAGCATTTGCCGGCCGCGCCGATATAGAGGGTGAACTCTTCCTCCCCGTCGATGCCGAGCAGCCGGTCGCAGGCCACCTGATCGTAGGCGGCAATGCAGCAGGTCCCGGCGCCAATGGCCTGGCAGGCCAGGTACAGGTTCTGGCCGACATGGCCGGCGTCAAGCGCGATCACCTTGTGCGCCGCCAGGTCGTAGCGCCACTCCATGCGCGCCGGAATAGCGGTCCAGAAAAAGGTGGCGGCGCTGCCGGTGACAAATCCCTGACCCAGGCAGGCCTGGGCCGCCTCCAGGCCGATGGTCGGTCTCACCGCGAGTTGCGCCAGCTGGTTATCAAAGGGCAGGTAGCGGTAGAGGCCGGCCGGCAGTGAATTGACCCGATTGACCACCACGTAGGTTTCCAGGGCGTGCCGTGCCCCGGCCGAGGGCACAGTGCGCAAGGCCACGGCCGGCCCCATGGTTTTGCGCAGGCCCTGGGTGGCCCAGAGCAGGAGCGACAGTTCCTCCAGGGAAAACGGGGCGTCGCTGTAGCGGCGCATGCTTTCACGGAGGATGATCGCCTCGCCGAGCGGCAGGGTTGCCAGTTTTTGCAGGGTCTTGCGGCCATTGGGCAGCGTGATGCGCACCGTTTCGGCCGGACAGGGCTTCTGCGGCGGTGGCGGCGGCAGGCGCCGGCTCTGCGGGGTTTGGGAAAAATCAACCTGCTGCCGAATGAGATCCTTGAGAAAAAAACGGTGGGCCGCGAAGCGGTTCGTGCTCATCCCCTGCCTCCAATGGTTGATGTTCGTGGGTGGCGCCTGTTCTCTGTCCGCTCAGCGCAGTTTCATTTCCCTGGCAATGGTCCTGGTCATGAGCGCCAGCAGCAGGACTCCGCCGATCAGCACCACCCAGAGCAGGAGCTTTTTCCAGAACGCGCTGGAAAGATGTGGTTTGCGGGCTTCTTCGCCGCCAAGGATCTGTATCGGGCCGGGTTCGATCGGCCGGATGAGGGTTTCGGAGCGGGCGTCGCGCATGGCGGCCAGGATCAGGTTGTCCAGCGGGTACGGGCCGGCATGGGCCTTGCTGCTGCCAAAAGCGAGGGTGTATGGTCCCTGGCCGCGGGCGATAAAGAGCAGCTGGTCGCCCTGCCAACCGAGTTCGAGGCGGGGCGGACGCTGCTCGCTCAAGCCCGCGCCGTCGTGGAAGATGCGCAGGCGCCAGTGGCGGTCAATGGTGGCCGTGCAGGATACTGGCTCGCTGGTCAGTCGTTTGCCCTCCAGGCTAAGTTCGTAGATCAACCCTGTGTAACGGCTGCGCCAGGGAGCATCCTCTCCGGGCCGCGATTCGACGGCCACCCGCGCCAGGGAGTTGGCCTCGGGCAGCTGCACCCGCAGCCCGGTCACGGTGACGGCCGGGACCGGGGCATACTCGAAAACCATCTCCTGCCCATCCCAGCCCATGCGGGGCGATTCGGGCCGCAGCCACCTCTGCTCCGGCGGCGACACCGGGTTGCCGAAGATTGCCCTGACCCCATGCAATTGCAACGGTTCGCGGCAGTCGACACAATCCAGTCGGACATAAGGCAGGGGCTTGCCGTGCAGGGCTATGCGGCGGGCGGCTATGGCCTGGCCGTTGTGGCGCAGGTCGGCCAGCATGGTCCTGGAAGCGAGGGGCGACCAATGGGTCAGGTCTTCGCTTTGGGTAAGCGTTACCGTAAAGAGCGCGTCCGAACCGCCTGTCCAATCCAGTTCCAGGGCCGTGGGCGCGGTCGCGAGCTGGCTGGCGTCGAGAAGAACGCAGGAGGCAGGCGACATGGAGTGTTCGTCGTTGGCATCCACGTTGATGATGGTGCCTGCAGGGGAGCGGTTGACCCGCAGGGGAATATCCCCAACCCGGGCTTCAGGCTCGCATCGCAGGGGAAAAAAGGGCAGGGCTTGGCGCGATTCCTGCTGCTCCGGCCTGGTCTCGGGCGGCTTGCGAATGGCATGCGGCACGGCCTCACCGGCCCCGTTGAACACCCGCAGATCACCGAGATCCGGGCGAGTGACCTTGTCGTATACCGCCAGCGGCAGGGTCAGGGAATAGGCGCCACCCTCCCGGGCCTCGGGCAGGGGCAGGCCGGCGGCAAAATCGCCGGGGGCAAGCGTTTCCGCCTGAACGGGCACACAGCAGGCGAATATCAGCAGAACGGCAGGCAGCATTTTCATGGGGCAGGCTCCCTGGTTTTCGGCGGCAGCGGGGCAAAGAAACCGATGAGCAGCATCAGCAGGCCGACCACGAGAAAGGAGATGATCCGGCCGATGGCTCCGGCGTTGGTCAGATCGATGACAAAGAGTTTGACCACCACCATGGCCAGCAGCACCGCGCCCGCAAGCCAGAGTTGCCGCGACTCCCGCCGCGCCCCGAGCACGGTCATGGCCAGGGCCAGAGAGGCCCAGAGGGCGGCGATGGCGGCCTGGAAGACCGGCGAGTCGAACAGGGCGGCAAAGCGGTAGGCAATGGCGCCAAAGGCGTGGACCGAGCGGGCTACCACCACGTTCAGCCAGGCAAAGAGCAGGACGCCGGTGAGAAGGGTGCGGGTGGATCGCAGGGCGCCGCCCGCCTGGGCGCGGACAATGCGGATGGCCAGCAGCAGCACAACCGCGAGTTCGGCCAGTTCCAGCGGGTTGACCACCGGCAGGTAGGGCAGGGGTCTGGGGTCGGCCGACAGGGCAAAGGAGCCAAGGCACCAGAGTGCAAGGGCCAGCAGGGGCAGTTCAACGGCCAGGCCGCGATAGGTGCGGGCAAAGCGTTCCACCGGCCAGGCCAGCCGGTGGCCCTGGA
>JBGSPP010000197.1:0-11264 GCA_041738515.1 Desulfobulbus sp.
TCGCGCTCAGCGCCGGCGTGGGCCTTGTCCATGCTGCTGGCCACGCCCGTCGGCGAGCCCACCGGGATGTTCGGTTCCATGCCGCCCTGCCAGAGGGCGAAGTTGCCGTGTGCGTCCGGGGTGTTCACGGACCGGCGCACCCGATCCTCATAATGGCGCATGTAGCCGTAGGTCATGAGCACGGACTCGATATTGGGATTGATAAAGGCCGCATCCCAGCAGTTGGCGTCGGAGACGGCATTGATGTAATCCCAGCGGCCGGTATTGAAGCCGACGAAATGCAGGCCGAGCGCGGCCCGGATCTCCATCAGCTGGAAAGTGGCCTCCAGCTGCTCGATGAGCACGTAGGCCTTGATCGTGCCTTCGGCCAGACCGAGATGACCTTCCAGGGCGGTGAGCAGCCGATTCCAGAACCCTGCCTCCTCGGCGGTCTGGATCTTGGGCAGATAGAGCACGATGGAGGCACCGCCCGCCCGCAGCGACTCGTAATTGTTGACCACATAGAGGGTCAGGTCGACGATGGAGGCGGACAGCGACTGGCCGTTGACGCGGATATGACGATCGTCGAGATGGAGGCCGCGGGCGCGGAAGATGGTGGTGGTGCAACCGAGTTGGGCACGCCAGTCGGTGACGATCTCCCGGCCAAGGAAGCCGCGCGACCAGGCGTTCATCTCACCGCCCACCTGCTCGGCCACCGCAAGGAAGAGCGGATCGCGGGCAATGGCCAGCTTGAGGCTGCGCTGGTTGTCGAGCGACATGGTGGTGATCTGGCCGAGCGCGTCCTCGCCGTCGAACATCCAGCCGTCCGCGCCGGAGAGCAGCGCGTAGGCCACATTGCGCAGGCTTGACTTTATGGGCGCGTTGGGCTTGGCCGCCGGTCCGGTGCCCTGGATCCACTGTCGCTGCAGGTCATGCGGGATCTCGGGGCCGACAAAGTTGCCGTCGCGGGCGTCCTGGACGCGGATGTTCGTGCCCGGGATGTGCGCCTCGGGGGCAAGGAAGCCGATGGGCCTGCGCTCCCTGATGCGGGCAGCGCGGCGCTCGATCCGCTCGGCCATCAACCGCTTCTGTTCGTCGTTGAACCTGGTCATGAAGGCCAGCGCCGCCATCACCGCCTGGGTGTAGATGTCTGTGTATTCCGTTGCCAAATTGTCTCTGATCTGCACGTAAGTTCCTCCGCTGGTTGTTACTGGGGCTTGCTTCTCGTTCCACCTTGCCTTGTCTCTTGTCGGGGGTGTCCAACAACAATGGAAGGCTATCCTCAGTTTTGCAGAAAGGGGAATCATCGAGTTGATCGAGAATAGTATCCCACTTGCCCAAACACTACAAGCACCTGTCAAATTCATCCAGACTTAACAGGAGAGCAGGAAATAGTATGGATAAACAGTATTATAATATCTATTTATAGCTTTGCGGTCCTCATGGTTCTTGTTGACCTTTCCCCTGCACACTGGTACGAATGCAAAGGTAGAAGTTGCATCCCAGGGTCTGACAGCGTGGTACAGAGAATGGGAATGAAAACCTCTTTGATTCTCGCCTGTTCCGTCAATTCTCCCGATCCGGGGAAGGCTTTGCCCAACCCACCCCTCCCGCCTTACACCAACCATCTTCAGCTCGTGCCCGGGATCGAAACAATTCGTCTCGCACCCCGATTCTCGCCGCAACCATCTGTGAACCAGGCAGCGCCCTGGCGCGACCCATCGGCTCACAGTCTTTCCAACCCCTTGTCCAAGGAGGTATGCCGATGAAACACACGTGGAGAGGACTGGCACTCATGCTCGCTGCCATGGGAGGACTGGCCCTGGCGGCCACGCCCGCACCAGCGGCAACAGGAAGCGCAATCAAGGGTGTGGTCAAGGATGTTTCCAAACAGGCCGTGGCCCAGGTGAGTGTGTACCTGATCCCGGCCGCGGATGTGGCGGCAATGGCCAAGACAGCTATGGAAGTCAAGAAAAACGCTGTCAATGACGAACCCATGGAAGACAGCCTGGCAGCCAACAAGGACAAGTACAAGAAAGGGGTTTCCGATACGCAAGGCGCCTTCACCATCTCGGGTGTGGACGACGGCACATACTTTTTCTATGCCGTCCCGGCTGACGCGACCTTTCTGCCAGGTGGCAACAAGACCAACACCGCTATGGCCATCAAGGATCTGAAAGGAAAAACCGTCGAGATCCTGCTCTCCGGCAACATTCCCGCCGACGCGACCTTCGTTGGCACCTCCAGATGCCTGGTCTGCCATCAGGGGTATGCCACCGAGAAGATGACCCTGCATAAACTGGGCATCCGCGTGGCCGGCAAGAACAGCAAACTTCAGGATTCCTCTCGATTCCCCGAGATCGACAACGGCCTCAACATCCTCAAGGCCGGGACCACCTTCTATTTTTACGACTACGACAAGGAACGGGGATTCGACAAGTACAAGGTGTCCCGGGAAATGCCCAAGGATCCGGCCGCGGCCAGCCTGAGTTCGACCTTTTCCGTCGATGACAAGGGCAAGGTCAAGGTCAGGATGCAGAATCTGAAGGATCCTGCCGATCCGCCGCGGGAATATCCGGTGGAGATGACCTATGGCGGCGGCCTGTACAAGCAGCGGTACCTGCTGCGCATCGGCAAGAGCCTGTACCCGTTCCTGCAGTACAACGAGTACGGCAAGGACGAGTACGGCAACCGGACGCGGAAGCAGTTCAGGGACTATCACGCCGACTGGTTCTTCGACGAGGCAACCAAGAAACTGAAAAACCCGCCCATCGCCAAATCCTTTGAAAAGGAATGCGCCTCCTGCCACTACACCGGCTACACCCTCACCAAGCTGGAATCCGGGGAATATGTCGCCGGCGCGGTCAACGACCCGAACGGCGAGATGGACATCGACGGCGACGGCATGTTCAATGAGCTGAACATCGGCTGCGAATCCTGCCACGGCGCCGGTTCCGCCCACGTCAAGGCCCCGGCCGAGAAGAAGGCCGCCACCATCGTCAGCCCCGGCAAGCTGGCCTCGGAACGGGCCTCGGTCATCTGCGGCCAGTGCCACTCCAGGCCGCAGGGATTCCTCAACAATGACCAGCCGGTCAACAAGGACAGCAAGATGATGGTCCCGGGGACCAGCCGCAACGACTATCTGGTCAACTACACCACCCGCGAGGATGCCTCGCCCAAAGACGTGTGGGAATCCCACTCCAAATCGCATCATCAGCAGTATCTTGATTTCATCCGATCCAGCAAGTACCGCAACGGCAATCAGATTCTGAGCTGCACCACCTGTCATGACCCGCATGGCGGATGGGCCTTCAAGCACCAGATGCGCCAGGATGCGGTCACTCCGGGCAACACCTTCTGTCAGAACTGCCACACGGCGCAAAAGGACATTGCCAAGCACACCAAGGCCGCCGTGTGCGAGGCGCATGGTCCCGAGACCAAGATCACCTGCACCAACTGTCACCAGTTCAAGACCGCGCAGACCGGAGCCGGTTTCGGCAAGGGCCTGGTGACGGCGGATGGCAAAAACTACTGGGAAAACGACATCACCTCCCACCTGCTCATCGTCCCCCGCAAGGACAACAAACACGTGAAGGGCGTCGAGCCGGACAAGGCCATGCCGATCCCCTACACCAACTCCTGCGCAGCCTCCTGCCACGACCCGGACAGCCTGAAATAACCCGCCACCACATACGACCGGGGCTCGCCAGAGCCCCGATCACCCTCGACTGTACAGGCCGATTGATGGAGTGGTTTGTCCATCAGCGTATCCCTTGCCCGCAGGCAACGAGCCTGGCCCCCTTGGTCGGGCTTTTCCCCGGGAGGCTCCTTTCGGCCAGGCAACGGCCGACCGCCGCCGCAGCCGGTTTTTTTCTTTGGATTCCCCGGCTTGCCCTGAAAAATATTTCCCCCGATCCATGCCGCTTCGTGGTATAATGTATGCCTCTGCTGGGACATTCGACAGCAGGGAGGACGGCCGAGCATCAGGGGGAACAATGGTTGTTCCGTCATCGCCGGCCAAGCAGCGGCTCTTGAAGTGTATCGGGAGTGCGTTCCTCGCTTGGCGCTCGAGATGGCAGATTGATCCTTGGCGCCCAGGCCGTCAGAGGAGGTTCATCATGAAAAAGGCAGCGTGTTTCATCCTGTTGGCCGGCGTGGCCATGATCTTCAGCGGTTGCGTTGTCGCCCCCTACGAGTACGGCACGGCCGGGTACTATGGATATCGGTCCGCTCCCTCTTCGTATTCCTACCCCACCTACTACCGGGCCCCGTATGTCGAGGTTGCCCCGGCCTGGCCGGTCTACTACGGGCCCTCCCTGTACCGGCATTATAACGGGGGAGGCTACCGCCATCATTACTATCACCCCAGGGGCCGTCGCTGGTAGTCCCCAGCCGGCGCTGTTGCGCCGGCGCCGCGGTGGCGCTCTGTCCCGTTCTGATCAGGAGAGTCCATGCTCGACAGTGAATCGTCCCTGCGGCTCAAGTTGCTGCGGTTTCCGCCGATTATCGGCGTCATCTACATCCACGCCTACTTCAGCTCCATCACCTACTCCCAGGGAAAACTCGGCCTGGATACGCTCGACCCGGTCACCGAGTTTATCCGCACTTTCATCTCCCAGGGCGTAACCCGCATCTCCGTGCCGCTTTTCTTTTTAATGTCGGGCTATCTGTTTTTCGCCAACTTCCGCTGGTCAAAAACGACCTTCCTCACCAAGGTGTTGTCCCGGCTGCGGACCCTGCTCATCCCCTTCGTCTTCTGGAACTGTCTGGTGCTCGCCTTCTATGCCGCGGTCCAGGCCATTCCCGTGCTGCGGCCCTACTTCTCCGGCAGCACCGCCCTGATCAGCCAGCTGCCATTCTTCGAGTATCTGAACGTCATCTTCGGCATCAAGGGCTACCCCATCGCCTACCACTTCTGGTTTATCCGCGACTTGATGGTGCTGGTGCTGCTGGCGCCGGTGATCGCGATCATCCTGCGCTACGCGGCTCTACCCTTTCTTTTGGCGGTGTATCTGCTCTGGGTGAGCGGCACCTGGCCCCTGTACATCCCGGACAATGCCGGCGTGCTCTTTTTCTCGGCCGGCGCGCTGTGCGGCATCAAGGGCCAGAGCCTGTTCGCCTTTGACCGCTTCGGCCCCCTGGCCTGCTGGGCCATGATCCCCATCCTGCTGGTGGACGCCATTTGGTACACCTCCTGGTTCAACATCTACTGGCATCGCACCGGCCTGATTGTGGGCGTGTTCGCCGTGCTCTACCTGACCAAACCCCTCCTGCAACACGAACGTCTGAAAGACGCCATCCTTGCCCTGGGCGGGACCAGTTTTTTTGTCTATGCGGCCCACGAACCGCTGCTGCTGGTTCTGCGCATGCTCGCCTACAAATACCTGCCGCTGCAGATACCTGGCATGATGCTGGCGATCTACCTGCTCATCCCGATCCTTCTCATGGCCTTTCTAGTCCTCTGCCACCGGGCGCTGCAAGGCATCTGCCCCCGCTTTCTCAGCCTCGTCACCGGCGGCCGGTAAACCTGCCCGCACGATCAGATGCTGGCCCCGTTCGCCCGCGCCGCACGCCCTATTTCGGGGCGGTTCGCAAGCCAGCAGCAGCGCCTCGGCCGGATACGGACATCCAATCCATAACTCCCCAACCCAACATGAACCATCTCCTGCTCGACAGCCTCAAATCCTCCGTCTCCAGCGGACTGCTGATCCTCAAGTTCGTGGTGCCGCTCTATGTTCTGGCCGATATCCTGATCTATTTCGATCTGCTCAAGTACCTGGGCTTTCTCTTCGCCCCATTCACTTCCCTGCTCGACTTGCCGCCGGAGGCTGCGGTGGCCCTGGCCAGCGGCGTGCTCATCAATATTTACGCCGGCATCGCCTTTGCCGCGCCGCTGGGGCTCTCGCCCTACCAGTGGACCGTGCTCGCGGTCTTCCTCGGCGTCTGCCATTCGATGATCGTCGAATGCACAATCATGGCCAAGCTCGGCATTTCCTCGGTGTATTCGGTCGTGCTGCGAGTGGTCGGCGCCTGCCTCACCGTCATCCCGGTGCTGATGATGCCCGCCTCCTGGTTCGGCGCCACGACCAGGGCCAACGAAGTGGCGGTAGTGCACCATGACGGTTTCCTTGACATGCTCCTGCACTCCTGCTGGAACGCCGGGGTGCTGTCGTGCAAGGTCATCCTCCTGATCAGCCTGATCATCGTCTGCATGGACCTGCTCAAATCGACCCGGATGATGCAGGCCCACCTTGACAAGGTAAACACCTCCTTTTCCATCATCGCCGGCCAGTTGCTGGGCATCACCTACGGCGCCGGCATTCTTATCCGCGAGGCCAACCGGGGCACGCTGTCGCGCAAGGACATCTTCTTCATCGGCACCTTTCTCATGATCTGCCACTCCATAATCGAGGATGTCCTGCTGTTTGTCCTTTTCGGCGCCAATTATTGGGTTATAGTCGGCGTGCGGGTCACCGCGGCGGTGCTGATCAGCTTTGGGCTCCTGCAAGCCTACCGCCTGTGTTCCCTTGAGCGGGTGGTTCGTTCCTGACCGCGGGCAGCCATTGCCAAACCGGGTCAGGGGCAAGGCCGCGCCCATCCACCATTTCCCGGCAGGGCTTCCCGCCCGCCGACCGAGGAGAAGACCTTGCCTGTCGCCACTTCGCTCATCCCGCGCGGCCCGCTGACCAAGATCTATTTCTGCACGGTCATCACCTTCTGTTCGCTCTACGCCGCCCAGCCGATCCAGCCGGTCTTCCAGCACGAATTTGGCCTCAGTTCGTTCCAGGCCATCCTCTTCACCACCCTGATGATGCTGCCGCTGGGCTTTGCCCCCATGTTTTACGGCGTCCTGCTGGAATCGCTCTCGGCCCGGCTGATCGTGCGCACTGCCATTCTTCTGCTGGGTGTGCTTGAGCTGGTGTTCAGCCTGACCAATAACTATGTGCTGCTGCTCAGCCTGCGCGGACTGCAGGGCATGGTCATCCCGGCCATCCTGACCTCGCTGGTGAGCTACATCAGCTTCACCGCGCCCCGGGAGGATGTCCAGAGCGCCGTGGCCCGCTACATTGCCGCAACCATCCTGGGGGGCTTTCTCGGCCGGTTTCTTTCCGGCCTCTTCACCGATCTGTTCGGCTGGCGTTTTTTCTTCTTTGTCCTCGGCCTGATGCTGATCTGGGGCTTTTTTCTTCTCCGAACCCTGGAGAAGGACGCCAACCTGGAATACAGTCGCCCCCGGTTCGCCGAGGTAGCGGAACTCATCCGGCAGCCGCGCTTCCTCTGGCTGTACTTGGCCATCTTTTCGGTTTTTTTTGTCTTTGCCGGCCTGCTCAACTTCCTCCCCTTCCGCCTCAAGGCCATCAACCCGGCCTTCCGCGAAACCGGCATCGGCTTCATGTATTTCGGCTACGTCATGGGCATTCTGGTGTCGCTGAACGTGCGTCGACTGATCAGCCTGTTCGGTTCCGAAACCCGGGTGGCCATGGCCGGGCTGTTCCTGTACCTGGTTGGCATTGCCGGTTTCATGATAGCCGATCACCGGGCCATGTTCCTGGCCATGTTCGTCTTCTGCACCGGCATGTTCATGGCCCACTCGCTGCTTTCCGGCTACATCAACACCCTGGCCAAGAGCAAGAAGGGTATCGCCAACGGAGTGTACATCTCGTTCTACTACCTGGGAGGCACCATTGGCTCGTTTGCACCGGGTGCGCTCTACGAGCATTTTGGCTGGCGGGTTTTTCTCTACAGTCTGATGGTGGTGGTCTGCGCAGCCATGTTCTGCCTGCGGCAACTGCAGCACACGGCAAGACTGGGCAAGGAAGAGGCGGGTGATCAGGTGGTGTGAGCCGGGCGCATACCGCTTTTTCCTGATCTGCAACGGTGAACAGAGGATAAAAAAACAGCCTTCCGGGAGACCCGGAAGGCTGTCGTCATTCCCTGAAAGGAATATGTTAGAACATGAAACGGAAGGAGGTCACGATGTTGTGGCTGCCAATCTTGTTCAGCTCGGCGCCATTGATGACCGCGTGGGAAGTGCCCAGGTACTCGTAGCCCAGGTCCACGGCCATTTCTTCGCTGATGTTGTAGGTGACGCCAGCGCCAGCCTTGTAAGCGAACACGTTTTCACTGTGGTTGACCCATGCCGCGTTGCCGTTGGGGCTGAGCACCAGCGGGGCGTTAATGTCATATTTGCCGTACCCGGCGCCAACCGTACCGTACAGGGCGATCATGTCGGCAACCGGCAACTCGTAAGCGCCGTTCATCATGTAGGTCTGGATATCGACATCACCATCGGTGTCTTCGATGTCAGATTTCTGCTGGGCATATTCAAACTCGAGGCGGAATGCGCCGTAATCGGTGGGGAACACCTTGCCGACCGCACCCTGGAAGCCCCAGCCCATCTCACCTTCGATGTCATTGCTCAGATAATCGGCCTGGCTCGGCCAAACCAGCTTGAGACCGCCACGGACAAACCAGGGGCCATACATCATGTTGTTCTCTTCCAACTTCTTAATCCGGCCCTCATGGTTTTCCAACTGCTTGCCATGACCGGACAACTGCTCGTTCTGCTGTGCCTGACCAGACTGCAGGTCATCGATCTGCTGCTGGCAGGCCTCCGGACAGCCGGGACCCTGCTGCTGCTTCTTGCCAGGGCCGCCGGCAAGTGCGGCATTCGCCGTCAATACGAAAGCCGAGACCGCCAGTACACTCAATATTTTCTTCATGTCTTTCTCCTTGTTCTCTGTTGGTGAACACATATGATGTATGATGTGGTGGGTATCGCCCTTGGGGCAGATACCATCCTGAACCTCTGCACCCGAACCCTTGCTTTCCGTGTTGCAAGCCGCCGGTATCCTTCCAGCTTCCTGAAATTAAATCAACTATAACAAATCAACCGTTTAATGGCAATACTTCCCGACCAAAAAAATACAAAATTTTGAACTTGGCGACGGAGCAGAGCTACTATATTGCTGATATCAATTAAAAATTAAAAAAAATAATTTTTTGCACAGGAACGGAGTAACGGCAAATTGTAGGTTCTATCCTGCTCTTGAAAGACATATTCGCCCTACAATACGCGCATATTTCGCAGTCAATGATCAGGCCCTGCGCACACGGGAGGATTGGTCGAAGCAGCGAGGCGAGAGGTCTGTTTCGAGTGTTTTTTACCCATGGCGATTGCCATGGCGATAACATTTCTTACTGTATGTTCACCTGATGCGCCCTTGCTGACTGACGAACTACTCACCCATCACCTGCCCATGCCGCCAAAAATCTTGAACACGAACGAAACGCCCTCTCCCATGCCCGATGCCGCACAGACCCTGCTGGAACAGGTCGTCGCTGAAGCGGGCCGATTCGTGCTCGGAAAAGAACAGCAGATCCGGCTGTCCCTCTGCTGCCTGCTTGCCGAAGGCCATCTCCTCATCGAGGACATCCCGGGCATCGGCAAGACCACCTTGGCCAAGGTGCTGGCACGGATTATCGGACTTGGCTTTCGCCGCATCCAGTGCACCAACGACATGCTCCCCGGCGACATCCTCGGCGTCTCCGTGTTCGAGCAGCAGTCAGCCACCTTTTCCTTTCATTCTGGGCCGATCTTCACCCAGATACTGCTTGCCGACGAGATCAACCGCACCACGCCCAAGACCCAGAGCGCACTGCTTGAGGCCATGGAGGAACGGCAGGTGTCGCTGGAAGGGACGACCCGCAGCCTGCCGGCCCCGTTTTTCGTCATCGCCACCCAGAACCCGCTGGAACAGGCCGGCACCTATCCCCTGCCCGAATCGCAACTGGACCGGTTCCTCTTTCGCATCACCCTGGGCTATCCCGACAGGGCGGCCGAAAACCGCTTGCTGGCGGGCGATCACAGTTCCCGGCTGATTACCGACGCCCCGGCCCTGCTCGATGGCAAGGGCATCCTCCATCTGCAGCACCTGACCCGCGAAGTGCACTGCGCTGAACCACTGATACGCTACGTGCAGGATCTGCTGGATTTCAGCCGTAACTCCGGTCTGTTTTCCATCGGCCTCTCGCCCCGGGCCGGGTTGTCGCTGCTCAAGGCCGCCCGGGCCTGGGCCCTGCTCCAGGGACGGGATCATGTCCTGCCCGAGGATGTGCAGCAGGTGCTGCCCCAGTTGGCCGGCCATCGCCTGCGCAGGGCTGACACCTTTGCCGAGATGGCGGCCGAAGAGCTGGTCACCACCTTCCAGAGTGTGCCGGCGCCAGTGTGAACCAATCGCCTCCGACCTCTCACTGGTGGCGCGGTCGCCCTGGTTTTCCGCTGCCAGTACCGTCCCTGGCTCTTGGCGGCAGGCGATACCATTTTCAGCCGACCTTTTTCGGCTTGGTCTATCTGGGCATGATCGCGGCCCTGCTCATCGGTTCAATCAACCACAACAACAACCTCGGCTACCTGCTCACCTTTCTCCTCGGCGGCATCCTCCTCGTCACCCTGCCCCACGGCTACCGCAATCTGCGCGGCCTAATCGTTCAAGGCGGCCAAGGGCAACCGGTCTTCGCCGGTCAGCAGGCCTGTTTCGACCTCCACCTTCAGGCCGAGGAACAGGAGCGGTACGCCATCCATCTGGCTCTGGTTCGGGCGCTGCCAGTGGAAATGCGCATCCCCGCTGAGCTGCCCACACCGGTGCGGCTGACCTGTCCCGTGGGGCAGCGCGGCAGATTGCATTTTGACGCCCTGCACGCCTGGACCAGCTATCCGCTGGGGTTGATCACCATCCGCACCCGACTGGAGACGCAGCTCTCCTGCCTTGTCTATCCCGCGCCGATTGCCTCGCCGCTCATCACCAAACCGGGCGAGGACAACGACGGCCGGCCCAGGGCGAAAAATCTGTCCGCAGGCCGGGATTTTTCCGGTTTGATGCAGTACCGGCCGGGCGACAGCCTGCATCAGGCGCACTGGAAGAGTCTGGCTCAGGGGCGCGCGCTGCACACCAAACACTTTGAGGAAAACGAGGCGGGCGGCATGATCTTTTCCCTGGAGCGCCTGCCCGGAACCGATCTGGAGGCCAGGCTCGGCCGACTCTGCCACATGGTGCTGGCCGCCGACAGCCTCGGCCAGGTGTACGGGCTCCGCCTCGGCGGGCAGTTGATCGCCCCGAACAAAGGCCCGGCCCATAAACGCCGCTGTCTCGAGGCCCTGGCCCTGCACCCATGATAGCCTTGCGCGGCGATCAGCGTCCGGGCACGGTGGCGGTGCCGGTCACAGTCATCCTCTCCACCCTGCTGCATCTGCTCAACATCTCACCCGCCGCCGTCCTGCTCTG
>JBGSPP010000239.1:0-3317 GCA_041738515.1 Desulfobulbus sp.
GCTGGGCGGCGACGGGATCATTCCGGTGGTGGAGCAGCTGACCCGGTCGGGCGAACTGCTGCAGGCAGCCGACGGCCGCACCTGGTTCTCGCCCCGTCATTTCCCCCAGCGACAGGTCAATCTGCGCGGCGGTGGCCCCACTTTTGCCATCCTGGCCGGACCGGAACGGACACCGCTAGGCGCCATCGACGGCCATCGAGCCCCGCGCGATTGCCATCCCGGGGCCATCTATCTGCACATGGCCAAGACTTACCATGTCGATACACTTGACTTTGAAGGCCGGGAAATCTTGGTCTCGCCGGTGCATCCGCCCTACTTCACCCGGCCCCTGAGCGAGAAGACCACCGACATCCTCTCCGTGCGCCGGAGTGTCCGCCTGGGGGCGACCCAGGTGCATTTCGGCACCCTGCGGGTCACGGAGCGGATCACCGGATATCAGCGCGTCGCCACCGGTAGCATGCGTGTCCTCTCCCGGGTGCCCCTGGCCCTGCCGCCGCAGGTGTTCGAGACCGAGGGGTTCTGGGTCGATATTCCGGAGTGGCTACGGCAGCGGACCGAATCGGCCCGGCTCCATTTCATGGGCGGCATTCACGCCATGGAGCATGCCCTGATCGGCCTGATGCCTCTGGCGGTGCTCTGCGACCGCAACGATCTGGGCGGCATCAGTCACCCCTGGCACGAGCAGGCCGGTTGTGCCGCGGTCTTTGTCTACGATGGCCACGCCGGCGGCATGGGCCTGACCGCCGAAGCCTTTGCCGCCATTGCCGGGTTGTTTGCGAGGACGCGGCGGCATATCGCTGGCTGTGCCTGCGAGCTTGGCTGTCCCTCCTGCGTTCACTCGCCCAAATGCGGCTCGGGCAACCGGCCCATCGACAAACAGGCCTGCCTGTTTGTCATGGAGCAGCTGGCCTCCGGGTCGGCGACTACGCCAGCGCCGGCCAGGCCGAACATGGGGATTTCGATCGACAACATGGATCGACCCCGGGCAGCGTATCAACTCCCCGCGCGCTTTGGCGTCTTTGACGTGGAAACGCAACGGTCGGCGCAGGAGGTGGGCGGCTGGCACCGGGCCGATCTGATGCGGGTGAGCGTGGCCGTGCTCTACGAGAGCGACAGCGAGTGCTTCATGAGCTTTACCGAGGAGACGCTTGACGCCATGATCGAGCGGCTGTTCGCGCTTGATCTGGTGGTGGGGTTTAACAACAAACGGTTTGACAACAAGGTGCTGTCCGCCTACACCGACCGTGACTTGAGCCGGCTCGCCTCTTTTGACATCCTGGAGGCGATCACCAACCGCCTGGGCTACCGGCTCAGCCTGGACCGGCTTGCGGAAACGACGCTCGGGGTGAACAAGGTTGGGGATGGGCTGCAGGCCTTGCGCTGGTACAAACAGGGGGCCATGGCCACGCTGACGGAGTACTGCCGGAAGGATGTGGAGATCACGCGGGATCTGTTTCTCTTCGGACTCCGGCAGCAGCACCTGCTTTTCCGCAACAAGGCGGGCAAGGCGGTGCGGCTGCCGGTGGATTTCGCGGAGTCGTTGCGAACGGTTCAGCAGCGACGGCAGGAGTTCACGGCCAGACCAGATCCTTGTGCACCCAGCCGGTAACGTTGGGATGGGAGACTTTGATCCAGTCGCCCTTCTGCTCCACCTTGGCCAGGATCACGTCCTTGACGCCGCTGCCCACCACTTTTTCACTCGAGTTGGGGCCGCTGCGGATCTTGCATTCCTTGACCTTGACGATCACATAGGGGGTCTTGTTGACCACCGAGTCCTGGATCCAGCCCTTGTCGCCCTCGTAGTCGCTGACCTTGTACCAGGCGCCCTGCTTGCCCAGGACCTCAAGCGGATAACCGGCCGGCAACTGGTAGAGGACGGTGGCATTGGCCTCCGGGCCTGACCGCAGGTTGACGCCATCCTTGGCGGCGCTCACATATTCGGCGGCGAGACCCGAGTGAACGGGAGAGATAGAAATCAGCGCGCCAAGCGCCAGCGTGGACATTATCCTCTTCATGAGCATCAACTCCTTGGTATGCGTTAACAGATTGCCTCTGGATTCCGGGAGGCAGTACCGGTGAGCAGCATCAGAAACTCCTGATTGCCTTTGCGTCCCTGGATGGGAGAGGCCACGACGCCGACGCAGCGCAGGCCGAGGTTCTGACCAAAGGACTGCACCATCGTCAGGGCAAGACGGTGCAGGGCCTCATCTTCAACGATGCCGCCCGGACCAACCTTGTCCCGGGGTAATTGAAACTGGGGTTTGACCAGGGCCAGAATACGAACGGAAGACTGGAAGAGGGGCAGCAGCGGCGGGAGCAGCAGTGCAAGCGATATAAAGGAGGCATCGATCACGGCCAGGTCGAGGAACTCCGGAATCTGCTCCCGGGTCAGGTATCTGGCGTTGGTGCGCTCAAGAACCACCACCCTGGGGTCCTGCCGCACTTTCCAGTCAAGCAGGCCGTAGCCCACGTCCACACTATACACCCGGGCGGCGCCGTGCTTGAGCAAACAATCGGTAAAGCCGCCGGTAGAGCAGCCGATGTCGGCGCATATCCAACCGGTGGGATCGACTTGCAGGCCATGAAGGCCGGCCTCAAGTTTCTCGCCACCACGGCTGACGAACCGTTTGCCGCCCCTGACTGTCAGGGTGCAGTCCTCAGCCACCAGGCTGCCGGCCTTGTCCGCGACCCGATTGTCGACCAGCACCGCGCCGGCGCCGATCAGACGGTGCGCGTGATCCGGCGTATCCGCCAGACCACGCGCAACCAACAGGCTGTCCAGCCGCTTCCTTTTTGCCGCCGTCAACCGGTTGCTCTTACAGTTTGCCTAACCGCTCCTTGGCCTGGGTGGCCTCGGGGCTGCTGCCATGATCGCTGATCAGCTTCTTGTAGATGATCTTGGCGGTTTCGTGGTCGGTCAATTTCTCAAAGGACATCCCCTGTTTGAGCAGGGCGTTGGCAGCCAGCGAATCGGAACCGTGATTGGAGATCACCTTCTGATAATCGAGGATGGCCAGATCGTATTCGCCCTGATTATAGAGACTCTCGCCCATGTAATACAGAGACTTGGCGGCCTGTGAACCATTGGGGTTGGCGGAGAGCGACTGCTCAAACGACTTGTAGGCCTCCTTGTACTGCTTGCCCTTGAACTGGTTCAACCCTTGGCTGTACGGATCGGAAGATGAGGCTGCGGGTGCAGCGCTTGCCGCCTTTTCCGCAGGCGGGGCAGCGGACGGTTGGGCCGGCGCCGCAGTTGTAGATTTTGCCGCAGGAGTCGTTGCCGGAGCAGTGGATGCGGCCGGGGTTTTGGTCGCGGG
>JBGSPP010000278.1:0-3906 GCA_041738515.1 Desulfobulbus sp.
TTCGACGTGACCCCCGCACGGCTGGTGACCGGCCTGATCACCGAGCGCGGCGTCTGCGCGGCCAGTCGGGCGGGACTGCTCGGACTTTATCCGGAACAGCGCTGATGGACGAGACCGCCCTTCGCGGGCAGCTGCTGGCCACGGCCCGGGCCATGAACAGCCTGGGGCTGAATCAGGGTGCAGCCGGCAATGTCAGCGTCCGCTGTCGGGACGGTTTGCTTATCACCCCCTCGGCCCTGCCTTATAACCATTGCACGCCCGATGACCTGGTCTGGCTGGATAAGGCCGGGCGGGCCGAAGGCGGCCGCAAGCCCTCCTCGGAGTGGCGGATGCACCGCGACATCTATGACCGCTTTCCCGAGGCTGCGGCCATTCTCCACGCCCATGCCGTCCATTGCACCGCCCTGGCCTGCCTGGAGCGGTCCATCCCCGCCTTTCACTACATGGTCGCCCTGGCCGGCGGCGACTCCATCCGCTGCACCCCCTACGCCACCTTCGGCACCCAGTCGCTCTCCGACCGGGCCATCGAGGCGCTCACGGACCGTTGCGCCGCCCTGCTCGGCCACCACGGCATGATCTGCCACGCCGTCGACCTGGATCAGGTGCTGGCGCTCGCTGTCGAGGTGGAGACCCTTGCCCGCATGTATCTTCTCGCCCTGCAGGTGAACGAGCCGCCACTGCTTTCCGAGGCCGAGATGGCCGAGGTGCTGGTGCGGTTCCAGGCCTACCGGCCCTGACTCGCGGCCCCTGTCAGGAGCTGTACAGCAGCATGCCGATCTGATAGATGCCCACTGCCAGGATATAGGCGAAGAACGTGTTGAAAGTTATGGAAAAGGCCGCCCACTTCCACGACCCCGCCTCCTTGGCGATGCAGACTACGGTGACGAAGCAGGGGGCGTAAAACATGATGAACACCAGCACCGCCAGGGCGACCACCGGGTTCCATTTCGGGTCCTTGGCCAGCCGCTCGCTGAGCGATCCGGAAGCCTCGGGATCGACTTCGCCGAGCGAATAGGCCGTCCCGAGCGTCGAAATGATCACTTCCTTGGCGGCAAAGCCGCTGATCAGGGCAATGTTGGTGCGCCAGTCGATGCCGGCGTAGCGGCTGACGCTCTCACAGGCCACGCCGATACGCCCGGCCAGCGAATACCGCAACCCCTCCATGGCCTTCTCGGCCCGGAGCGCCGCAATTGCCTGTTCGGTCTCTTCTCCGCTCTTCTCTCCGGCTGTCCGCGCTGTCTGCACCTGTTGCCGCAAGGCCTCGAAATGGGCCGTTCGTGCATCGGGCAGGCCGGGATAGGTCATCATCGCCCAGATCAGGATGGAGATGCCGAGAATCACCGTGCCCGCCTTCTTGATGTATTGCCAGGTTCGTTCCCAGGTATGGATGGCCAGCCCGCGCAGGGTGGGGAAGCGGTAGGGCGGCAGTTCCATGACAAAGGGGGTGGATTCGCCACGGAGCACGGTCATGCGCAGCAGTTTGGCCGCGCACAGGGCAACGATCCAGGCAAACAGGGTGGCGAGGAACATGTACCGGGCCTGATGTGCCGAGAAGAAGGCCCCGATCAACAACGTCAGCACCGGCAGCTTGGCACCGCAGTTCATGAAGGGCACGGTCAGCAGGGTGGCCATCCGCTCCTTGGGCGAACGCAGGGTCCGCGTCGCCATGACCCCGGGCACGGCGCAACCCCCGGCGATGCCGCCGGAGACGATGAAGGGCATCACCGAGGAGCCGTGCAGGCCGAAGAAGTGGAAGATCCGGTCCATCATGAAGGCCACCCGGGCGAGGTAGCCGGAATCCTCGAGTATGGCGATGCCGAAGAACATGAACATGATGATGGGGACAAAGCCGAGCACGCCGCCGACGCCGTCGATGACGCCAGAGATGAGCATCGACTTGAAGGGGCCGTCGGGCAGCAGGGCCTCGACGCTACGGCTCAGGATGGCGAAAAACGAGGCCAGCCAGTCGACCAGTATGGTGCTGTAACTGAAAGTGAAGGTGTAGAGCCCGAACAGCACCCCGGCCATGATCAGCGGCCCGAGCAGGCGGTGGGTGACGACCTTGTCGATCCGGTCGGAGGTGTAGAGCCGGTCGGCGACGAATTTGCGGGCAATGACGTCGTGCCGCAGGATCGACTTGATGAAGCCGTAGCGGTGGTCGGCAATCACCGCCTCCGGATAGACGCTCAGCGTCTGCTGCAGATGGCCGATTACCGCCTCGCCGCGCTCGTTCAGGCGGCGGGCTGCCGCCGGGTTGGCCAGGCGGATCTTTTCCACGATCTGCTCGTCGGCCTCCAGCACCTTCAGCCCGAGCCACCGTTCCGGGTAGATTTCGGTCAGCGGCGTGCACTCCCGGACCGTGGGCATCATGTCGGCCAGGGCCTCGTCGATATCCGAGCCGTAACGCAGCACCAGCGGCTGCGGCCGCAGCTTTTCGGCCGCCACCCTGGTCACCGCGTCGAGCAGCTCGTCCATGCCCTTGCCGGAACGGGCGACGATGGGCACCACCGGGGTGGCAAGCAGCTGGCTCAGTTTGTCGCAATTGATGGTGAGGCCACGCTTTTCGGCCACATCGACCATGTTGAGAGCGATGACCAGGGGCACGCCCAGCTCGAGAAACTGGCAACTCAGGTAGAGGTTGCGCTCCAGATTGGAGGCATCGACCACGTCAACCACCACGTCGGGCTTCTCGTTGACCAGGAAATCACGGGCCACCAGTTCCTCCACCGAATAGGCGGTGAGCGAATAGGTGCCGGGCAGGTCGACCACCCGCAGGCCCTGGCCCCGGTGCAGGCAGCAGCCCTCTTTCTGCTCGACGGTGATGCCCGGATAGTTGCCCACATGCTGGCGGGCGCCGGTCAACTGGTTGAACAGGGTGGTCTTGCCGGCATTGGGATTGCCCGCCAGGGCGACGGTGATGGCGTTGTCCATGGATGATGTCAAGAGGTCAGGGTGGATGTCCGGGGCCAGCGTAGTGACGTGTCTTGGGCGACCCGAAGGGATTGCAAATGTTGGCGGTCATGGGGCCGGAGCAGCACAGATGCACCCGCTTCCAGGCGGCAGGCAAAGGCAGGCGGATGTCAGGGCTTCCCCGGTGGTTTGAACATCGGCAGTTGGGGGCCGGTGGACGGCCTCTCGGCAGCGGAACCGCATCCGGAACAACCGCAGCCGCAGGAGGGGTTGCTCTGGCCGCGGAAAAAGGCGATCAACCGGCGGCCGAGAAAGATCAGGGCCACGGTCAGGGCGACGATCACGAGAAAGTGCTGCATCGCTACGAACTCCATGCGGCCAGGGGAGGGTCAGACCGGAGCTACCAGGATGTTGGCAGCGGTGGTGGCATCCAGGCTGATGGTGCCGCCGTTGACCTTGATCATGCACTGCTGGCCGCTGCCCTTGCAGATCAGTTCGAACTCGGAACCAGGCGTGACCCCCAGGTGGGCCATCTTGGCGCAGATCTGGCGGTCGCCGCTGATGGCGCAGACCTTCATCCGGCCGTTGCAGCAGGTCTCGGCCAGCGGGGTGCCTGTCCCATGCTGGCCGCACCTACGGCGACGCTCGCACTGGCCGGTCAGGTCGGTGAGCAGGGTACAGTGCGCGGAGCGGCGATCCTTGGCCATGTCGACTCGTTTCGGTTTGAGCTGGGGCGATCCATGCAGGCGCGAACTGGTCTCGCGTCTGTGTGTTAGGTACCCCAAACAATGGGCACTGTCAACAGCTTTGCCAAGGGTGGTGGGCGAATATTGAACGACAATACAGAGAAAAAGCAGAGACAGGGCGGCGCCCTGGGATGTCGCCGGTCCGGGCGGGGAGGGTGGTACGGCGGCAGTGAGCCGACCGGGCCTAGGGCGCGACTTCCACCTCGATGAAGTCGGCCTCGTTGTTGCGCAGGGTCAGGGTGAAGTTCTT
>JBGSPP010000303.1:0-10648 GCA_041738515.1 Desulfobulbus sp.
GGTCAGGTCGCGGCGCGGCGAATCTGCCACAGCGGCGGGAAGGTCGTTAAGCAACGCGGTCAGCGGTGTCGCGGTGCGGCTCACGGCCAGCACCAGGCCGGCTACGAGCAGGCCTTCGCCGATGATGGCCATGGTTAGATAGACCCGACCGGCATACAAGGCGGCACGACTCCGCGAATGGATGATAATACCATAGGCGGCAAAGGTCATCAGGCTGAACCCCGCGTAAAAGGTCGGAACGTCGCGGGCGAGGATCAGCCCGAAATTACCGGCCATTGTAGCCAGCCAGAACATCCGGAAACTGCTGGCGCGCTCTTCGCGGGCCAGTGTGCCGTGGCTGAAGATGCCAGCCCCCAGCCACAGCAGCGCCGTGAAGAACATAAAAATGCGCCTGAGGTCATCCATTTCCAGCACGCTGCCGAACAATATCCAGTCCAGGCGGACGCCCTGGCCCGGTCCGCCGTGGAACGCGAGCAACAGGGCCGGCAACGCAGCCCACGGCGTCCACCACCCGCTACGGCAGCGCAGACCCGGTACCCAGATCAGCAAGAGCATTGCCAGCGGCAGCGTTGGCGCCAGGACCAGAGCGAAGGTGGCCATCGTCCCGTTCATGGCAGATATCCCGGCAGAACGACGATCTCGACCCAGTGCAAGGGTGAAAACGGTACTGCGGCGAACACCCCGGCGACGATGCAGAATACTGCGGTAACCAGCGTCGGCAGCAGGAGCCAGGGGTGGGTGTCGCGATGCTGCTGGTACTGTTCGGCCGGCCATGGCGCCGACTGCGACCTGAACCAGATGCGATGCAACACAGGCAGGAAGTAGGCGGCATTGAGCATGGCGCTCACGATCAGGACCGCAAGCACCCAGCCCTTGCCATCGGCAAGCGCCCCGATACCGAGATACCATTTGGTCACGAATCCTGCCAGCGGCGGCACGCCGATCATGCCAAAGGCGCCGATGGTGAAGGCGGTACTTGTGGCCGGCATGCGCCGGCCGATGCCGTCGAGGTGATCGATGTGGTGCACCCCCAGGGTTTCGGCATAATTGCCAGCGCAGAAAAACAGGGTGATCTTCATCAACCCCTGGTGCAGCAGATGCACTAGCCCGCCCGCCATGCCGATCGGACTGAGCAGGGTCAGGCCCAGGATAATGTACGACACCTGACTGACCGTGGAAAAGGCCAGCCGCCGCTTGAGATCGTTCTGCGCCAAGGCGCGGATGGAGCCGTACAGGATTGTCGCCGCCGCCAGCCAGCCCAGCGGTTCAAGCACCTCCAGACGCCAGGCCAACTCGGTCCCGTACACATCATAGACCACCCGCACGATGCCGAAGGCCCCGGCTTTGACCACCGCCACGGCATGGAGCAGAGCACTGACCGGAGCCGGGGCGACCATGGCGATCGGCAGCCAGCCATGCAGCGGCAGCAGGGCCGCCTTGACTCCTAGCCCGGCAATCAGCAGGACAAAGACGATCGTCAGCATTGGATCAAGGGCCGGGTCTAGCACCCGCAAGCCGCTGCCGGCAGCGAAATCGACCTCACCGGCGAGCCCGTGCAGGACCGCTATTCCAAGCAGCAGCACCATGCCACCAGAGAGCGTATAGGCGAGATACACGTTGCCGGCATGCAGGGCCTTCGCGGTGCCGCGATGAGCGACCAGCGGGTAGGTGGACAGGGTCAGCAACTCGTAGAACAGAAAAAAAGTGATGAGATTGCCCGCCAGCGCCAGGCCCACGGTGCTGGCCACGCACAAGCTGAAAAAGCCGAAGAACCGGCTGCGGTTGGGGGATTTTTCCAGATAACCGATGGCATAGATTGTTGTGAACAGCCACAGCACCGAGGACAGCACGGTAAACATGAGACCGAGAGCATCGGCCCGGAGCACGAAGCTGATACCCTCGACTAGCGGGAACCGGAATTCGTAGGTGTTGCCGGCTAATACGCCAAGCGCCATCCCGACGACCAGCGCCAGCTTGATCAGGGCCGCGGCAAGGTTAAAGTTGGTGCGCAGACGATGGCGATGCTCCCGAAGCAGAAAGATGCCCGCTGCCGCAACGAGCGAGGTGGAAACGACAGAGAGCGGCAACAGCGCCTGCGCGTCCATCAACCGCCTCCAGCGAACGGGCCGCCGGCGCGCAGCCAGGCAAGTGGAGCGCGGGCCGCAAACCCGAGAACCAGGCTGACGCAACCCAGCGCGAGGGCCGAAAGTTCAAGGGGAAGCGATGGCGCCTCGAATCGGTCGCGAACAGGGCCTTCGACCATGGCGTTGCCCAGCACCCTGATCACATAGGCCGCGCTCAGCAGGCCGCCGCCGAGCAGCACCGGCAGCCAGATCCACTGCCCGCTTGCCAGCGCACTCTGCATCAGCAGCCATTTGGCGATGAAACCGCCGCTCGGCGGCAGTCCGGTCAGGCTGATGCCTGCCACCCCAAAACTCAGCAGCGAGAACGGTCGAAATCGGCAGACACCGTTGAGGTCGGCAATCTGCTCGCTGCCGATCGCAAATACCAGATTGCCCGCGGCGAGAAACATGGCCGCTTTGGCGAAAGCATGCGAGACAAGCATCAGTACCGTGCCGTCCCATGCCAGAGCGGCCGCAGTTGCGGGCGTTCCGGTCACAAGAGGAAAAAAAAGAAACAGTAAACCGATCTGCGCCACGGTCGAATAGGCCACCAGGCGTTTGAGCCGGGTCTGGCGTAATGCCATCCAGCCGCCCCAGAACACCGCGCCGGCGCCCATCAGGCCGAGCGTCCAGGCCAGGACAACCGGCATCGCCTCAGGGCCGAGAGACATCCAGAGGCGAATCAGCATGCAGAGCGAGGCCTTGATCACCAGTGCCGACAGCAGTGCGCTCACCGGTGTCAGGGCACTGCCATGGGCCGGGGGCAGCCAGCCGTGCAACGGAAAAAGCGCCGTCTTCAGCAGCAGGCCAAACGTCATCAAGACCGACGCAATCAATATGGTTGGCTGTCCGGATCCGTAGGCTTTGAGGTCAGCAAGGGCCAGGCTGCCGAGCGCGGCGTAGATCAGGGCCACCCCGATCAGGTAGACCAGGGAGCCGAGCAGCGCGGCGAGTAGATAGCGCATCGCTGCGGCAAGCGATTGGACGCTGCCGGCAAGTGCGACCAGTCCGACTGCAGCCAGGCCAAGCAATTCGATGCCCACATACAGGTTGAATAGATCGGCTGACAGCCAGATACTGTTCAACGCCGCCCACATGAACCATAACAGCGGCCAGAAACCTTCCTCCGCCGGCTTGCCGCGCAGGGATCTTGCGGCGTGAATGGAGCAGGGAACGATGACCAAGGCGGTAAGAATGACCATGCCAGCCGCAAACCCGTCGGCTTGCAACCCTATGCCGAGCGGTGCAATCCAGCCTCCCGGCGCGTGGCTTTGGGTCCCCTGCGAGAGGATACTGGCGAGGGGGCGAATGCTCACGAAGCCGACGGGTACAAGCAGCGCCAGGCTGCCCGACGCTCGCCACCGGACAGGCAGCAAAAAGACAACAAGAGCCCCGATGAGCGGCAGCGCCACCAGCCAGGGCAGCGGGTTCACACCTCCTCCGGCAGTACGCTCTCTCCGCTGACCCGGAACCAGCGCCGAAAAATAACCAGCGCCAGCGCCGTTGAAGCGACCGTAACAACAATGCCGGTAAGTACCAGAGCCTGCGGTACCGGATCGACGCCGCGACCATCCTGCGACAGCCCCACTAGCAGCAGAAAGCAGCCACTGCCCATGATGTTATAAGCGAGCAGGCGGCGAATCAGATGACGATGAACTATGAAGCCGAAGAGCCCCAGCATGGATAACGCCACACCCGCCCATGCATACAAGGCGGCAGTACTCATGACCGCGATCTCCGGCGTCGGTCGGGTAATTGCGGTCCGGAGGACTGGGGTGGAGCGAGTTGGAAGAGCGAGACCAGAGCCAGCGCGATTGACAGGGTCAACGCCAGTTCGATGGTCAGGATCAGGCCGGCGGCAGCTTCCGGCGGATAATCAAGAAAATCGCGCCCGGTAATCAGGGCTCCGACACCTACCGTAACGAAAACCGCCAGTCCCAGCGCGAGCATGACCCGCAACCGCAGGGGATTTTCCTGCCAGTTGAACCCTACCCCGGCCAGACGCAACAGCACACCGGCGGCCGCAAGCACGGCACCGGCCTGGAACGCGCCTCCGGGTCTGCTGCTGCCTGCCCACAGCAGGTAAGCGGCGATCAGCAACTGCAACGGCAGCAGCCAGCTCATTACTGCACGCAGCAGCGGGTTGGCCAGCCCCATGCGATCCGGGCCATCCGGCTGGGCCTCGCGCAGCGCAATCGCCACCACCACGGCAACAAGCAATACGGCGACCTCAAGCAGGGTATCGTAGCTGCGAAAATCGAGCAGCACCGCGGTCACCGCATGGCTGGCCCCTGCCTCCGGCAGCCGGGACACTACCCGCAGTGTGAGATCCTCTACCGGAGGCGGCCGGTGGACAACCGCGACGATCAGCGCAGCCGCTATCGTAAGGCAGGCAAAGAGGGTGGAGAGCAGGCGGATCATGGATTATCCTCCTCCAGGTCAGGGGTTGAGAATCGTCGGCGCAGGTAGCCCAGGGTATCGAGCAGCAGGACTCCGGTGAGTCCGGCGCCGATTGCCGCTTCGGCGAGCGCGATGTCTGGGGCTTCCAGACGAACCCATGCCAGCGCCATCAGCAAACCAAAGGCGATGTACATCACAATTGCGCGAAACAGATCCCGCGAGGTGAGCGCACCGATCGCGGTTGTACACAGGGTCAGGCCGAGCAAGACATCAAACCATTGCGTCATAGGTTTTCCCCTCCAGGACCGGCAGATCCCGACCAGGGCGCGACGCCGCGCCTTCTTGCCGTGTGTGCAATCAGATAGCTTGTGCAGGCACTGGCGGTCAGCGCCAGCCCCCAGATCAGCAGCAACTTGAACAGAGCGGCAAGCGACCCGGCGCCAGGCAGCAGGCCGAGCACGATCAGTCCGAGTCCCAGATTGTCTGCCTTGGTGAGCGCATGAATACGGGTATAGACATCGGGAAAGCGCAGCAAGGCGATGGAACCGACGACAAAAAAACAGGCCCCTGCAGTTATCAATATCAGCTGCATGGTTTCAAACACGCTCATCGTCCCACTCCCGGTCGGTTTCATCGGTGGACGGATCCTGGCTCCCCATGTTGCTGTTGCCCAAGTCGTCATCATCAGCCTCCCAAAGCCGGGCGACAAAGGCGAGTGTCGCCAGTATAGCCAGTACCGCCAACACCAGGGCGACATCGTGCAGGGCTGGCAGGTCGAGCGGTACGGCGAGCACTAGCAGGATCGCAATGCCGGTGGAGCCAAGCAGTTGCGCCGCTAGCATGCGGTCGGCAAAACCCGGACCGCGCCAGACACGCAGCAGGCCAAGTCCCAGCGACAGCATCAACAGCAAAGCGACGCCTGCAGACCCGGTAATCATCCATCGCCTCGCGAGGCGGGAGGAAATCCGAACAGCAGGGCAATGTGCCGTTGGACCTCGCCAACAGCGTCGATCACATCCATGCCGTTATCCAGACAGTGCAGCTCAAGTGTGCCGTCGTTGAGAGAAGTGCTCAAGGTTCCAGGCAGCAGGCTGACCACCATCATGAGCAACCAGGTCGGCGCGCCTGCGGGCAGCGTGAGCGGAACGTTCAGGATCGCGGGTTGCAGCGGCAGGCGGGGGGTGATGGTGCGCAAGGCGACGTCAGTCCCGGCGCGCAGCGATTGGAGCAGAAAGAAAGCGAGAAATCCAGGAATATGGCGAAGACGAGGCGTGAACACTGCGGGCGGAGTCAGGCGAAGGCTGAGGGAGGCGACAACCAACACAGCCCCGCCGCCAAAAATCCATCCGTCGGTGCTCCCGGTCAACACCCACCAGATCAGCGCGAGCATCGCCGCGCGGACCAGAAACGGGCCGATCAGGCGGCCGCTCGTTGGTTTGGACGGCGGTCGCAAAGAAAGTGGTTCATCGGGCAAACGCGGACCTGATGGAGAAGGGGTGATAAAATAACATCCTGATATCATTCATGTCACAATCGTTCATGAATCGTACAGATGAGCCTGTCGCAGAACTCATAACTAGTGCTTAGTTGCGCTATTAATAGCAATTTTGTTAAAGTGGGCGCATGTCAAGAAAAGCGCCTCAAATTACCTGTAGCGAACAAGAACGGAAGGTTCTCGAGCGGTTGGCCGCCAGCAGAACCGAGTCGCGACAGATGGTCGAACGAGCCCGGATTATAGACACTTGGCTTGCCGAGCATCCGAATGTCCATTTTCATTACACTCCCACTTCTGCAAGTTGGCTGAATCTTGTGGAAGTGTGGTTTGGAATCATGTCCCGCATAGCTTTGCGCGGAGCCAGCTTTAACAGCGTTGAAGAGCTGCGGCAAGCAATAGAATCCTTCATAGCAGTGTACAATCCCACGGCAAAACCTTTCAAGTGGCGCAAGCGAGAAGTCAAGGGAACGCAGCTGCGCGATACTATCGTTAACTTGTGCAGGCAGGCACTAGCGCGGATCGCGCATTATATATGGGACTTGCTCGGCAGGTTAAATCTATCTGAGGTGTGTCAACGACCTCAAGGTAGATTCTGCAACAGGCTCAGATATGATGTTGTTATCGGATAGTGAAACCTGCACGTATTGTCCAAACGAGGAAGGCGTGCGCTCGAAGCGCTTTTGTCCGTCTTTATCGAAAACGATAGGTGAAAGTAAGCATACCCGAAGCTACATAGTCAGTTTCCAGGCCATACCAGTTTACGTCCTGATAGAGAGGTTGTCCGTAGCTGCCACTGAGAGAAAAGTTGCCACCCAGAGCGGAAAGAAAGCGCCAACTGCCAACCGCGGTTAAAGTGAGAGCCTCACCGCCGCTGTTTTCCATGGTCACTCCATTGAAATCGTTCTTGCCCACATTGGTGGCATCCAACTCCAGTCCGATCATGACGTCATAATTTGGGGTGTAATGCACCGCCATCCCCAGCTTGGCACTATCGCCAAAGTCGTACTCATCGTCATTTTCCGGATTGACGAGAAAATTGAGTTCGCCATGGACCCAGAAATCGCCAAATCGGAGGGAACCCAAGAGACCGCCACCCACTCCGAAACTGCCAGTACCAGTTTGCAGCCCTGGCATATTGGTTGTGGCATTTGCATACTCGGTATCGAAATCACCGGTTGGCAAGGTGGCGTTGGCCATCACGGTAATAAACTTGCTGTAGTAATTATCCCGCCACAGGTTATAGCGCAGTTTGAGGTCGAGATCGCCAATACCGTCATTCTCCTTTTCCCTGTCGGTGTGCATATTGGAGGGCAACCATATATCGGATGTCATGGTTTTCTCCAGATAGGCAATCCTGGCCATGAGAGACAGTTGATCAGTAAAACCATAATTCGCCATTACCATGGTTGCAGAGGACTCCATCTCCTTGGGAGCCATCCGCCTTCCGGTAACCGCATTGAACTGCTCAATGGATACCTCGTCCGATCCCATCTTCAGGTCACCCATCTTCATGGTCATGTATCCAATGCCGAGATTGCTAGCCCCTTTTGGTTGCGGAACCGCTGAAAGCACGCGATTAGGCATGGTCATACCCATGGGCGAAATTGCCTGCAACGACTGATCGAAGGAGAGAACTTCACCGCCATGTTCGGCTTGAAATGCTTGAGCATCACCCTCATTGGCGAATGCGATGAAATTTGGGATCATATCCGGCACCCGATCGCTGCCGACAACATAGATGGCACCTGCGGCAGCAACTTCCCTGCCGCTTGTCCAGTCATGGACATTTACTGAAGAGAAAGCGCCCGGGCCACCGGAATCCGTTACCAGCCGCAACATGTCGGCAACGCCGCAGGTTTTTTCAACCACACCATCCGTATTGGTGATAATAGCACTCGTGGCCAAATAACGATCAATAAACATGCCGCAGAGCTTGCAGCTCTCTCTTTCTCCCGCCTGAGCGATTGAGGTGAGCATCAGCACCGCGGTCATTAGCACTTTGTACTTCTTTACCATGGTCATCTCTCCCTGTTCATTGGGTAAAAGCGTGCAACATGATTGGCCACCAATCACATGCCCGCATCAGTTGAAACGGATTTGAACCTGATCCGTGGGAAGAAAACTAGCAGAGAACACTCGGTTCGTGCAAGAGAGAAGGCTCTCAAGAAGAAGAGACTTGATGATTTTGTACGGTTAATCAGGTCCAGTTTTTCCATGCCTGTTATATAAGCTCAATTTCGCGTGTTCTGGGGCCAGGACCATGCTATCACGACCACGTCCTTCCCAACAGGGTCTTTGCTGCCCTGACCTGGGGAAACGAACAGGGCAGCGTGGTCGGCGCACTCATGCGAGCCGTCAGGGATTGCGAACCATGCGATGCAGGCGGCACCATCTTCAGCCGTGCAGTATCGGGTTGGCCTGCCGTTCCTCGCCGATGGTGGTGGGGTGGCCGTGGCCCGGGTAGACCAAGGTATTGTCGGGCAGGGTCAGCAGCCGTTCGCTGATACTCCGGCGCAGCAGGGCATGGTCATGACCCGGGAAAAGGCCGGGTAAGGCCACGCCAATTCGTCCCTTGAGCAGGGTGTCGCCACTGAAGAGCTTGCCATGGCCATACAGGCAGATGCTGTCCGGGCTGTGGCCGGGCGTGTGCAGCACGGTCAGCCGCAGGCCGTCCACCTCGAGGAGGTCGCCGTCAGCAAGCGCCCAGTCCGGGGGAAAGGGCAGGCGAAAGGGGATGAACTGCAGGCCGGGGATGATCAGCCGCGGTTGGGACGCGGCCTCGTCCGCCTCGGCGACGCAGGCGGCAAAGGGGGCGCCGGTTGCCTTGCGGACCTGATCCAGGGCGCTGCAGTGGTCGATGTGGGCATGGGTGAGCACGATCCAGGCAATAGTCAGGCTCATGGCCTCGACATGCTCGAGAATGCGCTCGGCCTGTACGCCCGGGTCGATGATGAGGCCCCGGCCGCCCGACTTGGCGGCGATGATGTAGGTGTTGGCGCTGGCGGGTTTGCCTTCCAGGAGGCGCACGATCATGAGAATTTCTCCAGATGGGGTGGCGTGCATGGGGTGGCGGCAGGGCCTGGCAATTTTCCTGCCCGGCGCAGTTCCTTGAGGGCCTGATGGAAGATGGATGTTTCGCGACCGGGATCGCAGCGCCAGGCCTGCAGGTCAGCCAGGGTGTCGATATCCCGCAGAGGTGCAAGCAGCTTTGCCGAGAGGCCAAATCGGTGCAACTGCCGCAGAGTCTGGGCCATCACCTGATCGGTGCTCCAGGCGATACCTTGAAACAATTCTGACCGGTAACTCTTTTGCCGCAGGCCGATCAGGCCGTAGCCGCCATCCAGGGCCGGGGCGATGACAGCGTCATGGAATTCCAGAGCGGCGGTCGCGGTGGCCAGCACCTCCGCGTCCAGATCGGGCAGGTCGCTGCCGATCAGGATCACCCGGGTAAAACCTACACCAAAGCAGCGGGCAAAGGTGGCGGCCATCCTCCGGCCGATGTCGCCTTTGACCTGGGGAAAGATTCGGGCGGCCTCATCGACCCAATCCTCAGGCAGGTCCGTATTCGCCTCGCCATCATGAAAGATGATGCGTGAAAGGCCGCTGCTGCGTACGCCGGCAAGAATATCGCTCACCATGGCCCGGTAGAGGGTGCAGGCCGCCGCATCGCCGATGGCTGCGGCCAGCCTGGTCTTGACCTGGCCCGGAACCGGAATCCGGACCATCAGGGCCACGGCATTGAGGCATGCCGTTTCAGTCATTATTTGTTCCCTCGTTCCGTCCATGCTGCGGCCCCTCAATCAGGCGAAAAATCGGTGCCAGCACGCCCAGGTACCAGATACAACAGAGCAGGCCAACAAGGGCGTCGATGGGCCGGAAGGCCAAGGCGCGGGCGATCCAGCGGTCATGGAGTCGAAGCAGGGGCGAGCGGTCCGGTCCGAGCCACGGTCGCAGGCAGACATCGGCAAAGAAAAACGGCTGCCAGGCGTTCTCGCGCAGGTACCGGCCCAGGCCGTGGAAGACGCGCACCGTTCCGGCCAGACCCCAATCATGACGGATCATCGAGCGGATCAGGGCAAAAAAGGGCGTCAGCCGCAGCCGGCCGGCTTCGGCCTGGGCGCGGTAAACTCCAGGCGCGCGGGCAAAGAAGGTCTCCATGCCGATGGCGTGCATGCCCATGATGATGCCCATGAGCAGGTAGCGGCGATGGAAGCCCTCGGTCTCGAAGCGTCGGGCCGAGGTTTCCAGGCAGCCGGGCAGGGTGATCCAGCGCGCCTGGGCCCGGATCAGTTCGGCCAGGCGCTGATCCTCGAGAAAGGGCAAATGCTCGTCAAAGCCGCCGAGCCGGTTAAACAGGTCTCGCGTCAGCAGGAAGCCCTGGTCGCCGTTGGTGGTGTTGGTCCGGTTGAGCGCCGTCTTGGCCTCGATATAGCGGTACCCAAGCGAGTTCCTGCTGGTGCTGCGGCCAAAGCGGAGACGGAAGTGGCCGGCTGTCGGCCCATGCAGGCGTTCGTGCTCGATCAACTCCGCTACGGCCCGACCGAGCAGCAGGGGATCGGGCAGGCGGCTGTCGGCGTGGAGAAAGAGCAGCAGCTCGCCCCTGGCCAGTCGTGCGGCCGCGTTCATCTGC
>JBGSPP010000003.1:0-5296 GCA_041738515.1 Desulfobulbus sp.
ATCGACGATTTCGCCCACCACCCGACCGCGGTTCGCGAGACGCTCGCCGCCCTCCGCCTGGCCTGGCCGGACCGGCGGCTGATAGCGGTCTTTGAGCCGCGCACCAACTCCAGCCGCAGGGCCGTTTTCCAGGCAGAGTACGCCGGGGTCTTTGGTGCGGCTGACCAAGTGGTCATCCGTGAGCATGTGCCGCTCGACACGGTGCCCGTTGACGAGCAATTCTCCTCGCCCCGACTGGCCGCCGATCTCCGGGAAAGGGGCGTCCAGGCGCTGTCCCTGGCCGACACCGACGCCATCCTGGTCCATCTCGGGGCGACCTGCCGGCCCGGCGATGTGGTTGCCATCCTCTCCAACGGCGGTTTCGACGGCATCCACGACCGCCTGCTCACCCTGCTCGGCCAAGCGGCTTGACAGCAGCAGCCGCAAGTTTATAGTTTTCAATACTTTTTCCAGCCGAGAGCGGTCGGACCCGGTCCCCGCTCTTTCTTGTCCCCTCGAGAAGGAGTTTGCCCATGAATATTGCCGTGATGCGAGAGACCCATCCGGGCGAGTCCCGGGCGCCTATGGTGCCCGCCACTGTGGAGCGCCTGGTCAAGCTGGGGGCGGAGATGGTGGTGGAGTCGGGTATGGGTCTGACCTGCCGCTTCGAGGACGCGGCCTATACCGCCGTCGGGGCGACCGTCTCAACTGATCGCGAGGCCATGCTGCGCACGGCCGACGTGGTCCTGCGCCTACGCAAGCCGCCGCTGGCCGAGATCGGCCTCATGCGGCCTGGCACGATCCACATCAGCTACCTCGACCCCTTCAACGAAGTGGAACTGGTGCAGGCTCTGACCACCGCGGCGATCAGCGCCGTCAGCCTGGAGATGATTCCCCGTACCACCCTGGCGCAGAAAATGGACGTGCTCAGCTCCCAGGCCAACCTGGCCGGCTACGTCTCGGTGCTGCTGGCCGCCTCCCACCTTGACAAGATCCTGCCGATGATGACCACGCCCGCGGGCACCATCAAGCCGGCCAAGGTCTTCATCATCGGCGTCGGCGTGGCCGGACTCCAGGCCATTGCCACCGCGCGAAGGCTCGGCGCGCGCGTCGAGGCCTTCGACACCCGCCCGGTAGTCGAGGAGCAGGTCAAATCGCTGGGCGCCAAGTTCGTCAGAGTCGATCTCGGCCAGACCGGCCAGACCAAGGACGGCTACGCCACCCAGTTGACGCCTGATCAGATGGAGATGCAGAAGCAGGGCATGGCCAAGGCCTGCGCCCAGGCGGACATTGTCATCACCACCGCCCAACTGTTCGGCCGGCCGGCCCCGCGCATCGTCGATGCGGCCATGATAGCCAGAATGCAGCCCGGCTCGGTCATCATCGACATGGCCGTGGAGACCGGCGGCAACGTCGAGGGCTCTGTGCCCGATGAGGTGGTGGAAATCTCGGGCATCAAGGTAGTGGGGATTGGCAACCTTCCCGGCCACGTGGCCCTGACCGCCAGCCAGATGTATTCGTCCAACCTCGGCAACTTCGTCGCCCACTTCTGGGACGCGGAGGGCAAGACCTTCCGCCTCGACCTGAATGACGACATCCTCAAGGGAGCGCTGGTCACACACGACGGTGCACTCTTCAGCGAAATGTACAAGAGCATCATCAACAAGTGAGGCCCGCGATGACCGCCGTCTATCTGACCTTCATTTTTGTGCTGGCAATTTTTTTCGGCTTCGAGTTGATCTCCAAGGTGCCCTCGACCCTGCACACACCGCTGATGTCCGGCTCCAACGCCATCTCCGGCATCACCCTGATCGGCGCCCTGGCCTCGATGCAGACCTCGCACCATGGCTTCACCGCCCTGCTTGGCACGCTGGCCGTGGTCCTGGCCACCATCAACGTGGTCGGCGGCTACGCGGTCACTGACCGGATGCTGGCCATGTTCAAGAAGAAGGACAAGGGAGGGGCGCAATGAACCTGGGGCAAGTCGGCATCAACTTCGTCTATGTGATTTCCGCAGCCATGTTCATCTTCGGCCTGAAGATGCTCAGTTCCCCGGCCACCGCACGCAAGGGCAATTTGGTGTCTGCCCTGGGCATGCTGATTGCCATAGTTGCCACCCTGCTGGCCCAGGGACTTGATTATCGCTGGATTCTCGCCGGCATGCTCATTGGCACGGCCATCGGCGCCGCCGGGGCCTATTTTGTCAAGATGACCGCCATGCCCGAGATGGTGGCCCTGTTCAACGGCTTCGGCGGCCTGGCAAGTCTGCTCCTGTCCTGGGCCGAATACCACCAGAATCCGGCCATGAACTCAGTCATCACCGTCATTGTCGCCCTTTCGGTGCTCATCGGCGGCGTCACCTTCACCGGTTCCATGGTGGCCTTCGCCAAACTGGCCGGCAAGATCCCGCAGAGAGCTATAGTCTTCAAAGGCCAGCACCTGATCAACGGCGGCATTCTCCTGGCCGCCCTCAGCGCGAGCGCACTCTTCGTCCTCACCCACGGCACAACCGCCGGCTACCTGCTGTTTCTGGTCATTGTCCTGGTGTCGCTTGGCTTTGGCGTCACCTCGACCATTCCCATCGGCGGGGCTGACATGCCGGTGGTCATCTCGCTGTTGAACAGCTACTCAGGCCTGGCCGCCTGCGCCGCCGGTTTCGTGGTCTCCAACAACATCCTCATCGTCGCCGGGGCCCTGGTCGGGGCCAGCGGCATCATCCTCACCCAGATCATGTGCAAGGCCATGAACCGCTCGCTGGCCAACGTGCTCTTCTCCGGCTTCGGCGCCGTCGTCGCCAAGGCGGAGGGCACGGAAGGCCCGCAGGGCGAGATCAAGGCCGCCAGCGCCGAGGACGTCTATTACATCCTCGAAGCCGCCGACTCGGTAGCCTTTGTCCCCGGCTACGGCCTGGCCGTAGCCCAGGCCCAGCACGTGGTCAAGGAATTGGGCGACCTGCTCGAGGCCAACGGCGCCGAGGTGGTCTACGCCATCCACCCGGTAGCCGGCCGCATGCCCGGACACATGAATGTCCTCCTGGCCGAGGCCAATGTCCCCTATGACCAACTGGTGGAGATGGACGATATCAACCCGCGCATGGATAGCATCGATGTCTGCGTGGTCATCGGCGCCAACGACGTGGTCAACCCGGCGGCGGTCAACGACGAGAAGAGCCCCATCTACGGCATGCCGATCATCGAGACCTTCCGCGCCAGGACGGTGATCGTCCTCAAGCGGTCTATGAGTCCCGGATTTGCCGGCATCGAGAACGCCCTCTTCTTCGGCGAGAACACCCGCATGTATTTCGGCGACGCCAAGGCCTCGATTCAGGCGCTGGTGGCGGAATTCAAGGGCGGGAACTGAAAAGCGGGAAGGGAAACTGAGGGATGGAAGCGGTTTGCCGTCGCCGTCCCTGAGGCCGTTACTCCTCGCAGAGCAGGGAAATGGTGTACTGCAGATCGGTGATGGCGTTATGGTAATCAAAATCGCCTGCGCCTCGCTTACACTGCAGCTCAATGGTGTGCGCAGCCTCGGCCAGATCAGCCAGGCCAATGTTGAGCAGGGCGCCCTTGACCGCGTGCGCGGTCTGGCCCAGCGGTTCCATGTCGCCCTCGGTCGCAAGCTCGGCCAGTCGGTTCATGTGGCTGTGGAGGGTGGCGAGAAACACCGGAATCATGGCCTCGCTCCGCTCCTCGCTGAGCAGGTAGGCAGTCCGCAGATGTTTTTTAATCGTGTTCAGATAGTCTTGACGTTCCATCCCTGGTCCTCCCGCTGATGGTCCTGCCGACAGATATGTCGGTCAAGCGTAGAGCATTTTCCCTGTTGATACAACCCCTCAGACCGGCGCGACATGCATCCCCTCGAAACGCAGATGCGGCAGACCTGGATCGACCTCAACCTGCCGCGGACAGGGGTGTTGGTCGGGGTGTCGGCCGGGCCGGATTCCATGGCCCTGCTCCACCTGCTCGCCGCCCTGGGGCCGGAAATCATTCCGCGACTGATGGCCGCGTACATCGACCATGGCCTGCGGCCGGACGAAACCAGGGCGGAATGGGACTGCGTCGTTACGGCCGCGGCCCGGCTTGGCCTCGCCTGCGTCCGGGAACGGATCGAGGTCGCGCCGCTTGCGAAGAGGCGAAAAATCTCGCTTGAGCACGCGGCCAGGGAACTGCGATATCAGGCCTTCGCTGATCTGGTCCGGGCGCACGACTTGAGCCTGATCGCGGTGGCCCACACCGCCGACGACCAGGTCGAGGAGGTGTTGATCAGGCTGCTGCGCGGCGGCGGCCGCAAAGCCCTTTCGGGCATGCGGCGGCGGTCGGACAACCTGATCCGCCCCCTGCTTGGCGTCCGCAAGGGCGAGTTACTGACGTATCTCATGCAAAAAAAGCTCCCATTTTGCACTGACTCCAGCAACGACGATCCCCGCTTTCTCCGCAACCGCATCCGCGGCCAGCTCCTGCCCCTGCTTGAACGTGATTTTGATCCCGGCGTCCGCAGGGCCATCCTCAAGACCGCCTCCAACCTGGCCGAGGATGAGGCCCTGCTGGAGTCGCTCCTGTCCACGCACTGGGACGAGGTGGTCGAATTGCATGATGCCCGGGCCGACACACCGGCGACAGACCGGCTCCGACGCAGGCCGTTTCTCCGCCTCCATCCGGCCCTGCAGCGGCGGCTGCTCGAGCGGTTGCTCTGGCTGCTCGGTGATGACGCAAGCTATGCCCATATCCTCGCAGTGCTCGATGCGGCGCGACAGGGACGGACCGGCGGTGAACTGCATCTGAGCCAGGGCCTGCGGGTCCGGATCGGCCGCGAGCATCTGGAGTTTTCCTATCCCCGGGGCGTAGGCCCATGGCGAGGGAGGCTTTGCGATGAGTGAGCGCGGGCGATGAATCTCAAGCAACTCCTGCGGCAGCGCTTTCCCGAGATTGCGCCCGCCCGGCTTCCCGGTGGCTTTGACCGGGTCGGCGACATCGCGGTCCTGAGTATTGTCCCGGAGTTGCTACCCCTGGAGCGGGAGATCGGGGCCATCGTCCTGGCAGGGCGCCAGAATCTCCGGGTTGTGGCCAGGCGGGTGGGCGAGCACGAAGGCGAGCATCGCATCCGGCCGCTGGCGGTGATTGCGGGCGAACAGCGACTGACCACCGTGCACCGGGAGAACGGCGTCCAACTCCATCTCGATCTCGGCCAGGTCTATTTTTCCGTGCGCTCGGCCAATGAACGAGCCCGCATCGCGGCCCAGGTTGGCGCGGGGGAGTCGGTGGCCGTGCTCTGCTCGGGCGCGGGCCCCTTGCCGCTGATCATCGGCCGCCACAGTGCG
>JBGSPP010000020.1:0-7362 GCA_041738515.1 Desulfobulbus sp.
AGGGCGGCTTCCGCGCCCTGCATGCGGTGACCAACTTCTTCTGGGCCTTCATGATCGTGGCCACCGGTCTGACCATCCTCAAGACCCTGGCCGTGGTCTGCCTGGCCGTGGCCGGCCGGCGGCAGAACCGTGCCGGCGCGCGGACTGGCGACGGCCTGGACCCAGCCATGCCGGTGAGTGTGCTCATGGCCGCCTTCAACGAGGAGAAGGTCATCGCCGAGACCCTGCACTCGTTGCTGCACACCAACTACCAGGGAATACTGGAAATTCTGGTGGTCGATGACGGCTCCACCGACAACACCGCCGCCATTGTGGCGGCGATGGCCGGGGAAGACAGCCGCATCCGCCTGATCCGCCAGCACAACCGGGGCAAGGCCCAGGCCCTGCGGAACGGGCTCTCCCAGGTCAGCCACGGCATTGTGGTCAGTCTGGACGCCGATACCCAGTTCACGCCCGAAACCATCGGCCACTTGGTTACGCCCTTTGCCGACCCCAGGGTCGGCGCCGTGTCCGGGCGGGCCCGGGTCGGCAACCCCCGCACCCTGTTTGCCCGGCTGCAATCGCTGGAATACACCTGCGGCTTCAACCTGGATCGCCGGGCATACCACCTGCTCAACTGCATCACCGTGGTGCCCGGCGCGGTCAGCGCCTTCCGCCTGCAGGCGATCCACGACGCCGGCGGCATCAGCACCGAAACCCTGGCCGAGGACACGGACCTCACCCTGAGTCTGCACCAATGCGGCTACACCGTCTGCTACGCGCCCCAGGCCGTGGCCTGGACCGAGGCCCCGGAGACGATGTCCGCCTTTGCCCGGCAGCGGTTCCGCTGGGCTTTCGGCACCCTCCAGTGCCTGTGGAAGCACCGCGACCTGCTCTTTTCCGCGCGGCACGGGGCCCTGGGCTGGTTCAGTCTGCCGAGCGCCTGGTTCTTCAACATCCTGTTGGTGGCCCTGGGGTCGATCATCGACCTGACCCTGCTCTGCTCCCTGGCGCTGAGTCCGGCCAACCCGATGCTGCTCGTCTATTTCTTCATTTTTCTCGCCGCCGACCTGCTGCTCGCCTTCGTGGCCTGCCTGATTGAACGGGAGCCCCTGCACCAGGTCTGGCTGGTGCTGCCGATGCGCTTTCTCTACCGGCCGGTGCTCAACTACGTGGTCATCATGGCCATTGTCCGGGCCTGCAAAGGTGTGTGGGTGGGGTGGGGCAAGCTTGACCGCACCGCCTCGGTCACCTGCGGCCCTCGGGCGGAGGCGTGCAAATGAGGCGCAGGCAACGATCTGAACGGCGAGCGGCGAGGCCGGCGCTGCTGGTGATGCTGCTTGTCCTGGCCGCGTTCTGGAGTGGATGCCGTCAGCAGGAACCCCCCAATGCCGAGGCGGCCAAGGTGGGCAAGGAGGAAAAACTGGCCCTGGTCATGCCGGCCACCGGCGCCTACACCGGGGCCTATGTCGATTTCGGCGAGGGTGAGGACGAGGTCACCTATGACGCCCTCACCGCCTTTGAACAGATGACCGGCAAACATCTGGCCGTGGTCGCCTTCGGCAGTTTCTGGGGCGAGCAGAACTTTCCCACCAGGATCGCCAACATCGTCTCGGCCTACGGCGCGGTGCCGCTCATCTTCTGGTCGCCCTGGGACAAGCCCTACGAGGAGAGCAATGGGCCGGACCGCTTCAACCTGCCCGACATCCTCGCCGGCAAGTGGGACCAGTACATCGACCAGTGGGCCGACGCGGCCCGCGCCTACGGCAAGCCCCTCTTTGTCACCTGGGGGCTGGAGGCCAACGGCAGATGGTTTCCCTGGTCCGGGGTCTTCTACGGCGCGGACAAGGTCATCGGCCACAAGGACGGACATCCCCTCTACGCCGGCCCCGAACTGGTGAAACAGGCCAATCGCTACGTCGTCGACCGGGTACGGGCGAGAAAGGCCGACAACATCCTCTGGGGATTTCACGTCAACAACTACTCCTCACCCCGTTCCGCCTGGAACAGCATGGCCAGCTACTATCCCGGGACGGACTACGTCGACTGGCTGGGGATGAGCGTCTACGGCAAGATGGCCCGAAACGAGGGCTGGGCAAAATTCAACGACGTCATGGACAACCCCTACGCCGAGATCTGCCGCCTGGACGCCAACAAGCCGGTGTTCCTGGCCGAGTGGGGCGTGGGCGAGTTTCCGCCGGGCGACAAGGCCGAGTTCATCACCCGGGCGCTGGCCGACGTGCGCACCCGGTACCCCCGCCTCCGGGTCGGCGTCTTCTGGCACGAACGCTGGCAGAATTCGGACGGCACCTACAGCAACCTGCGGGTCAATTCCTCGCCCGAGGCCCTGGACGCCTACCGCCGCGGCATCGCCGACCCCTCCTGGATCGACCGGCCCCTGTTCAAACCCAAGACTGCCACTCCTTGAATCAAGGGCTGGTCGTACGCCGGGGCCATTTCCTGGATTCCGGCCTGCGCCGGAATGACGGCCGGGGACTGTTCTCTTTGCCATCGCAGGGACGTCTTCCCAGCGAAGGCCGAGGTCCGGTACTGATCGGCAGGTTACGGATGTCAGGCTTGTAACCACAAGACAATCTCCCCACTGGCCCGATGCAAAGGCGTTGACGCCTATCCTGCCACCCTGTAGGATAATCAGTGAGTTAAACCGGGTGGAACGCAAGATGCATTCTGCCGGCGCGCAGCCGGCGCCATCCGCACCCTGAATACGCTGAACACACAGGCCGGAGGCGGCGCAGTCAGCTCTCCCGCCTGTCCCATTCCCGTTGCCCGCGACACTGGCTTGCGTTGCGTGGGCGGGGCAATTATGGCAGAGGAGGAGCGTATGCAACTGGTATGGATTGTCATCGCGGCACTGGCGCTGGCCGTTCCCGGCCTGGCGTCGGCCAAGGAGGCGCAGACCCTTGACGAACTGGTGCGGATATACGACGCATCGAGCTGCAAGGAGTGCCACCCCGAGATCTATGCGGATTGGGAGCAGTCGCTCCACGCCAAACCGATGCTCGGTCCCATCGGCAGGACGCTGGCCACCTTCCAGGGCTATGTCAACTCCCGCGACACCGAGCTGAAGAAGTCGCGCGAGGTTGCCCCCACCACCAAGGGTTTCCTCAAGCCCTGCGTCGAATGTCATCTGCCCCAGATGATGGACGCCTCCGAGGCGGTGGCGGACGAGATCGCCGAGGCCATCGTTGACGGCGACGAGGAGGTGCTGCAGAAACTCCAGATCACCTGCCTCGTCTGCCACAATCGCAACGCCATCCTGCGTAAGTTCCGGGACGGCAATCCCCAGGCCGACGTCATCTACGGCCCCAAGTACGCCGGTCCCCACGGCGACAAGAAGTTCCACACCGCGGCCAGGAGCGAGATGCTGCGGGACACGGTCTTCTGCGCCCAGTGCCATCAGGGCCCCAATGTGCAGCACTATGACGAGCCCATGTGGTGCACCTCCACCTTTGACAGCCACCAGAACTTCTATGTGCCCATGGGCGGGACCGAGTCGTGTCAGGACTGCCACATGCGCAAGGAGGGTGGCCACCGCTTCCCCCCCAACTACCAGAACACCGAGCAGACCTCCAAGCGGCTGGGCGAGTGGATCGACCTCAACATGACCACCATCGGCTACCGCATGAAGCCCAACGCCACCGAGTTCATCCCCATGGTGGTCATCAACACCGAGGTGGTCAGCCGCATCGGCCACCGCTTCCCGGACGGCTGCCCCTCGCCCAACCGGGTGACCCTGGATGTGAAGGTGACGGGCAAGGACGGCAAGGAGCTGTACAAGGAGACCAAGATCTATATGCCGCAGCACAAGTTGGGCTATGACGACAACACCATGGTCTATGCGGCCAACCGCAAACTGACCCTGATGCGCGACACCAGCCTGCAGCCCTTTGTGCCCAAGAAGGAAACCATTGAAGTGAAGCTGCCCGAGGGCGTCCAGGAGGCGGTGGTCGAGGCGGTGCTCACCTTCCGGCAATTGCCGGGCGTGCCCCAGGCCGAGTTCCCGATCCATAAGTTGACCAGGGAGGTCAGCCTGAAGCGTTGATCCGCGGATTCAAACCCTGCAACGACAAGGCCCCGGACGGTCACACCGCCGGGGCCTTTGTGCGTCGCGGGAGCAGCGGCTGTCAGGCAAGCGTTCGTTCCACAATCTCCTTGACGTCGTCGGAGAGCCTGGGCTGGCTGCTGATGCGCTCCAGCTGGGCGCGCATCAGCTGCTGCCGGCCCGCGTCATACCGCCGCCACTGGGTGAGCGGGGTGATCATCCGCGAGGCGATCTGGGGGTTGAGTGCATCGAGCTGGCAGACCTGCTGGCCCAGGAAGGCGTAGCCCGAGCCGTCGGCGGCGTGGAACTGGCTGTGGTTGACCGAGCAGAAGGTGGCGATCAGGGAGCGCACCTTGTTGGGATTGCGAAGGGTGAACGAGGGATGGCCGGTGAGCGCCCTGACCCGGTCAAGGGTGCCGGGCAGGGTGCAGCTGGCCTGGACAATCAGCCACTTGTCCACCACCAGTGGGTCGTGCTGCCAGCGGGCGTGGAAATCGGCCAGCAGCTCCATGCCGGCGGCTGCGTCGGCGTTGACCACCGCGCCCAGGGCGGCAATACCGTCGGTCATGTTGTCACTCTGCTCATACTGCTGCCTTCCCAATCGCAGCAGGGTCGGGTCAAGGCGGCCATCCAGGTCGGGAGCCAGCAGGTAGGCCAGGCAGAGGTTGCGGAGCGAGCGCTTGCCGGCGTCGATGCGGGTGTAGCGGTAGGGGGCGTCGATGCGCAGGGCCTGGTAGCGGGCCAGCCATTGGTCGCCCAAGGCCTGCGCCAGCAGGGCGCGGAACTGCTGCCGCACGGCATAGACCGCCACCGGGTCGATGGTGGCCATCTGCTGGCTGATCCAGTTTTCTGACGGCAGGAGCAGGGCCATGGCGAGGAAGGCCGGGTCGCTGTCCTGGTCGAGCAGCAGCCGGCGAATGCCGTGGACCAGTTGGTCCGGCAGGACGATTGCCTCCCCGGCCTGGTAGCGCTCGATCTGGGCAAGGATATGGCGCAGGCCGAGTTGCTGACCCGCGTCCCAGCGGTTGAAAGGATCCGGGTCATGGGCCATGAGCCGGGCCAGTTCGTCGTCGCCGCGGTCAAAGTGGACCCGCACCGGGGCTGAGAAGTTGCGGAGAAAGGAAAGCGTCGGTTTGGCCTCGATGCCCGCAAAGGTGAAGGATTGTTCCCGCTCAGAGAGGATCAATATCCGGGTGGACGAACCGTTGATTGTGCCCTCGATCGGGATTGCCTCGCCGCGCTCGTCGAGCAGCCCCACGGCCAGCGGCATGTACAGAGGCTCCTTCTCCGTTGCCTCGCGGGTCGGCGGGCAGTGCTGGCGCACCTGCACTGTCAGGGTGGCCGAGGCCGGGTCATGCACGGCCAGCACGGACAGCTCCGGCGTCCCCGCCTGACTGTACCAGCGCTTGAACTGTTCCAGGCTCTGGCCCCAGGCCGACTCCATGGCGGCGACGAAATCGTCGCAGGTCACGGCCTGGCCGTCGTGGCGCTCGAAGTACAGGTCCATGCCGCGACGGAAGGTCTCCGGGCCGAGCAGGGTGTGGAGCATGCGGATCACCTCCGCGCCCTTGTTGTAGACCGTCAGCGTGTAGAAATTGTTGATCTCCACGAACGAGGGCGGTCGCACCGGGTGGGCCATGGGGCCGGAATCCTCTCGGAACTGGAAGGAGCGGATGACGTTGGCGTCCTGGATGCGCTTGACCGGCCGGCTGACCATGTCCGAGGTGAATTCCTGGTCGCGGAACACGGTCAGCCCCTCCTTGAGGCTGAGCTGGAACCAGTCGCGGCAAGTGATGCGGTTGCCGGTCCAGTTGTGGAAATACTCGTGCGCGATCACCGCCTCGATGCCCTCGTAGTCCACGTCAGTGGCGGTCTCCGGCAGGGCGAGCACGTACTTGGAGTTGAAGACGTTGAGCCCCTTGTTCTCCATGGCGCCCATGTTGAAGTCGTCCACGGCCACGATCATGTAGGTGTCGAGGTCGTACTCGCGGCCGAACCGCTCCTCGTCCCAGCGCATGGCCTTCTGCAGCGAGCGCATGGCGTGGCCGCACTTGGCCTGGTTGCGTTCCTCGACGTAGATGTGCAGATCAATCTCGCGGCCCGAGCGGGTGGTGAAGCGGTCGGCTATCCGCACCAGGTCGCCGGCCACCAGGGCGAACAGGTAGCTGGGTTTGGGAAAGGGGTCGTGCCAGGTGGCATAGTGGCGGCCGCCCTCCAGATCGCCGGACGCGATCAGGTTGCCGTTGGCCAGCAGCACCGGGCATGCGGTCTTGTCGGCGATGACCGTGGTGGTGAACACGCTCATCACATCGGGTCGGTCCGGAAAACAGGTGATAGTACGGAATCCCTCGGCCTCGCACTGGGTGCAGTAGTTGCCAGACGACCGGTACAGCCCCTCCAGGGCAGTGTTGCCCTCCGGGTCGATGCGGGTCTCAACCTCCACCGTGAAGGAATCCCCGGGCACGGTTGCGATCACCAGTTGGCCGTCGCCGAAACGATACTGATCCGGGTTCAGATCTTTGCTGTCAATGGCCACGCGCAGCAGTTCCAGCCGCTCGCCGTCGAGCGCCAGTGGTCGGCCGGGGGCGCCATTGGCCCGGCATTGCAGCCGGGCCCGCACAATGGTGGCCCGTGGGTCGAGTTCAAACTGCAGGTCCACGGACTCGACCAGATAGGCGGGCGGGGTGTAGTCCTTGAGAAAGGTTTCCTTTTTTTGCATCGTCACAATGATATCCTTGGTCTGCGCGTTCAGTCCGCGCTGTCGGGTTCGAAGAAGAGCCAATGCACCTGGGGGAAGGCCGCCTTCAGGGTTTGTTCGCAGCGGTTGATGTTGGCCACCATCTGCAGTTCCGAGCCGGCGCGGGCCATGCGGGCCTTGACCGCCACCATCACGTCCTCGCCCAGTTGCAGGGTGAGCAGGTTGAGCACGTGATCGACCTCGGGCTGTTCGTTGAGCAGGTTGACCATGCGCTGGCGGATCTCCGGGTCGATGCCCTGGCCCACCAGCAGCGATTTGGTCTCCAGGCCGATGAAGAAGGCCACCAGCACCAGCAGCACGCCGATGGCCATGGAGCCGAGGGCGTCATAGAACGGATTGCCGGTGACAATGGTCGCCAGGATGGCCAGGGTGGCCAGCAACAGGCCGAGCAGGGCGGCGATGTCCTCGCCGAAGACCACCAGCAGGGCCGAGTTGCGGGTTGTGCGGAACCAGCGGACAAAACCGCGCCGGCCGCGCTCCTTGTTGACCTCGCGCACGCAGCCCCACAGCGACACCGACTCGGCGGCCAGGGAAAAGAGCAGCACCGCCAGGGCCAGCCAGG
>JBGSPP010000035.1:0-11013 GCA_041738515.1 Desulfobulbus sp.
AAAGCCCGCGCCCTCGATGCGGCTGACCGCACCGGGGAAGCAGAGCTCCACCACCTCGGAACCCAGACCGACTAACTCAAACAGCTGCGCCCCCCGGTAGGAGGCCACGGTGGCGATACCCATCTTGGAGATGATCTTCAAGAGGCCCTTCTTGATTCCCTTGCGGTAGTGCTTCACCGCCTGGTCTGGCGCCAGTTCGAGTTCTCCACCGCGGCAGAGGTCGTTGAGCACGGCATAGGCGAGGTAGGGATAGACCGCGGTGGCGCCGAATCCGATGAGGTTGGCAATCTGGTGGGAGTCCCTGGCGGTGGCCGTGGCCACGATCAGGTTGGCGTTGCAGCGCAGTCCCTCCTGGCAGAGATGGTGATGCACTGCGCCCACGGCCAGGAGAGCGTGGATCGGCAGCAGCGGTGGGGCGCAGTCGCGGTCGGTGAGCAGCAGGAGCACGCTGCCGGCCCGGACCGCCTCGGCGGCGTCGAGGCGCAGCTGTTCGATGGCCTCGCGCAGATTTTGCTTGCCAGGGTCGTAGCCCAGGGACAATCGGTGCAGGCGGTAGCCCCAGCGGTCGAGGTGAAGCAGGGCCCGGTACTTCTCGGTGGAGAGCACCGGCGAAGTGAGGATGACCCGGCTGGCGTGCTGTTCGGACTCCTCGAAGATCGACTGCTGCTCCGGGCCGACGGTGGTTTCCAGCGACATCACCACAGCCTCGCGCAGGGGATCGATGGGCGGGTTGGTTACCTGGGCGAACTGTTGCCGGAAGTAGTCGTAGAGCGGCCGCTGCTGGCGCGAGAGCACGGCCATGGGGGTGTCGTCGCCCATGGATCCGGTGGCCTCCTGCCCGGTTTCGGCGAGCGGACGCAGCACCTGGTCGCGTTCTTCGAAGCTGACCTGATACATCTTCATCGCCATCTTCAGCGGTTCACCTTCCAACTCGCGGGTGGCCCGGTCCTGGGTGAGGGTACCCTCCAGGCGCAGGGTGTTGTCCTTGAGCCACTGTTTGTAGGGATGGCGGCGCTTGAGGGCCTCGTCCACCTCGCGAGTGTGGCGAAGCGCGCCGGTTTCGGTGTCAATGGAGAGGATCTGCCCGGGGCCGAGGCGGCCCTTGGCCACCACCTCGCCGTCATCGTAGCGATGGACACCGACCTCCGAGGCCACGGTGAGGATGTCGTCCCGGGTGAGCACCCAGCGTGAGGGGCGCAGGCCGTTGCGGTCCAGGGCGCAGACAGCAAAGCGGCCGTCGGTAAGCACCAGTCCGGCCGGCCCGTCCCAAGCTTCGGTGTGCATGGAATTGAACTCGTAGAAGGCGCGCAGATCCGGATCCAGGTGCTCGACATTCTGCCAGGCAGGCGGGATGAGCATGCGGATGGCCCGGTGCAGGTCCATGCCGCCGGCCACCAGCGCTTCGAGCATGTTATCCAGGCTGGAGGAATCCGAGCCGGTGCGATTGACCAGCGGCGCGATGGCCTCGATGTCGGGCAACAGCGGCGTGCGGAATTTGCTGGTGCGTGCCTCGGCCCAGTTGCGGTTGCCGATGATGGTGTTGATCTCGCCGTTGTGGGCGAGCAGGCGGAAGGGCTGGGCCAGCGGCCAGCGCGGCATGGTGTTGGTGGAGAAGCGCTGGTGGAAGACGCAGATCGCGCTTTCCAGGTCCGGATCGGCCAGGTCGGGGAAGAATCCGGGCAGATCGGCTGGCATCATCAGCCCCTTGTACACCACCGTGCCCTCCCCCAGGCTCGCGATAGCGAAGTCGGGATCAGCGGTCAGGCGTTTTTCGGCCTTGCGCCGGGCGATGAACAGTCGGGCGGTGAGGTGTTCCCGGTTCAGTCCCTGGCAGTTGACAAACACCTGGAAAAAGAGCGGCAGCGAGGCATGCGCAATGGGGCCGAGGCAGTCCGGGCTGGTGGGGACCTGCCGCCAGCCTGCCGTGGCCAGACCCTGGGCCGCCAGTTCCTCGTCCAGAATCCGCCGCGCCGTCGTGGCCTGCCCCTCCCCATGACCGAGCATGAGCATGCCGACACCGTAGCGCGACGTAAGTTCGCCCGCACCGCACTCCAGGGCGGCCCGGCGGAGGAAGCGATCCGGCTTCTGCAGGAGCAGACCGCAGCCGTCGCCGGTCCGACCGTCGGCGGCGATGCCACCCCGGTGGGTCATGCAGGTGAGCGCCTCGATGCCGGTCCGTACCAGGCTGTGGCTGGCCTCACCACGGAGGTGGGCGATCAGGCCGAAGCCGCAGTTGTCCTTGAATTCGTCTGGATGGTAGAGCCCTGCTGTCATGTCGTTTGCCCGCAATAAAATAGTGAGATGAGGGTGCAGTTAAGCACCGGCCGACGGGCAAAGCAACAGGAATTGTTGCCGGCGCGGGCGTTGCCTGCCAATGCCTGGAGAGGAGCGGGCCGGCCACGCTTTTGGTTGACAGTTTTGTCGCGTCCTATAGACTGACGCCCTGACACCATCGCAGGTCAATTTCCGGCTCCCCTTGTCCCCCAAGAGTTCCATGCAGATCGCCATCACCCACAGGAACACCGATTTCGACGGCCTGGCCTCGATCATCGCCGCCACCCTCATCTATCCGGGCACGGTCGCCGTCTGCCCACGCAACGTCAACCCCAATGTGCACCGGTTTCTGTCGCTGCACAAGACCGCCTTTGACCTTGTCCTTGCCGCCGAGGTCGATCCGGACACTGTCACCCGCATGATCGTTACCGATTGCAACCAGTGGCGGCGGATCGAGCGCTTTGATCGGCTGCGCGACCGGGACGGGGTCGAAGTCCTGCTCTGGGACCACCATCTGGGCATTGGTGACCTCAGCCCAGACTGGCAATGCGTTGAGAAGGTGGGGGCCACCATCACCCTGATGATCCGCGAGATCCAGGTCCGCAACCTGTCCCTGACCCCCCTGCAGGCGACCCTGTTTCTGCTGGGGCTGTACGAGGACACCGGCCAGCTGACCTTTGGCTCCACCACCCCCGAGGACGCCCGCGCTGCCGCCTTTCTTCTTGAGCAGGGGGCAGATCTGAACATCGCCGTCGATTTCCTCAACATGGCCTACGGCGAGGTGCAGAAGAAGGTATTGTTCCGCCTGATGCGCGACGCCGAGCAGCACGAGATCAAGGGCAAGCGGGTCGGCATCGGCGTCATCCGCATCGACCGACACGTCGAACTGGCTATGGTGGTGCAGCTCTATGGCAAGATTGTCAACGCCGACGCGGTGTTCGTGGTCTTTGCCAACGAGGAGGGAGGCTATTTTCTCATTGGCCGTAGTTCGGCCCCGGAGATCAACGTCAACACCGTCCTGCAGCGCTTTGGCGGCGGCGGCCACCCCGGCGCAGGCTCGGCGACCATCACCGATCACCACATCACCGCGGGCGAGATCCGGCAGAAGATCATCGCCGCCCTGCACGAGGTGCAGCGGGGCGGCGCCCTGGTGGCCGATATGATGTCTTTCCCGGTCACCGCCGTCAGCCCCGACACGCCGATGCACGAGATCCGTCAGCTCATGGAAGAGAAGAAGATTCGGGGCGTGGTGGTCGAGGAGCACGACCGCCTGCAGGGCATCGTCGTCCTTTGGGACCTGAAGAAACTACGCCTGCGCAAGCAATGGAACAGCCCGGTCAAGGCTTTCATGAACCGCAAGGTCACCACCATCGCCCCGGAGGCCCTGGCCGGGGAGGCCGCCGACCTGATGGTGCAAAAGAACATCGGCCACCTGCCCGTGGTCCAGGGCGAGAAGGTGATCGGCATCGTCACCCGCACCGACGTCATCAATTATCTGTACGGCATGCTGCCGGCCTGAGTCCGCTTTCCTTACCATACCTTTCCAATCAAACCTTTTTTATCTTTTTTGTTCTCACGGCGATTGTGCTATATTCCGTTGGGAACAGGCCCCGATTGTACCCCGAAAAGGTTCCAGTCCAGAGAGAACGAAAGACTGTCATCCGCCATGGAAGGCTGATGCCGAACCCGCCCGTCAGCACGCTGCCTCCACCTCTGTCGTTTCGCCTTGAACAGCCTGTGGGAGAGAAGCAATGACCATCAGGGCGGTTGTACACCTCCCGCTGCTGTCGCTCCTGCTTGCTGTGGGCCGGGGAAAGCGGCATCCAGATCTCTTCCTCGCTGCTCAAACTTGCCATCGAGGTGCTCTGATGCGGCCCCCGGAAGGCCTCTGGTTTTTTTTGCAAGGGAGTACCGCCATGGAGACACTGACCAAGAAATTCGCTGCGCCCGCGCTGACCCTGAGGAAGGCGGTCGTCGGTCAGCCTGTCGCGCTTGCCGCGGCCCAGGTCGGCAACGAGTATCTGGACATGGATATCGTTCAGTTGATGAACATCACCGTCACCTCGGCGGCCAAGAAGGAGCAGCGTCTCTCCGACGCGACCGCGGCGGTGTTCGTCATCACCCAGGAGGATATTCGCCGCTCCGGCGTCACCACCATCCCCGACGCCCTGGCCATGGCGCCCGGGCTGCAGGTAGCCAAGAGCAGCACCTCCAAGTGGTCGGTCTCCTCGCGCGGCTTCGCCGGCTCCACCTCCAACAAACTGCTGGTGCTGATCGACGGTCGCTCAGCCTGTTCGCCGGCCTACAGCGGCACCCTCTGGGACATGAACGCGGTCAACGGCGTCATCAATATCATCGCCAGGAAGGCCCGGGACACCCAGGGCGATCAGGAGCCGATCATGGCTTCGGCCCACTGCGGCGGCAAAATCAACGACACCACCTTCGGCTGGTTCTATCTGACTACCAGCACCCATGGGAGCGACGCTGACGCGGAAGACGGCTGGTGGAACGGGCAGGGCGGATTCCGCCTGGACGACGGCTGTCAAGGGCAGGGCAGGAAATGGACCCTGCAGGGCGATTTGTATCAGAATGGCGGCGACCAACTGGTCTCGCCCAGTTGGATCAGCCAGCCGCCGTTCCGGCTCACCCTGGAGGACGGGATCGACAGCAGCGGCGACAATATTCTCGGGCGTTACCGTCAGGAAATTGGTTCCGACAGCGTCCTGACCTTCAAGGCCTACTACGACTACAGCGACCACGACGAGGCCATCCTCAAGATGCGCTTCGATACCGTGGATCTCGACTTCCGGTACGAAACCCGGTTGGGCCGGCGCCAGAATTTGATCATGGGGAGCGGGTACCGGTCCGTGGACGGTGATTTCGACCAGACCATTCAGGTGACCCTGCCCGATCGCACCGACGATCTCTGCAGCGCCTTTCTCCAGGACGAGACCGCGTTGCCGGCCGACAGGGTGTGGCTGACCCTGGGCTCCAAAGACGAACACAACGACTTCTCCGGCGGCGAGTGGCAGCCCGGCGTTCGGCTGCTGTGGAAGCTGGCGGAGCGTCATTCCTTCTGGGCCACGGAGGCGCTGTCCCCTGACCTGGCCGTCTTTTATGACGATTGCGATGAGATCTACACCGCCGTGCCCACGCCCTCCCCGGCTGGTTTCGACTACCGGTTCGTCAACGCTCTCAGCAGTTACGGCCAGGGCATCGAGGTGGCGGCGGACTGGAAGGCGACCTCCTGGCTTTCCTTTGCCCTGTCCTATCCCTCCCTTGATCTCGATTGGAAGGATGAGCGCGACCTCCTCGATAATGTGGGCGGTCCGCTTCTGAACGAGGCCAGTCCAAAGCACCAGTTGTTGCTACGATCCACCATCGCCTTGGCCGAGCACTGGCAACTGTATCTCTGGCTAGGCTCCATCGGCAGCATCAAGGGGTTGAACCGGGCGGATCTGCGGAGTGAGTTGGTGACCCTGGACACCTATTTTCTGGTCGACGCCAACCTGATCTGGACGCCCCGCAAGGACATCGAGGAGATGCTGGCCGGGCAGAACCTGACCAGTGACGGCCAGCTCGAGTACCTGTCAGAGCACTCGACCCCGCCGACCGAGATCGATCGCGGGGTGTACGGCAAAGTGACCTGGCGGTCCTGAAGGGCACTCCGGGCGACATGAAAACCTGGTTTCTCCACCTGCCCATTCGCTTCAAGCTGCATGCGATCGTGCTGCTCTCCTGCATGATAGCCCTCTTGCTGGTGATGTTCGCCTCGTTTGGCAGCCAGAGGTTTCTGGTGCGCAAACAACTGGCCGACGAGGTCCGCACCCTGGCCATGGTGATTGCCGAGAACAGCAGTGCTGGCATCGCCTTTGAGGATCGCGCCGCCTTGAGCGCCATCCTTCAATCGCTGGCGGCCAAGCCCAGCGTCGTGGCCGGCCGCATCTACAACGCCAACGGCGAGCTGTTTGCCCGCTACGAAACCAGGCCGGGAGATCAGCGGCTCCACGATCCGTCCCCGGCCGGTTTCAATACGGCCTCGTTCAATTTTCGCGACCAGTATGCCGAGGTTTGCCAGCCTGTGCTGGTCGCCAACGAAACCATCGGCGCCCTGTACCTGGTCATCAGTCTGGAGGAGGTCAACCACAGCCTGATGCTGCTCGGCCTGTTCATGCTGAGTATGCTGGTGGTCGGTATGGCCGGCGCGCTCATTCTCTCCCGCCGGTTGCTGACAGTGATCGTCAGCCCCATCCAGAAGCTGTCCGGGATCATGGACGTCATCTCTCGGGAAAAGCGCTACGACCTCCGCTGTCCGGTGGCGAGCAGCGACGAATTGGGGCTGTTGAGTTCGGGCTTCAACGAAATGCTGGCCCAGATCGAGCAGCGGGACCAATATCTGGAAGAGCAGGTCGACAAGCGGACCCGGGATCTGGTGGAGGCCAAGGAGGCCGCCGAGGCCGCCAACCAGGCCAAGAGCTCGTTCCTGGCCAATATGAGCCACGAGATCCGCACACCGATGAACGCGATCATCGGCATGACCCGACTGGCCCTGGAGAACCAGCAGGAACCCAGGCAGCGCAAGTTGCTCGGCACGGTCAAGAACGCCTCCAACAGCCTGCTTTCCATTCTCAACGACATCCTCGATTTCTCCAAGATCGAGGCGGGCCAGCTGCAACTGAGCAAGAAGCCCTTTCTCCTGCGGCAGGTGCTGGAGACCATCGTCTCGACCATGAACGTACCGGCAGTGGAGAAGGGCCTGCGACTCGAGTTGGTCGAAGCGAACGACGTACCGCCGGTCCTGGTCGGCGATGACCTCCGCCTGCGTCAGATTTTCTTCAACCTGGTGGGTAACGCCATCAAGTTTACCGACTGCGGTGGTGTGACCATTACCATCGAACGGAGCGAGACGTGCGGACGGGCCGGGAATTGCGAGTTGCACTGCTGTGTCCGCGACACCGGCATCGGCATCGCCCCGGAGAAGCAGGACCGCATCTTCAATACCTTCGAGCAGGCGGACAGTTCCTACGTGCGCAAGTACGGAGGCACCGGGCTGGGGCTGGCTATCAGCAAGCAGCTGGCCGAACTGCTGGGCGGGCGGATGTGGGTCGAGAGCGTGCCGGGGGTCGGCAGCGCCTTTCATTTCACGGTACAATTGGAGGAGGGGGAAGAGAATTTGATCCTGCCGGCCCGGAGCGTGCGCGCCTCAGGCAACAGCAGCATCGAGAGGCTGTCCATCCTGGTGGTGGATGACAACGAGGTCAACCGCGACCTGGCCCGAATGGTGCTGGAGCAGGATCATCGGGTGGCCACCGCGAGCGATGGACGCGATGCCCTGCGGGTGCTGGCGCGGGAGGAATCGTTTGACGTCGTCCTGATGGATGTGCAGATGCCCGAGATGGACGGTCTGACCGTAACCCGGACGATCCGGGCGGTGGAACAGGGCGAGCCCCTGCCGCAGCAGTTGGGCGACGACTTGGCTGCGCGACTTGGCCAACGGCTGGCCGGAGGCCACGTCCCGATCATCGCCATGACCGCGCATGCCATGGGCGGCGATCAGGAGATGTGTCTGGCCGCCGGCATGGACGACTATGTCACCAAGCCATTCCAACCGGAACAGCTGATCACCGTCTTGCTGTCCCTCAAGGGCTCGGTCAATGGGGCGCGCCTGGTTGAACCGATCATGCCGCCCGCGGCAGAGAGTCCATCGGCAGGCGCCTCAATGGAGGCGCAGGTACGGGCCTTTTTTCATAGTTCGGCCCATTTCTCAGCCGAGCAGGTCGATCGGTTGCTGATCGCCTCCCGAACCAGCGTGACCATGCAGTTGGCCCGTTGCGACGCGGCGCTGGCCGCCCATGACGGTCAGAAGTTGCAAAAGGCGGCCCACACGCTCAAGGGAACGCTGCTGCAGTGCGGTCTGTTCCACTGGGCGGACAGCGTCCAGGCCATGTGCGACCGAACGGGGCGGGGCGAGGTCCGGGGGATGGCTGCGGAGATGGCTGTGCTGCGAGCCGGGTTGGCGGCCCTGATTGACGGGGCCGGTCAGGAGCCGGACGCGGCGACAGCAGCGGATGATCCGGAGGAGGGGCCGGCGAAGCAATTGCAGTCACGGGCGGCGACCAAGGGCAGGGTCCTGGTCATGGATGACGACAAAGCCATCCGGGAGGTGGCGGCCGGGCTGCTGCAGTATCTGGGCTACAGCTGTGATCTGGCGGAGGAAGGCGAGATGGGCGCGGCCCTCTATGAGCGCGCCATGATCGAAGGCGCACCCTACGGCCTGGTGATTGCCGATCTGCAGGTGCAGAGCGGCAAGAATGGCAAGGAGATGGCGGCGGCAATCCTGGCCCACGACCCGGCCGCCCGACTGCTAGCCTCCAGCGGCGATCCGGACCACCCGGTCATGCGCAACTGCACAGCGTATGGGTTCCAAGGCGTACTGCACAAACCGTATTCGGCCCGCAACCTGTCGCAGATCCTTCAGGATGCAATCGGCCCGATCTGATCGATTCCCGAATCCAGTCGCGGAGCCTGCCGGGAGCGTCAGCCCGGAGGCCAGGCCATGTGACGTCCGCCAAGGATGTGCATGTGCAGATGGAATACGGTCTGGCCGGCCTGGGCGCCGTTGTTGAACACCACCCGATAGTGCGCGATCCCCTCCTTGGCCGCGATCTCGCTCCCCATCCGCATCAGCTTCCCGACCAGCCGTTCGTCCTCGACACCGACCGCTGAAGGTCCGATGAGGTGCTTTTTGGGAATGACCAGGAAGTGCGTCGGCGCCTGCGGCGCGATGTCGCGAAAGGCGAGGATTTCGTCATCCTCATACAGTTTGGCTGCCGGGATCTCGCCCCGGATGATCTTGCAGAACAGGCAGTTGTCGGGCATGGTGGGCCTCGTTGCGGGAGGACTCAGTTGGGCGCTCCGACCTGGGGCAGCAGGCGGAACACCAGGGAGTTGTCCGTACCGGTGATGTTGACCGGCTCCATGGAGATGGGGATGGATTTGTCGCCCATCTTGATGTTGATCAGGTGCAGGGCGTCGAGATCGACGGCATATTCCCGGCCGCCCAGGGCGCCGAGCAACGAGCCCAGCGAGGCCTCCTGGGATTTCGGGTTGGCGCCGTTTTCGGGAAATCTGGGGGTGACATACAGCTTGCGGCGGGCCTGGTCGAAGCGGGTAAGCAGGTCGCAGGTCATGGGCAGAGTGACCTGGCCGAGTTTGAGCTGCACGTCCTGGCCGGCGATGTTGGTGACCACCACCATATTTTTTCCGCTCAGGACCCCCTGCACGGAGAGGATGTTGTCGTGGATGAACAGTTTGTCCAGAGATTCGAGCACGATCTGGCCCTGCAGCTGGCTGCTTTGCGAGGGGATGGTCAGCGGCAGCACCTTTTTCAGCGAGGCCAGCACGGTTTCCGCGGGCATGGTGAGAACGATGTCCCGCAGGGGCTTGCCGGTCGCCGGTGCGCCCATGCCCGGGCAGGGCAGGAAAAGAAGGGCGGCGAACAGGCAGGCCGTGCGGAGGAGTCGGTTTTGTGTCATAGAGAGTACACGGCAAGAAGGTGGTGGATTATGGGACGCAGCCTGCCCGGTTGGGGTTGGTCGGTGCGGCGGGCCTGCGGGGAAGATCATCAAGCGGCTCCCGGTCAACATCGGTGGCTGCGCACTGTTGCAGTGGACGATCCAGGAGCAGACACGCAAAATGCCTTATTTTCCTGAGCCTGTCAAGTTGACAGCTGGAGAAAAACTCCACGGCCATCGCCCCGGGATGCCTTGCTGGCCGACCCGAGTGTGGGGGCAGTACCTGCGGGACCGTGCATGCTGAACGAGGAACGCACGCAGGCTGCGAACGCGAATCAGGGCCCGCTATTGACCGTGGGCCGGGAGTGCTGTCTGAGCGGCGCTCCGGCCGAACTGCTGGCCGAGATCCGCCGGGAACTGACCATCGACAACCCGAAATACCAGGACGCCAAACGGTTCAGCCGCTGGATCGGCAAGAAGCTCAAGCCACAACTATTCTTCTTTCACGAGGAACAGGGGCAGTTCTGTTTTCCCCGCGGCTTCGGCAACCAGGCGGTGCGGCTCTGCCGCCGCGTCACGGGGACCTCACCTGCGATCGTCGACCGGCGGCGATCGCTTGCCGAAATCGACCTGCGCTTTCTCGGCGAGCTGCGACCGTACCAGAAAGCAGCGGTGGCGGCGGTGACGGCCCACTCCTTCGGCGTGCTCGAAGCCGGCACAGGTTCGGGCAAGACGGTCATGGCGCTGGCTGTCATTGCCTGCCGCCGGCAGCCGACCCTGGTGCTCGTCCACTCGCGCGAGCTGATGCAGCAATGGCGGGAGCGCATCCGCTGTTTCCTCGGCCTGGAGGCCGGCCAGGCGGGCGACGGCGCCTTTGATGTTAAGCCCGTGACCGTGGCTATCGTCAACACGGCGAAAAAACACTTGGACGACCTGCCAGCGCGTTTTGGCCAGATCGTGGTCGACGAGTGCCACCGGGTGCCGGCCAGTCTGTTCACCGACGTGGTCTCGGCCTTTGACTGCCGTTTCATGCTCGGCCTTTCGGCCACGGCCTTTCGTCGAGAGGACGGCATGACCCGGCTGATCAACATCGCCATGGGCGATTCGGTGCATGCAGTGGACAACCGGATGCTGGCCGCCAGCGGCGCGGTGGTCCGGCCCGAGTTCGAGCAGCGGCCGACCGATTTCTCCCGCGGCTTTCAGGGCGAGTACGCCCGGCTGATCA
>JBGSPP010000036.1:0-2584 GCA_041738515.1 Desulfobulbus sp.
GTGTGCCGGCGGTGCAGCTGACCACCGGCGGTGCCTGCCATCTGGACGCGCCCATGGTGCACGGCGGCCTGCATGTGCTCGAGCATTTCGCCAAGGGCGGCGGCTATGACCTTATCTTTATTGAGAACGTCGGCAACCTGGTCTGCCCGGCCACCTTTGACCTGGGCGAGCACCAGCGGGTGATCCTGCTGTCCGTGCCGGAAGGTTCGGACAAGCCGGCCAAGTATCCGGCGACCTTCCGCGGCGCCGACCTGCTGCTGATCACCAAGACCGACCTGCTGCCCTATTTCGATTTTTCCATGGACGAGGCGATCAAAGAGAGCCTGACCCTCAAGCCTGGACTGTCGATTCTGCCCGTCGCCGCCACCGCCGGCGAGGGCCTCGCCGCCTGGCTCGACTACCTGCGCAACCTGCTGAAAAAATAACCCCGCCAGTCTTTCCCGCCCCTCAGTCGTCCCGCCGCGCCGGCATCCTTCGGGTTGCCGGCCATTTTTTCTCCCGCAGGTGACCACGAACACGGGTAAAATGGTGCTTGCTGGACTCGTGCACTTGCACCTAGTTTCGGCAGCATTACTGATCTCACGTCCTCACCTTCCACCACTTTACTGCCTGACTCCTGAAGCCTTGCTGTCACCAAGAGGCATACTGGCGACAGATCGCTGACACGGCTCGGCTATCTCTTGCAACAATAAAATTTTCCATATATTTCAAATTGTTAAAGGATTATTGCGCGAAAAACCTCGGCATGTGATTGTATACTTATAGGCCCCTGCTGATCATTTTTCTTGATTCTCTAAAGGTTACTTGATCGGCAACTGCCACAATGTGATAATTGCGTGATTTTTCGCATAAAAATTAGAATGCAAAAACCAGAAATCTGTTGACACGGAGCCGCAAGAATGATTGCTCTCTAAAAAATACAGGAAAGGCACCGTTTGTTAATGATACTTATGGAGGGCAATCAATGAAAAAAATCTCTTTTCTTTTAATTGCAATACTCATTACTGCTCCATTCTCAGGTATATCCTTCGCTGCCTGGACCAATCCGGATATCCTGTACAGCGTGGAGCAGGCGGAAAAAGTTGTTGGGGATGGCAAATGGGTCATTCTGGACTGCAGAGGACAGGAGGCCTACGAGAAAGGACATATCCCCGGGGCCATTGTGCTTGGCAAGAAGAGCGCCAAGGGACTGCTCAGGGATGGAACGGCCCGGGTGTTCAAGGATGTCTCCAAATATGAGAAAATATTCAGTGAGGCCGGGATCGGCAACGACGCTAACGTGCTGGTCTACAGCGACATGAAGCATAAACTCATGGATGACGCTTACATCACCTTCTGGCTGCTTGAGTATCTTGGCCACACCAGGATGCACCTGCTGGACGGCGGATTCGATGCTTGGACCAAGGCGGGTAAGACGGTTGAAACCACCGTGTCCAAAGCTGCCCCCGCCACCTTTAAGGTCAAGCTGAATGCCTCCGCCTATGCATCCTCGGAAGAGCTTTTTGCCTTGGCCAAGGGGGATGGCAAGGGGAGCCAGTTGGTCGACTGCCGCACGAAGGATGAGTTTGAGGGGTACGATATCAGAGCGCTGCGGGGAGGGCATATCCCCAACACCATGAAAAATGCATCCCACGTCAGCTACTTTGAGCAGAAAAAAGATGAAAAAACCGGAAAGGAAGTCCCCACCGGCATTCTTTCCGAGACTGCGGTGATGAAAGCGTTGGATGGGGTGGACAAGGGAGCGCGAACCATATTCCTCTGCCACTCCGGCGGCAGATCCACCTATGGGTATTTCATTTCCAGACTGATGGGATTTGCCAATGCGGCCAATTATGACGATGGCTGGATGGTATGGGGATCCAACTATCAGAAAAATTTTCCGGTCGAGAGCGAGCAGTGGATGGAATTCGCCAGGATCGACGAGTCGGAGAAGAAAATCAAATCCCTTGAGGAAAAGATCCTTGCCCTGGAAGAAAAAATGAAAACCATGGAAGAAAAGAAATAACGGGTCGTCTGGAGATGGGGTTGGCGGTCACGGCCCCATCTCCGCCGCCCTGTTTTCTGTCGAACCAACGGCGATCCTCAGCGTACCCTTCCCCGCCTCAGTCCGTATTCCCCTCCATTTGTGGCATTATCCCTGACGCCTTCAGGCCAGCAGCACCAAACCGGCCATCATGGCCATGATCGGTTCCTGGGACTGCGTACCCTGATCGCCGGGTTTGTGGAAGGGCCAGCCGGCGGTTGCGGCCAGCAGCTCGAAATTGATCCCCAGGGCCGAGAGCGAGGGGCGAGCCTGGTCCGCGTGCGGGCAGGACTGCTTGCGGTCAAGGAACCGGCAGGATTTTTGATCGCCGCAGAACAGTTCCTTGCAGGAACCGGCGGCAATGCCGTGGGCACAGGCGAATCCGCACCCGACCGCCTCCCGCTCCAGGGCGGCGGCAATCACATGGATTTTCCTGGCGATATCCTGTCGTTTGTCGGTCTGCAGGTCGGCCAGGGGCACGTCGATCTTGAACACCAGTGCCAGCCGGAAGTCACGCAGCATCCGGCGGAACTCGGCCGGCCGCATGGCGTGCGGCGGGCA
>JBGSPP010000096.1:0-15734 GCA_041738515.1 Desulfobulbus sp.
GAAGCCGAGGCGGCCGAAGCACCGGAACCGATAGCCGTGCCAACGGATGCGCTCGAGCCGAGTGGCGACGGGGTCGTCGAGGCGGCCCCGGTTGTTCCGGCCGAAATCGCTGTTGAGCCTGAGAAACCCAAGCCCATGGCCAGGATCGTCGGCCGGGTGGTGATTCCGGTTCCTGAAAAACGGGTTGCCAGGCCGGCAATGAAGCGACCGGTGCGCCCGGGTCGACCGGCGCCGCCGCAGGTGAACGTCGATGTTCCGGTGGTGAAGGACGAGGCAGGCCGGGTCGATGCCAAGGGCAAGAAAAAGAGCAAGCGGGTCGGTGGAACTGACGACGACAGTCTGGGCAAGAAGGGAGTCAAGGGGGCCAAGAAGGGCCGCGAGCGCGGTGATGTGATCCTCGACGGCGATTCCGAGTTCCTTCGTCCACGCAAGGGTAAGAAAAAGAAGGATGGCTCCCGCCGGGATCTGGCCAACCAATCCATGGTGGCGGAGACCAAGGCAATCAAGAAACGGATCAAGGTGGTGGCCACCATCAGCGTCGGTGACCTGGCCAAACGCATGGGCGTCAAGGCCAACGAGGTGATTGCCGCCCTGATGCGCCTCGGCGTGCTGGCGACCCTCAACCAGGCCTTGGATGTCGATACCGCCGCTCTGGTGGCCGCCGACTTCGGCTATGAGGTTGAGCAGGCCATGACCGAGGAGTTGGAGATCGAAGCATTGCAGGAGCAGGAGGCTGGCTCGGGCGGCGAGGTCATGCCGCGCCCGCCGGTAGTCACGGTCATGGGCCATGTCGATCACGGCAAGACCTCCATCCTCGACGCCATCCGCAAGACCGACGTGGTTGCGGGCGAGGCCGGCGGCATCACCCAGCACATCGGCGCCTACCATGTCCAGGGGCCAGCTGGTGACCTGACCTTCGTCGACACCCCCGGTCACGCGGCCTTCACTGAGATGCGTTCGCGCGGCGCCAAGGTGACGGACATCGTCGTCCTGGTCGTGGCCGCCGACGACGGTGTCATGGACCAGACCAAGGAGGCCATCGCCCATTCGCAGGCGGCCGGCGTGCCGATCGTGGTCGCTGTCAACAAGATTGACAAGGACAACGCCGACCCCGACCGGGTCAAGCGGGAGTTGAGCGATTTCGGGCTCATCCCCGAGGCTTGGGGCGGTCAGACCATTTTTTGCGAGACCTCGGCCAAGAAAGGGATCGGCATCGAGGAACTGCTCGAGTCCATCCAGTTGCAGGCCGAAATCCTCGAACTTCGGGCTGATTCAGAGCGCAAGGCCAAGGGTACGGTTATCGAGGCCCAGCTGCACAAGGGCCGCGGCCCGGTGGCTACGGTGTTGGTCCAGGAGGGCACGCTTCGGCCGGGCGACAACTTTGTCGCCGGCATCTGGAGCGGCAAGGTGCGTTCACTCACCAACGAGCGCGGTGAGCAGGTGCTTGCGGCCGGGCCGTCCATCCCGGTCGAGGTCCAGGGCCTGTCCGGCGTGCCCCAGGCCGGCGACGAGTTTGTCGTCGTGCCCGACGAGAAGATGGCCAAATCAGTGGCCGCCTCCCGCCAGCTCAAGGCCAGGGAAGTTGAGCTGGCCGCCGCAACCAAGGTATCGCTCGACAACCTCTTTGAGAAGATGGCCGAGCAGGACGTCAAGGAACTGCGGGTTGTGCTCCGCGCCGATGTCCAGGGCACGCTCCAGGCCTTCGGGCAGGCAGCCGAAAATCTCTCGACCAAGGCTATCCGGGTCCGCTCCCTGCATGAGGGCACCGGCTCGATCACCGAGAACGACATCCACCTGGCCGCCGCCTCCGATGCCATCATCATCGGCTTCAACGTCCGGCCGACCGTCAAGGTCAAGGAACTGGCCGATCGCGAGGGGGTTGACGTCCGCTCCTACGATGTCATTTATCACGCCCTCGAGGACATCGAGAAGGCGATGAAGGGCATGCTCGAGCCGACCTTCGAGGAACGGGTCATCGGCACCGCTGAGGTGCGCGAGACCTTCCAGGTCCCGAAGATCGGCACCATCGCCGGCTGTTCGGTCATTAACGGTAAGATGGAACGGAACGCGCGGGTGCGGGTGATGCGCGAGGGTGTGGTGGTCTACACTGGCAGGCTCGGTTCGCTGCGGCGGTTCAAAGACGACGTCAAAGAGGTGCTGACCGGTTTCGAGTGCGGTATCGGCGTGGAGAACTACAACGATATCAAGGTTGGCGACCATCTCGAGGCCTTTGTGCTCGATGAGGTCGAAGCCACCCTGTAGGCGAGGGGTCCCATGGAATTTGATTTCAAACTGCCCGGGCTGGGCCGGCCTGAAAGTTCCCGGCCCAAACGGGTCGCCGAGGCGATCAAAAACGAGCTGACCCTGCTGCTCTTGCGGGATGTGGCCGACCCCCGGTTGACCGGGGTTGCCCTCACCCGGGTGATCGTCACTCCTGACCTCAAGCAGGCCAAGGTCTACTTCACCGTGCCGGCCGGCACGGACAGCGGTCCTGCGGGCAAGGGGATGAACCGTGCCAGAGGCTTTTTCCGCAGCCATCTGGCCAAGGTCCTGAATATGCGCTACACGCCCGAGTTGCTGTTCTATTTCGACATCCTCAACGAGGAGGTGCGGCGCATCGACGACCTGTTTCGGCAGATCGACAAGGAGCGCAACGATGAACAGTCCTGACCAGGCAGTCCTTGCGGCAGTGCGGGACAGGGGGCATATCCTCCTGATGACCCACTTCAATCCGGATGCGGATGCCCTTGGTTCGCTGCTTGGGTTGTCCGAAATCCTCGAAGGAATGGGCAAGCGGGTGTTCCGCTATCTGGAGGAATCGGTGCCGGCCATGTACCGGTTCCTACCCGGCTGCGCCCAGGTGCAGACCGACATGGAGCGGGTGCGGGAGTTCGTCGCCCAGGCCGGGGAGGATATTCTCGCGCTCTGCCTCGATTGTGGCGACGAGGGACGGCTGGGCCGGAACAGCAGGGAACTGATGACCATCCGGCCGATGGCGGTGATCGATCATCACAAGGGCAACACCGGTTTTGGCGAGGCCGCCTGGATCGAGCCGCAGCGCTCCTCCACCGGCGAGATGCTCTACGACCTGGCCGAGGCGCTGGGGACCGAGATCTCGCTCAAGGCCGCCGAGTGCCTGTACGCGGCCATCAGCGCCGACACCGGCTCGTTCAAGTACGACTGCACCAGCAGCCATACCCATCACGTGGCCGGCCATCTGATCCGCCTGGGTGCGCGGCCTGCCGCGGTGGCCAACAACCTCTACGACAACTTCTCCCTCGGGCGGGTGCGCCTGATGCAGGAGGTGCTGGCCACGCTGGAAATGCACGACCGCGACCGGATCGCGGTCATCCGGGTGACCCAGAAGATGCTTGAGCGGACCTTCACCACCATGGAGGACACCGAGCATTTCATCAATTTTCCCAGGGCTATACGGTCGGTACGGGTGGCGATCTTTCTCAAGGAGATTGCCCCGGATCAGGTCTCCGTCAGCCTGCGGGCCAAGGGGCAGTGCGATGTCTCGCTCATCGCCGCCCGATACGGCGGCGGCGGTCACCGCAATGCCAGCGGCTTCCGCCTTCGGGGGCTTACCCTGGACAAGATGCGGGACGATCTGGTCGCCCTGCTGCGGCAGGAGATACAGGCTTGACTGATGGTTGAGGGGCAGCCGCTGGTCGCCGCCGGCCCGGAAGGCGACGGCCGGGTGTATCTTGTCGACAAGCCCGAGGGGCTGACCTCGTTTGCCATCGTCCGTCGGATCCGTCGACTGCTTGGCATCAAGAAGGTTGGTCACGCCGGCACTCTGGACCCTTTTGCCACCGGCCTTCTGATCGTCTGTGTCGGCAGGACCGCCACCCGTCACATTGACCGGTTCATGGGCGGCCGCAAAACCTACCTGGCCACGCTCCAGCTTGGGGTCGAGACCGAGACCCAGGACCCGGAGGGGCAGGTGACCCGGACCCTGCCGGTGCCCGAACTTGACCGGGACGCCATCGAGCGCTGTCTGTGTGCCCATGTCGGGCCGCAGCTGCAGGCGCCGCCACCGTTCTCGGCGGCCAAGCACTTGGGCAAACCCCTGTATGCCTATGCCCGCCAGGGGGTTACGATCACCAAGGAGCCCCGGCCGATCGAGATATATGCCCTCTCCTGCGAAGGCTATGATCCAGCCGCCTGTCAGCTGCAGATCGCAGTCCGCTGCAGCCGCGGCACCTATATCCGGGTGCTGGCCGCCGACATTGGCCGCGACCTGGGTTGTGGAGCCCATCTCATTCACCTGCGCAGGGTCGCCAGCGGTCCCTTCACTGTTGCCGCTAGTCTGCCAGGGAGCGACCTCTTCGCCGATGACGGCCGCCAGGCGCTCCTGGACCGCAGTCTTGGCCTGGAAGAGGCCCTGCGGGCCGCGGGCTGCGAAACGCTTTGCGCTGGCGCGGTTTGAGCACGTAGAGTATAGAGAACACATCGGTCCTCCCGCGGCATCCCTCTGACGCGGACCAGAGGATCCATCATCCAGACTCCAGCCGAGGCCGAGGGAAATTGCTTTGCTGGCAGCAGAAGGACAGACGGAGGTGCCCATGGCACAGACAACAGAACGAAAGAAGGAACTCATCGAACAATTCAAGATCCACGAGACCGATACCGGCTCCTGTGAGGTGCAGATCGCCCTGCTGACCGAGCGGATCCTGTATCTGACCGAGCATTTCAAGACCCATGCCAAGGATCACCATTCCCGCCGGGGCCTGCTGAAACTGGTCGGCCAGCGCCGCAACCTGCTCAAATACCTGCAGAAGAAGGATATCGCCAAGTACCGGACGCTCATCGGGCAGCTCGGCATCCGCAAATAAACAAAACCCCGCCGGACGGGGAACCGCCGTGGTTCCTCGTCCGTTATATCCCGTACGCGTCTGCCCTGTCGGCAGCGGAACGGTCATGAAGACACAAAGGACACGGTGAGAGGAGCCCGCCCGGGCGATTGTCGCAGCCTCCTTTGTGCCTTCGTGACGCACATTCGCCGCATCCAGGCGCATCGTCCATGCACAACGCACACCCCGGCTAGGCCGGAACAGGAGTATTCATGATTACAACAGTAGAAACCGAAATCGGCGGTCGCGTCATCACCATGGAAATCGGCAAAATGGCCAAGCAGGCCAACGGGTCGGTGGTGGTGTCCAGCGGCGACAACAAGGTGCTGGTCACAGTGGTGGCTGAAAAGGAGTCCAAGAATCTGGGCTTCCTGCCACTGACCATCGAGTACCAGGAGCGTATGTACGCCGCGGGCCGGATACCTGGCAGCTACTTCCGCCGCGAGATCGGCCGCCCGAGCGAGAAGGAGGTGCTGACCTGCCGCCTCATCGACCGGCCACTGCGTCCGCTGTTCCCGGCCGGTTATTCCAGTGAGACTCAGCTGATTGCGACCGTCTTTTCCGCCGACCAGGAATTCGACCCGGACGTCTTGGCCATGAACGGTGCCTCCACCGCCTTGATGATTTCCAATATCCCCTTTGCCGGGCCAGTGGCCGCCGCCCGCGTCGCCTACCTCGACGGCCAGTATGTGCTCAATCCGAGCAGGAGCCAGTTGGAGCAATCCAAGCTCAGCCTGGTGGTAGCCGGCACCCGCAATGCTGTGGTCATGGTCGAGGGCCGGGCCGGGGAAATGAGCGAGGACGTCGTTCTGGAGGCGATCTTTTTCGCCCATGCCGGCGTCCAGCCCCTCATCGACCTGCAACTGCAACTGCAGAAAGAAGTCGGCAAGACCAAGCGGCAGGTCATCCCGCCTCAGGTCAACGAGATCCTGCGGGCCAAGGTGGTGGAAGTCGCCGCCGCAGGCATGGAGGAGGTGGTGACCACGGCAGACAAGATGGCCCGATCCGAGCGGTACGACCTGCTCAAGGAAGAGGTGCTCGCCCAGATCGACACCGAGATGTACGACGAACCCGGTCAGGTCAAAGAACTGCTCAGCGACTACAAGAAGAACGTGATGCGGGACCGGATCGTCAGCAAGGGCATTCGCATCGACGGCCGCAGCTTCGAAGACGTCCGGCCTATCGCTTGCGAGGTCGGGATCCTGCCCCGGGCCCACGGTTCGGCGCTGTTCACTCGCGGTGAGACCCAGGCCTTGGTCATCGGCACCTTGGGTAGCGAGCGCGACGAGCAGCACCTGGAGGGCCTGGGTGGCGACGTCTATCGCCGCTTCATGCTCCATTACAACTTCCCGCCCTTCTGCGTCGGCGAGGTCCAGCGGTTGAGCGGACCCAGCCGCCGCGACATCGGCCACGGCACCTTGGCCCGCCGCGGCATCGAGGCGGTCCTGCCCTCGGGCGAGGTCTTTCCCTACACCCTGCGGGTGGTCTCCGAGGTGCTGGAATCCAACGGCTCCTCTTCCATGGCAACGGTCTGCGGCGCCAGCCTGGCCCTGATGGACGCTGGCGTGCCGATCAAGGCGCCGGTCTCCGGCGTGGCCATGGGCCTGATCAAGGAGGGCGACAAGGTGGTGGTCCTCACCGACATCCTCGGCGACGAGGATCACCTCGGCGACATGGATTTCAAGGTGGTCGGCACCAGCGAGGGCATCACCGGCCTGCTGATGGACATCAAGATCGAGGGCGTTGACCGCGCGGTCATGGGCACAGCTCTGTCCCAGGCCAAGAAGGGTCGTCTCCACATCCTCGAGAAGATGCGGGAGGCCATCAGCTCGCCGCGGGCGGTGGTTTCGGAACACGCGCCCAAGTATGTCACCCTCAAGATCAATCCGGACAAAATCCGCGACATCATCGGCCCCGGCGGTAAGATCATCCGCGAGATGACCGCCGAGTTCGACTCCAAGATTGATGTCGAGGATGACGGCACCATCAAAATCTTCAGTAGCAGCACCGAGTCGGCCAACGCCCTCATCCGGCGCATCCAGGAGATCACGGCAGTACCTGAGGTCGGCAGGATCTACGAGGGCGAGGTGCGGACCATCAAGGAGTTCGGCGCCTTTGTTCAGATCCTACCCGGCACGGACGGCATGGTGCATATCTCCGAGCTGGCCAACGAGCGGGTGAAGAAGGTCACCGACGTAGTCAAGGAGGGCGACATCATCAAGGTCAAGGTGGTCGAGATCGACAACCGCGGTCGAATCCGTTTGAGCCGCAAGGCCGCCCTCGCGGAAGGCGAGGAATGATCGGGAGTTGTCAGGCCTGATTGCAATGGAGCCGGCTGCCGTGAAGAACGGCGCCGGCTTTTTTGTTAACACCGGTGCCTGGGGGCGATAACGGATGAGCATTGTCTGGGATTGTGATGAATACTGTGGAAGTTGCTTTTACCTGGCTGGATCCTGAGCGGAGCGCTGACCTGCCGCTGCCGTGCTATGAGTCGGCGCAGGCCTCGGGCATGGATGTGGCGGCCTGTATCGATGAACCGGTGCCGATCGGCCCGGGCCAGATCAGGCTGATCGGCTGCGGGTTTGCCGTGGCCATCCCGGCGGGATACGAAATCCAGGTGCGGCCCCGCTCTGGCCTGGCAGTGCGGCATGGGGTGACGGTGATCAATGCCCCGGGCACCATTGACGCCGACTATCGCGGCGAGGTCAAGGTCGGACTAATCAACCTTGGTGCGGAACCATTCACGGTGTGCCGCGGCGACCGGATCGCCCAGATGGTGCTGGCGCCGGTGGTCAGGGCGGCACTGGTCCTGCGCAGATCTCTGGAAGAGACCGCCCGCGGTGGCGGCGGGTTCGGCTCCACCGGCCTGCGCTGAGACCGACAAGGCTGGCGTGGAGCGTTTTCAGTGAAATTCACCGTGCTTGGCAGCGGCAGCAAGGGCAACTGCACCCTGGTCGAATCCGATTCCACCCGCCTGCTCATCGACAACGGCTTTTCCGGCAAGGAACTGATCGGCCGGTTGGCCGCCCACGGCATCGCCCCGGAGACGCTCTCGGCCATCGTGGTAACCCACGAGCACGACGACCACGTCCGCGGCGTAGGGGTGCTGGCCAGACGGCTGAACCTGCCGGTATACGCCAACGCCGGCACCCTGCGGGCGGCTGAGCAGCGCATGGGCAGGCTGCCCCAGATTCGCGAGTTTGGAACCGGTGAAGCCTTTGCCGTCGATGGCCTCCGGGTCCATCCCTTTGCCGTGTCCCACGACACCAGCGACCCGGTCGGATTCGTCGTCAGTGACGGTTCAGTCCGCCTCGGGTATTGTACCGATACCGGCCGAATCACCCAGCTGATCAGGCACCATCTGCGGCAATGCGAGGCCCTGATCCTGGAAGCCAACCACGATGTCCAGATGCTCCGCGAGGGGCCCTATCCGCTGGTGTTGCAGCAACGGGTGCTCTCCAGTATGGGCCATCTGGCCAACGCCGATGCCGTTGCCTGCGCCGATGCACTGGCAGGCGAACGATTGCGGCTGCTGGTGCTTGCCCACCTCAGCGAGGTCAACAATCATCCTGATCTGGTGCTGGAGGCGGCGCGCCGACGTCTAAACAACCACGGGCATCTGCGCGTGCTGCTTGCCGGCCAGCGGCAGGCCGGCCCTGTGCTGGAGGTTCCCCAACCTGGGCAGGGAGAGGTGGGGCAGGCGCAGGTCGACGGTGGTACGAACAGTTTGGAGGAGCGTTACGGTTGATGGTTGCGGCGCACCTTCGGCAAGGATCCTCATCGTGTATTGCTTGAACAAAGCCAGCATCGCCTCCCGGCTCACCGTTCTGGTCATCTGCTTCAGCAGCATGGTGGCGGTGGTGGCGACCGCAATCCAACTCTACCTTGATTACCGGCGGGACCTGCAGGGGTTGTACGCCTTTTTTACTGCCATCGAAGCAACCAGCCTCAGGCCGATCGAGGAGAGCGTCTGGGTTCTTGACGACCTGCAGGTTAACCTGCAACTCGAGGGGCTGATCAAGCGCGAGGGCATTGTCCACGCCGCCGTGGAAATGAACGGCGAGGTTACTTGGCAGAAGGGCGATCCCGCCGCAGGCAAGAGCATCATCGCCCGTACCTATCCCTTGCTGCATCAGGTTCGTCATGGGCAGGAGCTGATCGGGCAGCTGCGGGTGGTGGCCTCCCTCGCCGCCATCTATGACAGGCTCCACGACAGGATTGTCATCCTGCTGATCAGCAACGCCCTGAAGACCTTTCTCGTCTCCGGCTTTATCCTGCTCCTCTTCCAAAAGCAACTGACCCGTCACCTGATCAGCCTGGCCGACGCTGTCCGAAATATTGATCTGCGCCACACCAAACCCCTGCCGCTGGCGCTCGACCGGCCCCCGCGACGGAATCCCGATGAGATCGATCAGGTCGTCTCGGTGCTCAACGAACTCTGCCAAAGCGGCTACCAGACCTTTGCCCGCCTGCGGGAGCAGGAAGAGCGCCTGCGGCTGTTTTTTGACGCAGCCGGCGAGGCGGTGTTCGGGGTGGACATCCATGGCGTCTGCACCTTTGTTAACCGTGCCGGTCTGGAGTATTTCCAGGAGGCCGATCAGGGGGCGCTGGTTGGTCGAAACCTGCTTGCACTGATTGAAGAGCGGGGACAGTTGTGTGAGTGGCCGTGCGTTCTCTGCGCTCAGATCAGGGCAACGATCCGGGAATCCCGGGTGCTGGAGACCGAGGATGTGGCCCTCCACCGATCCGGTGGGGCACCGTTGCGAATCTCCCTGCGCTCCTATCCGGTCCTGGAGCAAGGCTCGTGTGTGGGGGCGATCGTGTTCTTTTCCGACATCAGCAGGCAGCAGCAGCTTGAGCAGGAGAAAATGCTGTTTGCCCGGGTCATTCGACAGGCCCCTGCCCTGATCCTCATCACCGACGCCGACGGGGTCATCGAGTACGGCAATGCCAGTCTGGAAAAGGTGTTCGCTCAACCCGCCGCCTCGGTGCTGGGGAGAAAGGCGGTCGATTGCTTCAAAAGCTTTGGCTTTGAGCCCGATACCCAGGTGACGCAGGTGCATGCTGCGGTTCGCACTGGCAAGGCTTGGGCTGGGCGATTTACCATTCATCAATGGAGCCGGGCAGCGTGTCAGCCTGGAGATGGAAGTGCTGCCCATCACCAATCAGGGCGGCGCGCTTGAGCATGTCATGGTTCTGGGGCGGGATGTCACACGGGAACAGGAGCTGATCGAGCAGCTGCAGCATGCCCAGAAGATGGAGACCATCGGCAAGCTGGCCGCCTCCATTGCCCATGAGTTCGGCAATCCCCTCCTCGGCATCCGTTTTGCCCTGCGGGATGTCAAGCAGCGGCAGAGCCTTGATGCCGAGGCCCAGAACATGCTGCGCCTGGCGGAAGAAGAGTGCGACCGGATGCGCAAGCTGCTGCGCGACCTGCAGCACCTCAACCGGCCCTCGTCAGGGCGAACTATGCCCTGTGATCTGCACCGGCTGATCGAGAATGTGCTGGCCCTGCACCGGAACTATCTTGAAAAGAAGCGGATCTGCGTGGTCAGGGCCTATGATGGCCAGAATATCATCCTGCTGGCGGTGGAGGATCAGATCCGCCAGGTGCTGGTCAATCTGATCCTGAATGCCGGCGACGCCATGGCCGAGCAGGGCGGCTTGCTGGTCATCGGCACTGCGGTGCAGGAGGGAGTGGCGCATCTCTCCTTCGAGGATACAGGCCCTGGCATACGGCAAGAGCATCTGGGGCGTATTTTCGAGCCTTTTTTCACCACCAAGGCGGCGTGCGAAGGAACCGGCCTTGGCCTGCCGGTGTCCTACGGCATCGTCCGGGCCCACGGTGGCAGCATCGAGGTGCAGTCGGCGGCCGGAAAAACGGTCTTCACCGTCAAGCTTCCCATGCGGACCGAGCTGGAGACGGCGGATGAGGCCAGAAAGGTGGAGGCCTAGCCGCGCGGATGGAAGCGGCGGTGGGTCGATTTGAGTCTGGAGGCGTCGATGTGGGTGTAGATCTGAGTGGTGGCGATATCGGCGTGGCCCAGCATCATCTGCACTGAACGCAGGTCGGCGCCGCCGGAGAGCAGGTGGGTGGCGAACGAGTGACGCAGCATGTGCGGGCTAATCTCCCGGGAAATGCCGGCTTTAAGGGCGATCTCGCCGATGATCTGCCAGAAGCGGTTCCTGGTCATGCCGGTGCCCCGGTTGGAGACAAAGAGCAGCGGGCTGGGGCGTCGCTTCATCAACGCCGGCCGGCCGCGTTCCAGGTAGTCGCGGATGACCGCCGCTGCCGCGGAGGAAAAGGGAACAACCCGCTCCTTGTCGCCCTTGCCGAGGATGCGTACATGGCAGTTGTTCAGGTTGCAGCCGTTGACCGGCAGATGCACCAGTTCTGAAACGCGCAGACCCGAGCCGTAGATCAGGTGGAGCATGGCGTAGTTGCGCAGGGTCAGCGGCGGCATGATTTCGGGCAGGGTCAGGAGGGTGTCGACCTCCGCGATGCTGAGTGCCTTGGGTAGGCTATGGCCCATTTTCGGGGCGTCGATCTCGGCTACCGGGTTTTCATCGATCAGGCCCTGCTCAATGAGAAATCGGAAAAAGGCGCGCAAGGCTGCCAGCCTGCGCCCATTGGAGCGGGCACTGATGCCGCGCTGGTGGCAGAGGCGGAAAAACTGCTGGATATGCTCGCGCTCGATCTGCAGCGGGGGCGGCTTGCAATCCCGGTTGAGGAAATCCAGCATCGCAACCAGGTCGGCCCGGTAGGCGGCGATGGTGTTGGCAGCCAGCCTGCGCTGCACGGTCAGGTATTGGAGGAAGAGCGGAATCTGGTCGGTGAAGAGGTCGATCTGCAGGGTCGTACTCTGGAGGCGGGAAAATGAAAACGCCCTGACGGGGACCGTCAGGGCGTCTGGTTCAAACCCGACTTCTCATCCGGTTGAACTTGCGAAGTTTACGCAGGGCTTCAGCGGCTTTGCGGCGTTTTTTCACGCTGGGTTTCTCGTAGTACTCACGCCGTTTCAGCTCTCGTTTGATACCGTCGATCTGCAGTTTCTTCTTCAGCTGCCTGATCGCGTATTCAAGGTCACCTCTGACATCTACTTCGATCATGATTGCATCACATCCTTTGGTGGTTGGCCGGGGCCGTTAGTAAGAGTGGTGTTTGAAAAAAACGGTAAAATACCTTCATCGCCATTGCTTGTCAATGCAAATATCCGGATCACGGTCGCTCTCTGGCTGCCGCGGCGCGGTCCTGCCGACGGGTCCTGACTCCATGTCGGGGGATACCCGGTTCCTACGGCTGCGGCCGCATCGGGGGCATTGTTTTGATTGTTTTTCTCCATGGTGCTGGTACCATGGGAGGCATTCCCGTACCGGGGGCGGAGCGGGGCAGCTGTGAACATATCGAAGGAGGTCGACCATGGCGAAATTGCGATTGGCGTTGATTGCCGGTGGAAAATCAGATGAGCGTGAGGTGTCGCTCAGGGGCGCGGCCGGGGTGGAAAAGGCTCTTGATCCGGAAAAATACGAGGTCACAAGGTACGACGCCGCCACTGATCTGAGCCGGATCGCCGCCGACGCCGACCGCTTGGACGCGGCCTTCATCCTGCTCCATGGTGTCTACGGCGAAGATGGGACCATCCAGGGCTTCCTCGACCTGCTTGGCATTCCCTACCAAGGTGCCGGGGTGCTGGGCAGCGCCCTGGCCATGGACAAGAACCTGGCTAAGATTATGTATCGGCTGGCGGGCCTGCCCGTTGCCCCCTGGGTGATGGTCGAGCCTGGCGACTTGGCCGGTACCAGCCGGATTACCGCCAGCGTCAAACTACCCTGCGTGGTCAAGCCTGTGCGACAGGGCTCTTCCATCGGCATGACCATTGTCCGCGAGGCCGAAAAGCTGCTGCCGGCCCTGCATCTGGCCCTGCGGCACGACAGCGAGGTCATGGTGGAGGAATATATCAAGGGCCGTGAGCTCACGGCCGGGGTGTTGGGCAATGCTGATCCACGGGCCCTGCCGCTGATCGAGATCATTCCCGACAGCCGCTACGATTTCTTCAACTACGAGGCAAAGTACCAGCCCGGGGCGAGCCGCGAGATCTGCCCTGCGCCGGTCGACGAAGCGGTGCGAAAGAAGGCCCAGGACTATGCCGTGCGGGCGCACCACGCCCTGCAGTTGCGGGGCTACAGCCGCACCGACATGATTCTTTCCGGCGACGAACTGTATATCCTGGAGACCAACACCATCCCCGGTATGACGCCCACCAGTCTGCTGCCCCAGGCCGCGGCCGAGGCAGGCCTGCCGTTTGCCGCCCTGCTTGACCGCTTGATCGAACTGGCGCTGGAAACGAAGAAGACGCACTGAGCCGGAAGGCGGAGGCGTCGGCGTATTGCCGTTGTCGCAGACCGGTCAGAAGCGGGTCGCGAAGTAGGGTTCCAAAACTTTGGGCAGCCGGACCGTGCCGTCTGCCTGCTGGTGGTTCTCGAGAATGGCCAGCAAGGTGCGGCCGACCGCCAAACCGGAGCCGTTGAGGGTGTGCACCAGACGGCTCTTTTTTTCGCCCTTGGGGCGGTACCGGATGCCGGCCCGCCGGGCTTGGAAATCAAGAAAATTGGAGCAGGAGGAAATCTCCCGGTAGGTGTTCTGGCCCGGCAGCCAGACCTCGATGTCGTAGGTCTTAGCGGCGGAAAAGCCGAGATCGCCCGAGCAGAGGGCCACCACTCGGTAGGGGAGTTCCAGCAACTGCAATGCCTCCTCGGCGTCGGTCAGCAACCGTTCCAACTCCTCGGCCGACTGCTCCGGGGCGGTGAACTTGACCAGTTCCACCTTTTCAAATTGGTGCTGGCGGATGAGTCCGCGAGTGTCCTTACCGTAGGAACCGGCCTCGGAACGGAAGCAGGGGGTATAGGCGGTGTATTTAAGCGGCAGCGCGCCTTCCTCCAGGGTCTCGTCGGCATGGATGTTGGTCACCGGCACCTCGGCCGTGGGGATCAGCCACAGATCCCAGCCCTCCAACTTGAACAGGTCCTCCTTGAACTTGGGCAACTGGCCGGTGCCGGTCATGGTTTTTGAATTGACCAGGAACGGCGGCAGCACCTCGGTGTAGCCGTGCCGCTGGGTGTGCAGGTCGAGAAAAAAGCTGACCAGGGCCCGCGAGAGCCGCGCCCCGAACCCCTTGAGCAGGGCAAACCTGGCCCCGGCCAGGCGAGCGGCGGTCTCGAAGTCGAGGATGCCAAGCCCCTCGCCGATTTCCCAGTGGGTTTTGGGGGCAAAGGAAAAGTCGGGAATCTCACCCCAGCGCTTGACCTCCAGGTTGTCGCGTTCATCCCGGCCCTGGGGCACGGAATCGTCGCAGAGATTGGGGATGGTCATGATGAGGTCCTGGAGTTCGGCCTCGATCCCGGCCAGGCCGGCGTCAAGTTCCTTGATCCGCTCCGAGACCTGACGCATCTCCACGATCAGTGGCTCGGCTTGGGCGCTCTCGCCGTTCTGCTTCATGGCGGCAATGGTCTTGGAGACAGTGTTGCGCTGGTTTTTCAGGGCCTCGACCTGAGCGAGCGCGGTGAGGCGACGGCCATCGGTCTCGGCAAAGCGGTCGAGAATCTGGGGATCCAGGCCTCGTAGCTGGCATTTCTGGCGGACCAGATCGAGGTGTTCACGGACAAATCGTAATTCTAGCATGGCGTGGGCAGTGGCTGAGGGGACGGGATCGCGGGTTGCGGGTCGGCAGCTGGAAATGGCTGGTTGCACGGCTTTTATCATGATGGCCGGGTAAACGCAACGGCTATTCAATTGCTTTTATCCCTCCGGTTTGCTACCTTTTTCCGCCCGCTGACACGCAGGCCAACCACGAACTCTCCCTGTCCAGGCCGCCATGATCAAACCCAGCCACTCCTTCCTCGTCTTTCTGGGGGAACTGCTCCGTTCGCTGAAGCTGCTGGGGCTGTCCATGGTGGCGACGACCGGAGCCCTGTTCTTTCTCTCTCCCACGGTCATGGCCCTGCTCCAGGCGCATCTGGGAGAGAAGCTCTATTTTTTTTCCGTGGCCGGGCCCTTTCTGGCTCATGTCCGACTGGCTTTCTTCGGTGCCGTCTTTCTGCTGATGCCGCTGCTGATGCAGGTGCTGTGGCAGGCTCTGGGCAAGCCGTTTGGCCTGCCTCGGCGGCAAGTGTTCTGGTTCGTGCTGGCCACCTGCGTCCTCTTCTATTGCGGTTCCCTGTTCTGCGCCCTGGTTACCCTGCCGTTTGGCATCGAGTTCCTCCTCGGTTTTCAGTCGGATGAGCTCAAGGCGGTGATCTCGGTCAGTCGCTTTGTCAATTTCGTAGCCCTGTTCGTGCTCGCCTTCGGCGCCATCTTCGAGCTGCCGGTGTTCATGGTCTTCAGCGCCAGGGTGGGAGCGGTCCGCCGCCAGACCTACGAAAAACACCGGCGCTACGCGCTCCTGGTGATCGCCATCCTGGCCGCGCTCCTGACGCCGACCCCGGACCTGGTCAACATGGCGCTCATGGGTGGGCCGCTATATCTGCTCTATGAATGCGGCATTCTGCTCATTCGCCTGCTGCCCATGGACGCGCCGGTTGTGGCGACAACCGAGCCAACGGAGGAGTGACCAGTGCTGCGGCGAGGCCCGCCAGGCTCAGAGGGAGATCACCCGGATGCTGTGGGCGAGCAGCAGGGCGGCGGTGACGCCGGGGGCCGGCTCCAGGCCGCAGGACGGGCTGCCGGATTTGAGGAAGCAGCAGTCAATGCCCTGCGCCTGGGCGATGGTCAGTACCATCCGGGCCCCGCGGATGAAGGGCTCGCTCAGGTCGTTGCTGTGCCGGTCGATCACCTTCGCCGTCCCGGCCAGGACCGCGTGGCCATCGCCACCCGCCAGA